>JBLNEM010000219.1:0-11928 GCA_050262655.1 Mycobacterium leprae | reverse complement strand
TTTCACCTGGCCTGTGACGCCGGCAACGAATCGGCGGTACGGCTCCTGCGCGATCGCAAGCGGAGGCCTCACCGGCCGTTTGCCGTCATGGCCCGTGATTTGGAGACCGTTCGGCGGGTCTGCACCGTCAGCGCCGCGGAGGAGCAGCAGCTGACTTCGCCCGCGGCACCCATTCTGCTGCTGCCGTACAGCGGCGGCGGCATTGCGCCGTCGGTGGCACCCGGGCTGAACACATTGGGGGTCATGTTGCCCTACACCCCGCTGCACCTGCTGCTGCTTCAGGCGGGGCCGCCGGTGCTGGTGATGACCAGCGGCAACCCCAGCGGCCTGCCGCTCTGCATCGATGAAGCGGAGGCTTACGCTTACCTGGGGCACATTGCCGATGCGTTCCTGATCCATAACCGGCCGATCCACGTCCCCTGCGATGATTCGGTGCTGCAGGTCTCTGGCGGTGAGCCTTTCTTCCTGCGCCGCTCCCGGGGTTACGTGCCCCGGCCGATCGTTGTGAGCGGCGGCGAGGGGCCGGCCTGGCTGGGCGTGGGCGGTGAGATCAAGAACACCTTCTGCCTGCTGTCAGGCGAGCGGGCGGTCTTCAGCCAGCACCTGGGTGACCAGGTGAGCGAGGAGGCCCGGGCCAACTTCCTACGGGCCCTGGCCAGCATGGAGCGGCTGACCGGGATTGAGCCGGAGGGTGTGGCCTATGATATGCACCCCGGCTATCGCTCCACGGCGCTGGCACGGGAACTGCCGCTGGGGCGCAAAGTGGCGGTGCAGCATCACCATGCCCATCTGGCGGCCTGCATGGCGGATAACCGCTTGGACGACGAAGTGATCGGGCTGGTGCTGGATGGCACGGGCTATGGCACCGACGGGGCGATTTGGGGCTTCGAGGTATTGGCGGGCGGCTTCACCGACTTTCGCCGGATTGCGCACCTGGCCTACAGCCCCCTTCCCGGCAGCGAGGCAGCGATTCATCAACCGCTCATGGCGGCTGCCGGACTGGTGGCGGCCCACCTGGGCGAGGCCGGGCTCGACCGGCTGACTGCGCTGGTAGAGGGGGCGACCTTCTGCGGCTCGGGCTCGCCGGCAGGGGCCGGCGGCAGCGCCAGGGAGGTGGCGGTTGCCCGGGCGATGATCCGCTCCGGCCTCAACTGTCCGCCGGCCGGCACCGCGGGACGGCTGTTCGACGGTGTTTCCGCACTGCTGGGCATCTGTCGGCGACAGACTTACGAGGGGCAGGCCGCGATTGAACTGGGGGCGGTGGCCGACAGCGGGCCAGCTTATCCTGTTGGCCTGAAAGATGATCTTATTGACCCCGGTCTTTTGCTGGACGGGCTGCTGACCGATCTGGGCCGTGGGATGCCCCGGGAGTATCTGGCGGGGCGCTTCCTGTCCACCGTGGCGGCCATGGCTGTTACGGGGGCCGAGGCAGCCCGCACCGCCACGGGGCTGAACCGGGTCTGTCTGAGCGGCGGCACCTTCCAGTCGGCATGGCTCCTGGCTGCCGTCTCGGACGGGCTGACGGCGAAGGGGTTTGACGTATACCGGCACCGGGCCGTACCGCCGGGGGACGGGGGCATTGCCCTCGGCCAGGCGATGATCGCCCGCAGGAGGTGGCAATTGGGATGTGTCTAGCGATCCCGGCAAAGATTGTGGCGGTGAACGGACGCCAGGCGACGGTTGATCTGTCGGGCAACCGCCGGACCGTGGACGTGACGTTGGTGGCACCGGTGGCCGTGGGGCAGTGGGTGCTGATGCACGCCGGTGTAGCCATTCAGGTGCTGGACGAGGCAGAGGCCGAGGAGACGCTGGCCCTGATTGCCGAGGCCTATGGCGCAGCCCCTGAAGACGGAGGGGATGAGCGTGCATGATCTCAACAAGGCCCTGCGGGACGGACAGACCGCCCGGCAGTGGGTGGCCCGCATCCGCCGCAAGGTAGAGGAGGGCGGACGGCCCGTGCGGTTGATGGAGATCTGCGGCACGCACACGGTGGCGATCTCCCGGACCGGCATCCGCTCGGCGCTGAACGGCGCCGTGGAACTGGTGAGCGGGCCCGGCTGCCCGGTCTGTGTCACCGCCGATGGCGAGATCGATCGGATGCTGGCTTACTGCGACGTGCCGACCGCGATCATCGCCACCTATGGCGACCTGATTCGGGTGCCGGGCTCTGCCACTAGCCTGGCAGAGCGGCGGTCGCAGGGAGCCGATGTCCGGGTGGTCTACTCGGCGATGGATGCCCTGGCCATGGCTGCGGCCGAACCGACGCGGCCGGTCATCTTTCTGGGCATTGGCTTTGAGACGACGGCCCCGGCGGCCGCCCTGGCGATTCAATCAGCGGTAGAACAGGGCACCCAAAACTTCTTCGTCCACAGCGTTCACAAGTTGACGCCGCCGGCCATGCGGGCGCTGCTGGGCAGCGGCGGCGCCCGGCTGGACGGGTTCATCTGTCCGGGCCATGTGAGCACGGTTCTGGGCGAGCAGGGCTTTCGCTTCCTGGCGACAGAGTACGGCATGCCCGCGGCGATCGCCGGCTTTGAGCCGCTGGACATTCTGACGGCCGTCTACTACCTGGTGGACGCGGCCTTTGGCCACCGGGAAGCCATGCTGTTCAACGCATACAGTCGGTGGGTGCGGCCCGAGGGCAACCCCGCGGCCCGCGCAATCATCGACCGGACCTTCGTGCCGGTGGATGCCAGTTGGCGCGGCCTCGGTCTGATCCCTCAGAGCGGGCTGGCCCTGCGGCCGGAGTACAGTCATTTTGATGCGACCCAGGCCTTTCCGGCAGAGGTGCCGTCACCCACACCCAGGAAGGGATGCCGGTGTGGCGAGGTGCTGCGGGGCGAGATCAGGCCGACCGATTGCCCGCTCTTCAAGCGGGCCTGCCGGCCGGAGATGCCCCTGGGGCCCTGCATGGTCTCCGGCGAGGGCGCCTGTGCGGCCTACTACCGTTACGGCGACGCGAGCGAACCGGCGCCGGCCGGCGAATAGCGGAGGGAACGAACATGGCAGAAGAACGCATTACGCTGGCACAGGGCGACGGGGGGCTGGCGACCCACCGGCTGATCAAGGAGCTGTTCCACCCACTTCTGTCCAACCCCACGCTGGAGCGGGGCGGGGATAGCGCAGTGCTCGCCCTCCCGCACGGCCCGGGGCGGATCGCCATGACCACGGATTCCTTTGTGGTCAGCCCGATCTTCTTCCCCGGTGGCGATTTGGGGCGGATTGCGATCTGTGGTACGGTCAATGACCTTTCGGTGGCGGGGAGCCGGCCGCTGTGGCTGACCGCCGGCTTCATTCTGGAGGAAGGCTTCCCGGTGGCCGATCTGAAGCGGATCGTGACGGCGATGGGCCAGACGGCGGCCGAGGCGGGGGTCACCGTCGTGACCGGCGATACCAAGGTCGTAGCCCGGGGGCAGGTGGATGGCTGCTTCATCAACACCAGCGGCGTGGGCTGGGTGATGCCGGGCCTCGATCTGGGGGCGCACCGGGTGCAGCCGGGCATGGCCATCATCGTGAGCGGCGGAATCGGCGAACACGGTGTAGCGGTGTTGTCGGCCAGGGCCGGCCTCGCGTTTGAAACGCAGGTGAGCAGCGACGTGGCGCCGCTCAATCGCCTGTCGGCTGCGGTCATGGCGGCCTCGCCGCACCTGGCCATGATGCGTGACCCCACCCGGGGCGGCGTAGCCACGGCACTGGCGGAGATCGCCGCCGACTCGGGCTGCGACCTGGTGCTGGCAGAGGAAGAGGTGCCGGTGCAGCCCGGCGTGACGGCCGCCTGCGAAATGCTGGGGTTGGAGCCGCTCTACCTGGCCTGCGAGGGCCGGATGCTCGCCTTCTGTCCGACCGATGAGGTGGACGCCGCCGTGGCCGCCATGCGGAGTCTGCCCGAAGGGGCCGGGGCGAAAGTAGTGGGCTACGTGGGTGGACGGGGGGGACGGGCATTCCTCCGCACGCCCATGGGCGGTACCCGCCGCCTCGAGATGCTGGCGGGGGAGAACCTGCCCCGGATTTGTTAGGGCACTTCATACGAATGGAGCCGAGGGCAAACCCTCGGCTCCAAATGTTTGAGGTGACACGTGTTTGGCAGAAGCTGATCCACCGTCTAGCGGTGAAACTTTAAATTTCTACGATTGAAAAGACGCAAACGTTTGGGTACAGTCAATGTGTCAGCCTTCGATCGGCAGGAAGCGTTCGAGGCCGAGTGCGGTAAGCCGCTTCTCACTGGGCCATGTGGTCACACGGTCCCAGTCCATCGCCTGCAGATACTCCTGCACCATCGACTCCAACTGCACCGTGAAGCCGGCATTCTCGCCTTCGTTCAGCGGCGGGCGGCCGAGCAGCCGGGGCGGGACCTTCCAGGTGAGCGGGTTGAGTCCTTCCCGCAGGTTGAAGAGGTGGCGCATGTCGGCGATGCGCTCGCCCGTCATGAGGCAGCGGTGCAGGTCCCAGTGCTCGCCGGTGACCGCCTCCAGGAAGTCGGGAATGTACTGGAAGTCGTAGGTGTAGAAGCCGAAGTTGCAGATGCCGGCGGCAGCGCTCACGTGGTTCAGGCAGACGGCCGTCCGGTGCAGCTCGCCACGTCCTTGCTGCTGCGTGCGATCCGGCGCCTTCAGGTTCAGGCCTGGCGGCAGGGACTCTTCCGCACCCTGCGTGTGGCGGCCGGGGGTCGCATCCATCACGAAGGTGACAGCCAGACCCGGCCCATACTTCGGGTCATGTGCGGGGACCTCCTGCCCATGAATGTGGATGGCGTATGCATCGGACTCCTCGCCGAAGTAGGCCTGGGCCCGGCGCACCCCGTCGGCCAGGAACTCGCCGATCCCTTTACGCTCACCCATCAACTGCAGCAGGGCCACGATGGCCCGGTCGTTTCCCCAGCACAGCTCCAGGCCGCCGGTCTGCTCTTTGGTCAGCACGCCGTTCATGAAGCACTCGATGGCGAAGGCGACCGTGCAGCCCGCCGAGATCGAGTCGAAGCCATACCGGTTGCAGAGGTCGCTGCACTTGATCAGCGACTCGAAGTCGTCGTTCAGGGTCAGGGTGCCGAAGACCCCGGCTGTCTCGTACTCCACCTTGTGGGTGCTCTCGACCGCGTAAGGGCCGTCCTTGACCGACATGCGGCCCCCGCAGGCCAGTGTGCACTGCCAGCAGCCATACTTCGCCGTGCGATACGATAGGGTCCGGGCCGGATCGAAGGCCTGGAACCCTTTATGGAAATCGGTCGGGCCGGCGCCGCCCCAGTTTTTGACCGGCGAATCGCCCGACACGACACCCGGCTGCAGGCTGCCCAGGGTGCCGGTCGTGGTGAAAAAGGCCTTTGAATCTGGATCGGCCTTCTCCATGTATGTTTTGCGCAGTGCGTCAGCCTTGGCCGGATCGGCCATGGGCACGCTTTGACGGCCCTGGACCACAACCGCCTTCAGCCGTTTGGCGCCCATCACCGCTCCGACGCCGGAACGGCCAGCCGCACGCCCTTCGTCGGTGATAATGCCGGAGATCAGGCTGAGCTTTTCCCCAGCAGGCCCGATGCAGGCCACTTCGGCATCTGTGCCCAGTTTTTGCTTGAGGGCCCCTTCCGTCTCGACGGTATCCAGGCCCCACAGTTCGAAGGCGGTAGCCAACTGGGCCACTCCGTCACGAATGTGGAGGTAGACCGGTCTTGGCGACTGCCCGGTGAAGAAGATGGCGTCGAACCCGGCGGCCTTCAGCGCCGGTCCGAAATTCCCGCCACAGTTGGAGTCGCCCCAGGTGTCGGTGAGCGGCGATTTGCAGACGACGGCGAAGCGATTCCCTTCAATGCACGGCGTCCCGGTCAAGACACCGGTGACAAAGCCCAGGATGTTATGCGGACCCAGCGGATCTACATGAGCCGGCAGGCGTTCATAGAGGATGCGTGCGCCAAGTCCGTATCCGCCGATGAAATCCCGCGCCATGCCTTCGTCCAGTGGTTCTTCCCGGATGTGCCCCTTCGTCAGGTCAACCCATAGGATCCGTCCCATGTAACCACCAAGCATCCTGAATTCCCCTTTCGCGAACCAAGTGTTGGGCCGCGCCAAACGCTGCTGCTACGGGGAGGTGCGATTAGATGTCGGCGCATGAGGTCGTGATTCCGGCTCCCTGGCGCCACTGGGTGGGCGGCCAGTCCGCCGTACAGGTGGAGGGTGACACCATGGCGGCCGTGTTGCAGAACCTGACCACCGCCTTTCCGGAGTTCGGCAAGCTGATCAACGACGGCTCGGGACTCAGACGGTCCGTACTGCTCCTGGCCGGTGATGCCGTGGTCAGGCCGGAGCGGTTCCACGCTCCCCTGGCCCCCGGCCTGACCATCCGAATCGTATTGGCTTTTGCCGGCGGATAGCCGATGGGATTATGGACCGTAATATTCTGGATGCAATAAAAGATCACCTTCACTAAATCGATAGACAAAATAAATGGTGGGAGTGAGGTCAGGAGCGATCGCGAGGCGATGAAGATGGCGGACAGCACGAAGCTGCGGTATTTCGACGTGGCCTGGTTCAGCCGCTACGACGGACCGGGCTGCCGCACCGTGCTCTTCTTGCAGGGCTGCCACCTCCGCTGTCCCTGGTGTCATTCGCCTCATTCGTGGCGGCATTCCGCCCCGTTGCTCTTCTTCCCGGCCCGGTGCACCCACTGCGGTGCCTGTGTGCAGGCATGTCCGCAACGGGTTCACAGCCTAAAGGGCGGCGAACATCGGTTGGACAGGGAGCGCTGCATCCGCTGTGGGAAGTGTGTTGATGCTTGTCCCGTTTCTGGTCAGGGGCGTCACGGCGGTGCCCTGTGCCTCCCCACCGTCGAAGCGACGGTGGCAGAGGTGTGGCAACTGCTCGCTCCCCAGCTGGCCCTGGTCCGACCCATCGGCGGCATTACCTTGAGCGGCGGCGAGGCCTTGCTGCAGGGACAGGCGGTTCGCAGTTTGCTGGAACGCTGCCATGCGGCGCAGGTGCATACCGCCGTGGAGACGTCCGGCTGTCTGCCGACCGAGTCCTATGCCGCGGTGGCCGACCTGGTCGACTGCTGGCTCTTTGGCCTGCGGCCGTCGCCGCTATATAGGCGTCCGGTCCATCTGGAGCAGCAGGTCGAGGCGAACCTTCGGTTTGTGGCTGCCCTCGGGCGGCGCGTCATCATCCGGACCCCGATTGTGGCTGGCTATACCGCTGATCCGGCTTCGTTGGCTTGGATCGCAGAACGCATGCGTTCCTGCGGGCTGGCGGAGATCCAACTCCTGCCCTGCAATCCGGATACGTCGCACTACTACGCGGCGATGGGCCTGATCTGTCCGGTCGGGCCGGCCGTCCTGCCGACCACGGCGCAGCTGGACCAGATCACAGACCACTTCCGGGAGTGGGGGATCACGGCTGCGATTCTCCGCTGACCTGTTATCCCATTGGCCTGGCTCCCCGTGGCGTCCATCCACCGCGCCGGCCACCGATTGCCGGCTGTGCCTCGAGAAAGGGGAAGTCCCATGAGTACAGCGCTTCCGACTGGGCTCCGAGATCAGCTTACAGAGCGGACGAAACGACTACGTGACGCACTGCAGGAGCGTGGTTTCACCAACCGCTCCGGCGAGTGGTTCCAGCCCGAGATGCTTCCGGACATCGCCGCGATCTGTGCGAAAGAACCGGTCATCGTCCGGCGGGCCCGTGCCATTCAGGCGATGCTGGAGGCGATGACCACCCCGGCCTACTCCGTTGCTACCCATACATACGAGATCTTCGACGGGGAACTGCTGGTCGGCACCATGCCGTTGGGATCGCACGGCCTGGGCAAGGTCTTTCCCAACTACCTGACGCCCGACGAGAAGCGGGTCGCAAGCGTGGCAGACCGCTCCCAGCTGTCGCTGCTGGGCCACAACACCGTCAACTACGAGACCGTTCTGTCCCGGGGGATGCGGTACATTCTGGCGTTCTGCGACCGGCAGATCGGTGCGGAGGAGGCCGCCATCGCCGACGAGGAGGAGATCAGGGGAAGGGACCGGCAGCGCCGGGAGCGGATCGACTTCTACCGGGCGGTCAAGATCAGTTGCGAGGCGGTCGTGGCCTATGCCGGACGCTTTGCTGACCTGGCCGGGCAGATGGCTGAGGTCGAGCGGGATGCCACACGGCAGGCGGAACTGCGTGAGATCGAGCGCATCTGCCGCAAAGTGCCCATGGAGCCGGCGGAGACGTTCTATGAGGCGCTGCAGAGCATCCTCTTCGTCCATACCGCCTTGCATGCCAGCATGGATTTCATGTCCCTGGGCCGGCTCGACCAGGTGCTTCAGCCTTATCTGGAGCATACCGTACGCAAGGGCGTAACGGACCTGGACAAGGCTGTGGAACTGGTCGAGTCTCTTGCGCTCAAGCTGGCCTGGCGCCTGAACTTCACCACCGAGTACCTGGTGGAGCAGGACCACATCGACTTCAGCGTGATGCTGGGCACCCACTCCTGGTATACAGACCAGCGGGCGATCGCCAACAACTACCTGCAGAACGTGGTACTGGGCGGCAAGAAGCCCGACGGCTCGGATGGCACCAACCCCTGCACCCTGGTGATGCTGCAGGGGTTCCGGAACGTCAATCTGCCTGCGCCGGGGCTCTATGTCCGCCTGAGCAAGGAGAGCCCGACGCTGCTGCGGGAACGGGTGGCCGAATCGATCGCACACACGGGGAATATCCCAGTGATCCTGAACGACGACGTGATCATCCCGGCCCTGTACCAGACGCTGAATGAGCGGGGCAAGCAGGCCATGGTCAGGAACACGGAGTTCAATGAACTGGCCAACGACTTCACCGTGGATGGGTGTTGGGAGCCGATTCTGAACGGCAAATCGGACTGGACCTTCTGCATGGTCCACGGCATGCCCGTGATGGAGTGCACCCTGAACAACGGTGCCATGCTGGACTCGGACTCCAGCCCGGCTGTGCTGCGGGGCAGCAAACGCTCTTACCGCACCGGCGAGATCAACTCGTACGGGGATCTGCTGCGGTCGCTGCGCCAGACCATGGGCTTCTTCGTCGATCAGATGGCCCTGGGGATGTACGTCTACTACATGATAGACGAGTACCTGACGCCGACTCCGCTCTTCTCGGCGCTCTCCGACTCTTGCCTGGAGCGGGGCAGAGACAAATCCTGGGGTGGGATGCGGTACTGCCTGGGGGGCACGATCCTCAGCGGGGTGCCCAACATGGTCAACGAACTCTGCGCCATCAAGAAGTGGGTCTTCGACGAGCAGCGATACACGTTCGCCGAAGTGGTCGAAGCCCTGCGCCACAATTTCACCGTGCCGAAGGAGAGCAAGCCGGACCCTGTCAGGCAGCAGTTGTACAACCGCATGCAGACAGACTTTAGCACCAACAGCCCGCAGTTCGGCAACAACGATCCGGCGGCCAACGAGATGTGTCGGCTGGTGCTCGATCTGTTTGACCAGGCGGTGCAGTCGGCCAAGGCCCTGGGCGATGAGGTTTTCCTCAAGCAGCCGACCAGTGTCGATCAGGCCGATTGGGCCCGACGCCTGCGGCTGGTTGCCGGTTACTACGGCCCCGCCCTGGAAGCGCGGTTCGGGAGCGACTTCGACATCCGTTTCACGGCCGGCCTCGGCTCCTTTGAGATCTACAATCTGTTGGGCAAAGGGGCGGCCGCATCGGCCGATCGCCGCCGCGACGATCCGATTGCCATGAACTTCTCGCCCACGCCCGGAACGGTCCATCAGGGAATCGGCAACGTGCTGGCATCGCTGAACTCCCTTGGGCTGGAGCGGTTTGCGGCCGGCGCCGTCACCGACCTGTGCCTGAACACCGACGAGAGTTCGTCGGCGATCGTGAGCAGCGTCATCGAACAGTTCCTGGCCAACGGGGGGCACAGCGCGTCGATCACCATCGGCAGTCGGCAGAAGTTCCAGGAGATCTACGAACAGTCCGTGAAGGCGAGTCAGATGGCCGACCGGCAGGCCGCAGCCGAACTGCTGAAGCCGTACCGCGACGTGACGGTGCGCATCGGCGGTTGGCAGTGCTCGTTCATCGCCATGTCGCTGGATCAGCAGAAGGCCTACCTCAACCGGCCGATCTAGCACGGGCCGTCCGAAACCAGAAACGCCCAGCCGTCACTCGGACGGCAGGGCGCTCTTTTTGTCGGTTGGGTTATGGGGCCTCCCGAACCATCGGCAGGACGTCCGCCAACACCTGGAGGTAGGACTGGAAGGCTTCCGGCGTGGGAATGTCGCCGCCGTCCTTGATGCGCACATTGAAGCAGAGCCAGCCGTACCCCATGCCGAGGTCCGCCTTGCCTTCGAGCACATGGGGCACCTGCTCCATGTACTGGAGCAGCCCCGAGGCCTCCAGCCGGGCTTTCAGTTCCTTGTCTTTGGCCTTCACCAGCACCTCTTTCTGGCCGAGACCCATCAGGCCCTTGCCGGCATAGACCAGATCCCAGGCGGCGGTCGTGCCTAACTGGACCTGGGTCGACCACCAGTGCTGGTGGGTCTCGTCATTCACCCGGCGGGTGAAGGTGAGACCCCGTGCCGGCAGATCCAGGTATCTACCCAGGACTTGGCCCTTCTGCACTTCTCCCTGGATCAGGGGTAGCAGCAGCGGTAGCTTGGCGTTGGCGACGCCGCTCTCCTTTTTGATCTGCCGAAGACCTAGAACCACTACCACAACGGCGACGATGACGGCAAGGATCGTACCCATGGGAAGCCCTCCTCTGGCCAGGTTGGCGCTTCCTTTCCACAGCAGACCACTGTTATCCTGCAAGGTTCAATATTGGTAATAAGATATCTTGCGACCCCATTGGTTATGGACACCGGTGACAACCTCTCGTTTTGCCGCATAAGCTGATAAGGACTGCCGGGTGTTTATGTGGACCTCGGCAGTTCCCCTGCATGGCAGTTGCTCGAGGAGGGGTCACCTTGTATTTGCACCGTAACCTTTGCCGCCTGGGACCCGAACTGGCTGCCCTGATTGGCGCTTCCTCGTCTTGTATGAACGGAGTCCTCGTGCTCCAGCGACTCAGGAATATCCCCGTCACCATCCTGCGGCGGCGGAGCCGGTCGCCGCTAGTGCTGCCCGTGCTGCTCTCGTTTGAGAGCCCCGACGAACAGGGGCGGGCGCTCTGCCTGGGCGAGACGGTGATCTTGCAGCGGGAGGTCAACCTGTTTATCTCGGTCCTGCGCCGAAACGGCATTCAGATCACTGCCCTGCACAATCACTGGCAGATGGAGGAACCCCGGTTGTTCTATCTGCATTGGCAGGCCATCATGCAGCCGAGGGCGTTTGTCCGGGCCGTGGCGGAAGCGTTTGCCGCTATTGGCAGGCCGCTGGAGAGGGACCGGCGGCATGATCGGGATGAGGACCATGATCACGACCGCGATGAGTTTGAGACCGATGACTATGACCGGGATGAATGTGACTGCAATGATTACGACCGGCACGAATATGACGAAGACGAATACGACCAGGATTACGACCGCGACCATGACCGCGATCATGACCGCAAATGTGACCACGACCGTGACCACGACCGTGACCACGACCATGACCGTGACCACGACCGCAAATGTGACCACGACCACGACCACGACCACGATCACGACCACAATCACGACCACGATCACGACCACAATCACGACCACAATCACGACCACGACCACGATCGCTGCCGCGATCACTTCGATTTCGGGCGACGGCATATGGGTCGGCGCGTCTACGACCGCATGGAGATCGGCGAGAGGCAGCCGTATCCCATGCCAATGGTCTATGGGCGAGCCCCGAAGACGTACCACTGGGGAAACAACAGCCGCTTCCGCTGCCCGTTCACCGACTGACAAACTCATCATAGCGGATGCAGAACGGGGAGCAGCCATGGGCCGCTCCCCGTCACCTTTACCAAAACGGCATACGACTCGCTTGGGTCTCGCTGGTACAATTTTAGTAA
>JBLNEM010000218.1:0-5817 GCA_050262655.1 Mycobacterium leprae | reverse complement strand
TCGTTGCGGGAGGCCAGGGAGATGATCTTGGCATAGCCCTTGTCGCCGATGCCCTTCCGGGGCGCCGCCAGCACCCGCTCCAGGCTGAGGGAGTCCCGGGGGTTGACCAGCAGCTTGAAGTAGGCCAGGGCGTCCTGCACCTCGCGCCGGTCATAGAAGCTGGGGCCGCCCACCACCTGGTAGGGGATCCCCTCCTCCCGCAGCCGGTCCTCGAAGGAACGGGACTGGGCGCCGACCCGGTAGAGAATGGCGAAATCGCCGTAGCGCCGCCCCTGCGCCGCCATGCGCTTGATCTCCAGGGCCACGTACTTCGCCTCGGCCTCGCCGGTCTCGGCCTCGAATCGCATGATCGGCCAGCCGTCGGAGCCGGCAGTGAACAGGGTCTTGGGCAACTGCCCCTGGTTGTGGGCGATCAGCATGTTGGCCGCCTTCAGAATGGCGCCGGTGGAGCGGTAGTTCTGCTCCAGCTTCACCACCTGGGCGCCGGCGAAGTGCTGCGGGAAGTCGAGAATGCAGCGGATGTCGGCGCTGCGCCAACTATAGAGGCTCTGGTAGTCATAGCCGACGGCCATCACGTTCCTGCGGCTGCCGCCCAGCAGCTTGATCATGTGGAGCTGGGCGATGTTGGTATCCTGGAACTCGTCCACCTGGATATAGCGGAAGCGCTCCTGCAGCGCCTGGAGCACCGGCGGCACGTCCACCAGCATGCGGACGAACAGGTTGATCAGGTCGTCGAAATCGACCAGGTTATTCTGCCGCAGCTTCTCCTCGTACCGCTTCCAGATCTCCGCCGTCAACCGGTTCACATACCGGTCGGATTGGGCGATCAGCAGCTGCACCCGGTGCCAGTCCATTAGCTGACTGTTGGGCTGGCGGTAGAGCAGGGTGTCGGGATCGGCCATCTCGCTCTTATAGCGGCTGATGCGCCAGAGAAAGGACTCCGGCTTGTTCACCTTCAGGTCGAAGTTCCGCTCGGCGATCACCTCTTTCACGAGGGCCACCTGTGCGGATTCGTCGGCAATGCCGAAGTTGGGTTTGCGCCCGGACTGGGGGTACTGGTTCAGGTACTGCCGCAGCAGCACCACCGCCGCCGAGTGGAAGGTGCGGATCATCACCTTCTCGGCCGCGGCGCCGACGATCGCCCCCGCCCGCTCCCGCATTTCGCGGGCAGCCTTGTTGGTAAAGGTAATGCAGAGTACCGCCTCCGGCGGAACGCCGGTCTCCAGCAGACAGGCCAGACGGTGGATCGCCGTCTTGGTTTTGCCCGTGCCGGCGCCGGCGATGACGAGCAGGGGGCCGGTCTTGTGCAGTGCGGCCTCCTGCTGGGGTGGGTTTAGTCCGTTGATGATTTGCTGGAGCTTGGACAAAGCGGCTGCCTCCCGTGCATAGCATGGTCAGCCTATTGTACCATCTACCCGGGGGGTAAGGCCCCATTTCCAGAATCGCCGCTGAGCACGAGAAAGGCGGGCCGGCCTTGCAGCCGATCCCGCCTGAGGGTGAGCGTTCTACTGTCCGATCCCGACCACGCCGCCCAGGATCTTGGCCGCCTGGTCACGATGCAGGGTCTGGAGGGGCCGGAAGGTGTTGTCGGGGAAGCCGGTGATCAACAGCCGCTGGGTCAGCACCACCACCGCGTGCTGCGCCCAGGTCGGGACCTGGTTGAAGTCGGTGAAGCCGGTGTTGCCCACGGTGTAAGCGCCATCGGTAACGCCCTGGGACCGCCCGATGATGGTGGCGGCCTCGGCCCGGCTGATCGACCGGGTGGGATAGAAGTAGCGCTGCCCGTTCGCCATTTCGCCGGTCACCAGCTTGGCCTGGTAGAGCGCCTCGATATAGGGACGGGACCAGTCGTCGGGTACGTCGGCAAAGTCATTGCCGCTGGCGGGTTTCAGGCCGATGGCCAGCGCCAGCATTTTGGCAAACTCGGCACGGGTCACCTCGGCGCCCGGTGCGAAGGTGCCGGCGCCGCGACCGTTAACGACGCCCAGGTAAGAGAGGGCATCCACCCACTGTCGGGCCCACTGGGTTGCCGGCACGTCGCTGAAGACCGGCGCCTTGTCCACCACCAGCAGGCGCAGCGCCATGCCGCCGATGTTCTCGTTCTGGCCCAGGCCGAAGCCCGCCAGCGTGTAGATCCCGTCGGCCAGCGTGGCGGGGTCGATGGTGACCGGTGCAACGCTCCCGTCCGCTGCCGGCTTGGCCGACAGCAGCGGCGCCACCTGCTGGCTGATCTGCTGCAGGGCAGACTGCAGGCCCCCCTTCAGCAGATAGACGTTCAGCTTCGTCGTGACCGCCGGATTGAGCACGGCGGCCATCACGGTGAGCGGCTGCGTGATCCACTGATACTTCTGCAGAACCGGCAGCTTCACCGCCGGCACCTCAGGGGAGGTCACAGTCAGATCGTTGCCCGTCAGGGTGACCTGGCCGGCCAGATTCGGCACCAACTCCATGATGTAGGGCCGGCCTGCGGCACATCGACCTGGGCGGTGGTGTCGGTCTGGTTGAACAGATGGGTCAGCAGGATGCTGCCGGTGGTGGCGTTCAGGATCACCATGGCGACCGGCGCACTGACGTCCGTCAACTGGATGCTGAGGGGGCCGGCGGACGCCGTCAGTTCGTAGGCGTCCAGCTGGTTGATGCTGTACCGGGTCCAGGTGGTCTGCACCGTAGCAGACTGGGTCGCCGCCAGAGCCGGACGGGCCGGCAGGATGAGCCCGGTCATGACGAGACCGGCGATAAGTACGCTGGAAAGAAGCCGTTTCATAGGTTGTAAAGCTCCCCTTTACTTTAAGCTGACTCATTCAGTCTATAGGACTGAAACCCCATGCACCACGATCAAAACTTGCCACGGAGCATGGAAAGGGGCGGGCCGGCTACGCCGCCGGACCGCCCTTCGCCTCTTCCTCTGCCATATACCGCAGGTTGTCCCGAATTTGCTCCACGTCCGGATGCTGGTCATCCAGCACCGTGCGGGCCACTTCCAGCGCCCAGGCAAAGTAGCTTCTGGCCTCCTGACGCCGCCCGAGTTCCCGCAGCGCCAGGCCGATGCTGTTCAGGTCGGCGGCCACTTCGCGGTGATTCCGGCCGTACTGGGTGAGATGTACCGCCAGCGCCTGCGTCGACTGCGTCAGCGCCTCGGTGGGCCGGCCCATCCGCAGCAGCAGCAGGGCGAGGTTGTTGCGCCGGGTGGCCACAAAGGGGTCATTCTGGCCGTACAGCTTGGTACCCATAGCGAGCGCCTTTTCGTAGTTCTCCTTGGCGGCCGCCCAGTTGGACTGATCCATCTGCTCCAATACCTGCGCCATGTAGTGCAGCGTCTTGGCCTTCAACGGCGTCTGACCGAGGGTATCCGCCACCGCCATGGCTTCCTCCAGTTTTGCCCGCGACTCCGCATAACGACCCATCCGCCGGAGGACCACGCCCAGCTGGTTCAGATCCTCCCCGACGGTAATGTGCACCGGTCCGAAGACCGCCTTATCGATGGCCAGGGCCTGCTCCAGGTAACGGCAGGCCTCCTCCAGCTTGGCCAGCACACCCAGCGTATCGCCCAGGTACCGCAGCGACAGCGCCGTTTCCGGGTGACCCGGCCCCCAGAAAGCCCGGTTCAGCCTGAAGGCACTGGTCAGCACGCGGCGCGCCGCGTCCAACTGGGTCCGCATCTTCAGGTAGTAGCCGACCCGGTTCAGCAGGGCGCCCGCTTCCGGCTCGGCCGTCTCATACCCCTGCGCCACCCTGGCGGCGGCCAGGGCATGGGGCAGGAAGCGGTGGCAGGACTCCCACGTGTCGGAGTCGTGCACGTTGCAGTGGAACAACGCATCCATCAACTGCACCGTTACCCGTGTCCAGTATTGCTGGGCGGTTTTCGGCATCTGCTCCCGCACGGTCCGCTGCACCAACCGGTGGACCTCCAGATTTCCCGCCTCTACCCGGATCAGCGAGTACCGCCGCAACATCGCCAAGGCCTGCTGCAGCCGGTCCTGATCCGCCATCATGACGGCCCAGCGCCGGGGTAGATGCGGCATCTGCCGCTTGATCAGGTCGAGGGGTATCGCATGGGGCGCCAGAAAGGCCAGACCACTCATCAGGCCGATCACGGCGCCGAGCATCAACCGCCCCTGCTTGCCCGCCTCTTCCCGGACCCGGTCGAAAGCCATGGTCCAGGCGGCCGATACCGGTGCGCTGTCTTGCCCCCCCACGGGGCCGGCGGAGTCCTGAAACAACTGCAGGTAATCGGCGATGGCGACTCCGGTCTTGCTGATATAGGCTCCAGCCTGATCCAGCGCCAGCGGCAGCCCCCCCATCGCCTCGGCCAGTTCCGCTGCCGCCGGATCCTTCTGCCCGGTCCGCCGCTGCAGGAAGAGCACGGACTCCTTGATGCGCCACGGCTCCAGCGTCCAGACATTCGCCAGGTGCTTCCAGTCCGGGTTCTTCGACGTCACCAGCGCGTGTCCGCTCATCGGCTTGGGCAGATAGGGCTCCACCACCTTGGCCTCGTAGGCGTCATCCACCACCAGAAGCCACCGGTCGTGCTGGACCAGCCATTCACGCACCTGATCGACGGAGCGCTCCCGACCGGCCTGCCCTTGCCGCTGAAGCCCCAGTGCGTCGGCCAGGGCCGCAAACTCGGCATCCAAGGTCGCCTGGTCGGTGGCCTTCACCCAGAGCACGGCCCGATAATCCTTGCGGTATTGATAGGCATACTGGAGGGCCAACTCCGTCTTGCCCAGGCCGGACATGCCCACGATGGCCTGCACCGAGGGCGGCTTCTCCCAGCCTTCGTGGATCCGCATCAACAGGTTGCGCCGCCCGGTGAAGAGGCGATTCTGCTGGTAGGGCACGGCGAAGATCAGCCGCTCGCCTGCCCCGGGCAACAGCTCCTGCCCGGCCACCGGGGCCTGCTGACCCGTCATGGCCGCCACTCGCTGGACAAGCCGCGCGATCAAACGGTACTGGAAGCTGAAACCGGCGCTGGGGCTCTCCTGCAGCCCCTCCTCGAAATGGCGGCGCATCTGCTCGTAGAGCCGGGTGGCGAGCAGCCGCCGGTATGCATCCGGCACCTGATCATCCGGCGTATCCAGGAGCGCGGCCTTCAGCAAGCGGGCATTCAACTGCTCGACCGCCTGGTCCGGGCCGCCGGCCAGCAGACTCAGTTCTTCCGCCTCATCCACGTCGAACGGCGGAGCCACCTCCGGCAGCTTCGGCATCTCGTCGATATCCCGCTCCAGCATCCGCCTGCGTTCCTCCACCCATGTCCGCTGGTGGGGCAGCAGCTGATCCCGGTAGGTCGAGACGCTCAGGCACTCTTCAACCAGATCCAACTGAGCCCGCAGGAAGGCGTAACGGGTCACCCGGGCCAGTTCCAGGTCTTCAGGGCGCTGTTCACCCTGAAAATGCTCGAATACGGTCCGAGAGGCCAGCATCAATCCCTCACGGGTACGTTCGTGCAGCATGCCGGTCAACACGGAAACCAGGAAATCCTTGACGCCCAGAAGCGCAAACGCCATCAACGACACGGAGCGGCCTCCTTTCCAGGCGGCATAGGGGTGTCGAGGCAGGTGTACAGGCCGTTTGCCAGTCGAGTCAGAACAAGGTGTTGAGAGTTTCAAGTACGAATATTCTCTACCGCTTTGGGCGATTCCTTCTGCCGTCACTCCCCAATTCGCCCTGCAGGTGCTCCTCGATCCGCTCCAGATTGGCCCGAATCGTTGCCAGAGCAGGCTCCTGCCGATCGGCGTCAGCCGCTGCGATCATCAATGCCCGGCTCAAATAGGCCTGCGCCGCCGCACGATCCCACAGTTCGCTGAGCAACACGCCCAG
>JBLNEM010000217.1:0-3464 GCA_050262655.1 Mycobacterium leprae | reverse complement strand
GCCACAGGCTACCGCTGCGGCGATCGGCAAGCTTCTACAGTCGGCTATGGCACCTGCCAAGTAGCAGGTGATGATATAGCGGGTCGGGACCGCCCCGCCCCAAATACACCAGGGCTCAATGGGCCAGAGGAGGATTCTTCAGTGGCAAAGGTCAGTCTCCGTCACGTGTTCAAGAATTACGGTGATGTGAAGGTCGTCAAGGATTTCAACCTGGAGATCGAGGACAAGGAGTTCATCGTTTTCGTCGGTCCTTCCGGTTGCGGCAAGTCCACCACGCTCCGTATGATCGCCGGCCTCGAGGATATTACCGATGGTGAAGTGTTCATCGGCGACAAGCTGGTCAACCATGTGGCGCCGAAGGACCGCAACATCGCCATGGTCTTCCAGAACTACGCCCTGTATCCGCACATGAACGTGTACGAGAACATGGCCTTTGGCCTGAAGCTGCGGAAGTTCTCCAAGCAGGAGATCGACAAGCGGGTCAAGGAATCCGCTGAGATCCTGGGCCTGACCAACCTGCTCAGCCGCAAGCCCAAGGAACTGTCCGGCGGCCAGCGGCAGCGTGTCGCCCTGGGCCGTGCCATCGTGCGGAACCCATCCGTCTTCCTGATGGACGAGCCGCTCTCCAACCTGGACGCCAAGCTGCGTGTGCAGATGCGCACCGAGCTCTCCAAGCTGCATCTGCGGCTGCAGACCACGACCATCTATGTGACCCATGACCAGGTGGAAGCCATGACCATGGGCGACCGGATCGTCGTCATGAAGGACGGTATCATCCAGCAGGTCGCTCCGCCCCAGGAGCTCTATGATCGCCCCTCCAACATGTTTGTGGCAGGCTTCATCGGATCCCCGGCCATGAACTTCCTGGCCGGCACCATCTCCGCCGACGGCAACACCTTCGACGGCGGCAGCTTCAAGCTGCAGCTCCCCGCCGATCTGGCCGCGGCTGCCCGGCCCTATGCCGGCAAGAAGATGGTCCTCGGCATCCGTCCGGAGGACGTGGAGGCCGATCCGACCTACGTGCAGAGCCATCCCGGCACCCACGTGCCGGCTACCATCGAAGTCGTGGAGCCGCTGGGCTCCGAGATCTATCTCTACCTGAAGACCGGTGAGAACGCCATCACCGCTCGGGTTGAGCCGGGCCTCACCTTCCGTGCCACGGAGAACATCACGCTGGCCCTGAACACCGATAAGGTCCACCTGTTCGATCCCGAGACCGAG
This sequence comes from Mycobacterium leprae, assembly GCA_050262655.1. GTDB lineage: Bacteria > Bacillota > Sulfobacillia > Symbiobacteriales > Symbiobacteriaceae > DASXVX01. The sequence goes on along the minus strand of JBLNEM010000217.1, from coordinate 2,243 downwards.
AAGGCTATTCGCTAATCGAGTCGTCGCTGCAGGCCATCTCCGCCAGGAGATGGCCTTGCTTTCACCCTGCAAGCCCCCAGGGGGCAGGAGGCTATCCATGCAGCCCCAATTTGCCGCCAACAGTCAATCGGATGCCCAGCGCAGACAGGCGGAGCTGATGGAGCAGGCAACGCTCGCCATCCGCCGCATCTGGTTCGGCGCTGAGGAGTTGCCCTTGGACGGTGCTGTCTGCGTGATTGAGACCGGTGGAAAGATGCTGGCGTTGGTGGACGCCCCGGAGGCTGACGCGGTGCGGCTGGTCAATTGGGCCGCCGATGGTGCAGTCTGCGTGGTGACTACCGATTTCACGCGCCCATCGAACCTCCGGTCGTACCTTGTGCAGCGGGGATTCCGGGTGATCCAGCGGCGGGCCGTTTACTGCTGGGACCGGGAGACGGCCGCCCACCCGGGTCATGTGGAGGCGGCAGCCACCCGCGAGTCGGCGGCGCCGCACCTGCTGTTCTGGCCGTTCCGGGCGCGGCGGCAGGCGGAACCGATTGAGATTCGGGTCATCGACTCAGCCGAACTGAGTGCCTGGAACAGCGTCTGCTGGCGGGCTTTCGGCCTGCAGGGGCCTGAGTCGGCGTCGCTCCGGGAGAAGGTTCACGCCTTCCAGGGGATGGGGAACGAGGGTCGCTGGTACCTGGCATACAGCGGTGGCGTTCCTGCCGGCACGGCGATCCTGCACCGGACCGCCCAGGCGGCCCAGATTCTGGCCGTTGGCACGCTGCCCGGCTACCGGCGGCGGGGAATCGCAACTGCTCTTGTGCGCCGGCTGGTGACCGATTGGCTGCAGCAGGAGAAGGGCGAGCCGCTCTTCCTGGATACCACCCCCGGTAGTGATGCGGAGCAGCTTTATCAGCATCTGGGCTTCCGATTGGCCTACACCCGGGAAGTCTATGCCCCCGTACCGAGCCCGTTCTTGACGGGATCGTGATGTTAGGCTACAATTAGAAAACTCTTACAGCGTTCTGCGGCCCGGAGGCGGGCGCAAAGGAGGCCGATGGGCGCAGTGTTTACCATTCAGACGCTCTTACAGAAGAAAGTTTTCGGCAATCATCTGGCGGGGACCAAGCCACTGGAGTATCGCAGGAACGAATGGCAGGAACTGAACAAGGGACGGGAGCGTTCGGTCCGGCTGATCGTCCGGGCGATGTTGGGGGTGCCCAGCGCCCACCAGAGCGAGCAGGAACACGCCTTGTGGTGCTTTCAGTTCCAGACGGGCTCCTTGCTGGTCGTCTACCTGCAGCGCGGCACGGTGATCGAGCTGGCGGCCAAGCAGGAAGCGGAAGCGGAAGAGGACAAGGACAAGGAGATCGAAGAGGCGGTCGACTTCCTGATCGAAGAGGTCACCACCCGGCTGCGGCAGTTATAGTGCACAGCAACGAAAAGCCGCCCCTTCTACAGGGGCGGCTTGGGTTTGGCAGCGATCAGTATTGGAACAGATCGCTGACGGATTCGCCGTTGTGAATCCGGCGGATCGCGTCGGCCAGCAGGGGCGCCACCGGCAGCCGGGTGATCTTGGGCGGTAGTTCGCCACGGACCGGCACGGTGTCGGTGGTGATCACCTCGCAGATGGCGGAGGCGGACAGCAATGCGGTGCTGTTGCCTGAGAAGACGCCGTGGGCAGCGCAGACGTAAATGTCCGATGCTCCCTGCTGCCGGAGGACTTCGGCTGCACCCAGGATGGTACCGCCGGAGTTGATCTCGTCCTCGAAGATAATCGCCTGACGACCGCGGACGTCGCCAATGAAAGCGGTAATTTCTACAGAATCGGTATTGCCAAGGCGACTCTTCTCCATAATGGCTAAGGGGGCTCCCAGCCGCTTGGCAAAATGAATGGCCCGTTTCGCCGCACCGGCGTCGGTGGCGACCACCACCGGAGCCGACAGGTTCTTGGCCTTCATGTACGAAGAGAACAGGTCGATCGTGGTGAGATGGTCCAGAGGGACCGAGAAGAACCCCTGAATCTGGGGGGCATGCAGGTCGAGGGTGACCACCCGGTTGGCGCCGGCGGTTGTCAGTAGGTCAGCCACCAGCCGGGCCGTGATCGGCACCCGGGGCTGGTCCTTCTTGTCGGAGCGGACGTAAGGGTAATAGGGCAGGACCACGGTCAGCCGTCCGGGGGAGGCCCGGCGGAGTGCGTCCAGCATGATCAGCAGCTCCATGAGGTTCTCGTCCACCGGCGGACAAGAGGTCTGAAT
>JBLNEM010000216.1:0-18585 GCA_050262655.1 Mycobacterium leprae | reverse complement strand
CGGCCAGGATCTCCGGGGCAGCCCAGGCCGGGATCGAGTCAGAGAAGGAGGCGCCGACGGGAGTCACGTCCAGACCGGTGGCCTTCAGGGCACGGGCCATCATGATGCTCGCTTCCACACGGGTCACGTTCGCAACGGCATCGAAGGAGCCGTCGTTCCGGCCGTGAACCAGGCCGGCGTCCACAGCCGCCGCAATGTGCGCCGTGGCCCAGGTCGGGATGGCGGTGTTATCCGTGAAGGTCAAAACGGTCGTGCTGGTGGGCAGCTTCAGCAGACGGGAGAGCATGGTGGCGAACTCGGCACGGGTCACACGAATCTCGGGCCGGAAGGAACCGTCCGGGTAGCCGGTCACAACGCCGGCCTGGGCCATGGCGTCGATCGAGGTGTGCGCCCAGTGGGCCGAGGAATCGGAGAAGGAGACAGCCGGGGTGGCCGGGGTCGCAGGGGTGGCAGGAGTGGCCGGGGTAGCAGCGGTGCCGTCGCCTTCAGCCGGGGTAGCCGGAGTGGCGGGAGTGGCCGGAGTCGCAGGGGTGGCGGGAGTCTCGGGAGCGCTGGCGTCACCGGCGGCCGGGGTGCTGGCATCGGCGGGAGCCGGAGCGCTGGTGTCAGTGCTAGCCGGAGCGCTGGCGTCGGTGGTAGCCGGAGCGCTGGCGTCAGTGCTAGCCGGAGCGCTGGTGTCGGTGGTAGCCGGAGCGCTGGTATCGGTCGTGGCCGGAGCGCTGGTATCGGTCGTAGCAGCAGTGGTGCTGCTGGTGTCGGTCGTGGCCGGAGCGCTGGTGTCGGTCGTAGCAGCAGTGGTGCTGCTGGTGTCGGTCGTGGTAGTGGTAGCGGTCGGATCGGTGCTGGTCGCAGTGGTCGAGGTAGTCGTGCTGGCGGTCGTGCCGGCATCATCGGCCAGGGCCGTGTGCGGGATCCCCAGGGCCAGGACGGAAAGCATGGCAACGCAAAGAGCCACCTGAGCAGTCCATTTCTTCATTCTTGATATACCCTCCTGAAGCGGCGTTTGCGGTGATTTGGTAGATGCCGGGTTGTGCCATGGTGTGTGGCACAACAGACCGGATGAGCCCAAGTATACAGGGATGGGAGGCCAAGATAAATAAACAAGGTGTAAACTAAGTGTGGTAATTCCTGTGCCCCACACTGCCATACCCAGGCTGCGGCAATCGGTAAAATGCGGCACCACCGTTGCTGGATGGTGCCGCGATCGCAGCTTGGTTCTGAATCCCTTCATCAGAACGGCTTGTGGCTGCGGCATGTCCGGTCCCGCCATCAGCAGGACGAACCGGTCAGCCCCCGCACAAACCGCCGGGCGATCTCCTGCGGACGGGTAATCGCCGTTCCCACGACCACGGCCCATGCCCCCGCATCAAGCGCAGCCCTGGCCTCGGCCGGCTCCCAGATCCGCCCTTCGGCGATCACCGGCACCGGGAGATCCCGCGCCAGCCGGCGCACCAACGCAAGGTCCGGACCAGGCTCCTGTCGGCTGTACGGGGTATAGCCCGAGAGGGTCGTGGCAACCACGTCGGCCCCCGCCCGGGCGGCAGCCAGCCCTTCTTCATATGTACTGATATCCGCCACGATCAGGGTATCCAACTCCCGGCGTACCGCCTGAAGCAGCTCGTTCAGGGTGTGACCGTCCGGGCGAGGACGCGCCGTAGCGTCGATGGCGACCAGATCCGCACCGGCCTCGGCCACCGCCCGCACCTCCGCCAGTCCCGGCGTGATGTAGACATCCGACCCGGGGTAAGTCCGTTTGTAAAGGCCGATCAGCGGCAGCGAACAGGCCGCCTTGATCGCGCAAATGTCCACCGGCGTGTTGGCCCGAATGCCTGCCGCACCGCCTGCCTCAGCCGCTCGGGCCATCGCGGCCATATGCGCCGGACCGTAGAGTGGTTCGGTCGCATCCGCCTGGCACGAGACAATCAACCCGCCCCGCAGCTGCTCCAGCACGTAAGATCCCACCAACTCAACACCCCCGTGCCCCATATGTACAGTCAAACAACCCGGCATCATGCCTTGCCAAAAGAGCCCGCCCCCATGTGGGGGCGAGCTCTTCTGTCATGCCACGCTTACTTCGTGGTCTTGTTGTAGTCCTCGATCAGCTTGGTGATGTCAGCATTCGCCGACTTCAGCGCATCGGCCGCAGTAGCCTTGCCGAGGATAGTGTTCTCGATGGCGTCCTCGACCTTCACGCGGGCCTGCGGGAAGACGCCGATGACGGCACCCTGGGTGACCTGGTTGACCGGCGTGGAATGCAGCTGGTCGATGGCGGTCTTAAACATCGGGGTCTTGGCGATGGCATCCTTCACGATCTGCTGGTCGTAGGCCGACTTTACGATCGGGAAGTATCCGGTCTGGGTGTACCACTTGGCCTGGACGGCGGGGCTGGAGAGCCACTTCACGAACTCCCAGGCGGCCCACTGTTCCTTCTCAGGCCGGGTGTTGGTGATCCAGAGCGAAGCGCCGCCGATGATGACGCCGCCGTTGTTGCCGGCGCTGGCCGGACGAGGCAGGTAGCCGGTGCCCAGTTCGAACTTATTGTCGATGCCCTTCAGGAAGTTGCCCAGCACAGCGGTGGACTCGAGGGTCATGGCGACCCGGCCCGCCATGAAGGCGTTCTGGGAGTCGGCGGTCTTGCGGCCCAGGTTGGCGGCGGAACCGGCGTCGATCATGTCCTTCCACCACTGGAGGATGGTCTGGCCTTCCTTGCCGTCGATGGTGGCCTTGGTGGCCTTGGCCGTGCGGGCGTTGTTGTTGTCGGTATAGTAGGCGCCCTGGGTGGCCATCAGCTGCTCAAAGAACCAGCCGTAGATGGCGAAGCCAGCGCCATAGCGGATATCATTGCCCTGCTTCTTGGTCAGGATCTTGGCATCCTGGGCGAACTCCTCCAGGGTCTTGGGCGGCTTCTCAGGATCGAGGCCGGCCTCCTTGAAGGCGGTCTTGTTGTAGTAGAGCAGCGGGGTGGAGGTGTTGAACGGCATGGAATTCAGCTTGCCGTTCATGGAGTAGTAGTTGAGAATCTGCGGCTCGATGTCCTTCGTGTCGAAGTTGTCGGCCGTAACGAACTGCTGCATCGGGGTGATCAGACCGGAGTCGATCATGAACCGGCTGCCGATCTCGTAGACCTGGATCATGCTGGGGCCATTGGGACCAGCGGCCTTCAGCTTCTGCAGCGCCTCGTCGTAGGTGCCCTGGTAGACAGCCTCGACCTGGACCTTGTCCTGGCTCTTGTTGAACTCATCGACCAGGGCCTGGATCACTTCGCCGTTGTGGCCGCCCATGGCGTGCCAGAAGGTGACCTTCACCTTCTCACCCGCCTTGATCTCGACCTTCTTCGGAGCGTTGGCATCCGACTTTGCGGTGTCGCCGGACGAACTCTTGCTGCTGCAGGCAGCCAGCAGCGAAACGAGCATCGCGATCAACGCCAGGAACACTACGGAACGTTTTGCTCTGTGCATTCTGTTACCCCCCATGTGAGATATCAACCGCTATCCCTTTACGGCGCCGGTCATCAGGCCCCGTACCAGGTAGCGCTGGCCCACTAGCAACATGATGGCCGCCGGAATCATGAAGAACGAAACGCCAGCCATCACTCGGTTCATCTGCAGCCCTTCCTCGTTCATGAGGAAGCGGACGCCAATCTGGACCGTACGCATGGTCCGGGTGTTGGTCGCCAGCAGCGGCCACAGGTACTGGTTCCATGTGGACAGGAACGTGTAGGAGCCCAGCGTAATCAGCCCCGGACGGGCCAGGGGCAGCGCAATGGACCAGAAGTAGCGGATGCGGGAGCACCCGTCGATCCGGGCCGCCTCCTCCAGGTCCCGTGGAATCTGCATGAAGAACTGCCGCAGCAGGAACGTGCCGAAGGCGGTGGCCAAAAAAGGCACGACCAGCGCCGGATACTTGTCCACCCAGTTCAGCGAGCGAATGGTCAAGTAGTTGGGGATCATGGTCACTTCCCAGGGCACCATCATCGTGGACATGAAGAGGGCGAACACCGCCGCCTTGCCCTTGAAGCTCATAGTGCCGAAGGTGAAACCGGAGAGCGACGCCGTCAGAATCTGCCCCAGAGTCACCAGAGCAGAGACCAGCAGGCTGTTCAGCAGCCAGCGCCACACCGGGACGGTGCGGAACAGCTCCCGGTAGTTATCCAGGGTCGGATGCGGCGACCAGAGCAGCGGCGGGAAGGTACTGACTTCCGCCCTGCTCATCAGGCTGGTGGAGATGGCATAGATCAGCGGGAAGATCATGATGGCGGCGGCGATGAGCAGGCCGAGGTAGGCGAAGAGCTGCCCAATACGGATTTGCTTTCTCATTATTGGTAGTGCACCCGCCTTTCGCCGAGCTTGAACTGGAAGTACGTCAGCACCATGATCACGGCGAAGAGGATCAACGCCTGAGCACTGGCGCTGCCGAACTGGAATTGCTTGAACGCGTCCTGGAAGACCTGATAAACGATGACGTTGGTGGAGCCGGCGGGACCGCCGGACGTCATGATATCGATCTCACCGAAGGCCTGGAAGGCGTTGATCACGCCTACCACGGCGGCAAAGAAGATCGTCGGCGACAACATGGGCAGGGTGATGTGCCAGATCTGGCGCAGTTCGTTGGCCCCGTCCACCCGGGCGGCCTCGTAGAGCTCCTGCGGGACATTCTGCAGGCCGCTGATCATGAGGATGAAGTTGAACCCGAGCCGCAACCAGATGGAGACCAGCCCCACGGAGAAGAGCGCCCACTTGGGGTCGACCAGCCAGTTCACCTTGGGCAGGCCGGCCAGCGAGAGCACGTAGTTGAAGAGGCCGGAAACCGGGTTGTACATCATCATGAAGATCAAGCTGCCGGTGGTGACCGAGATGGCCAGGGGCGAGGAGAAGATCAGCTGGAAGAACTTGATCCCCCGCAGCTCGCGGTTGGCCAGAATGGCCAGCACCAGGCCGGCCAGAATTCCCAGGGGCACTGTATAAATCACGAATAGGGTCGTCATGCTCAAGCTGTGCAGGAACTCCGCCCCGGTGAAGGCATCGATGAAGTTCTGCGCTCCCACCAGGACCTTCGGCCGTCCCAGGAGGTCTGTGAGGTAAACGCTGAGGTAGACGGACCGGAGCAGCGGATAGAAGACGAAAATCCCCAGCAATACGAGGCTGGGACTCAGATAGACCCAGGGCTCGATCAGTTCCCAGAGGGAACGCCGCTGGCGGAGGCGGGGCGCAGGCAGTCGACCGGCAGCCGGTTTGCTCACGGATCAGGTCACCTCCAATCAGAAGTGGCTTACAGGCGTTCCGGGAAGTCAGACATCATGCCATCGACACCCAGGGCCTTGCAGGTTGCCACAGCCTCAGGCGTGTTGACGGTCCACACGTTCACCTGCAGACCGGCGGCGTGGGCAGCAGCCACTTGCGCCGCCGAAATGCAGGCCCAGTTCGGATGCAGTGCCGTGGCGCCACAGGCCCGGGCCATCCCGATGGGGTCTACCGGCCGCAGCTGATAGAGCATGCCGGTCTGGATCGACGGTGCCAACTGCCGCAAGCGCAGCAAGGCTTCATGGTCGAACGAAGAGACCTGAAGCCGGTCTTCGAGTCCGCGCTCGAGAATGAACCGTGCCAGATCCGCCTCAATTCCCGGGTACCGGTACGAACCGGCCTTTAGTTCCAGGAAGAGCTTGAACGGAGCAGGCAGCGCCTCTACCAGTTCGGTGAGAGTCGGGACACGCTCGCCTGCGAACTCCGGCCCTTTCCAGGAGCCTGCGTCGTACTGACGAATCTCACTGGCGGTCATATCGGCGATAACGCCGGTGCCGTTTGTGCAGCGCTCGATGCTGAAGTCATGCATGACAACGAACTCGCCGTCTCTGGTGCGGTGAATGTCAAACTCCACACCATCCGCACCAATGGCTAGCGCCCGTTTGAAAGAAACCAACGTATTCTCCGGTGCTGTCCCCGCCGTCCCCCGGTGTCCGATGTGCAGAACCACGTTGAGGCGTCCCCTTCCCCTTGGTCAGATAGGCCGGAACATACAAAAGGAGAAGTCAGCCAAAAAGAGGCGGTTTACCGCCTAACGATTTGGCAGGACTTCTCCATATCTCCGTCCGTGCCTGGTGGTGCATTGGGATATGGCATTTTCGATCCTAGCGCCGTTTACCTAATGCATCATACTTATTTAGCTTAGTCGACCTATGTTTCTGCCCAAAACCTCATATTTCCTCCTTACCTACGAAATAATGCTGCCCGAAGGAATTGTCGCCATGCGACCGTATGACGTTGCCAGCAGCTGAACCGGATGGCGCACCACGGCAGTGCTTCCCTGATGTCGCAGCAAGTTGCGAAGCTGGACGGAGCAGCCCGGGCAGCCGGTGGCGACAATCGGGGCGCCGGTCGCCTCGATGCTCTCTCCCTTTGCGGCGCCGACCTGACGCCCCAGTTCCGGGTGCGTGAAGGCGAAAGAGCCGCCACCCCCGCAGCAGGCATCGGCGCCGCTCATCTCCACAAAATCCAGCCCCGGAATCGATCGCAGCAACTGCCGCGGCTGCGCTTTGACCTTCTGCTCACGACCTAAATGGCAGGATTCGTGATAGGTCACCCGCACGGGGAGTTCCCCGGCCGGGGGCTCGTAGCCAAACCTCACCAGGAACTCGGCGATGTCGTAGACCCGCCCGGCTAACCCCTTCGCCCGTTCGGCGTAAGCCGGATCGTCCGCCAACAGCGCACCGTACTCCTTCAGCGCCGAGCCGCAGGTGGCGCAGTCGGTGACCACCGTCTCGTAACGCGCCAGTGCGTCGATATTCTGCCTGGCGAGTCGCCGAGCGCCTTCCCGGTCTCCCATACCCCGGTTCGGCATGCCACAGCAGCCCACCGCCGGCGTCTCCACCCGATACCCGTTGTGGACCAACACGCGATGCGTCGCTTCGGCCACATCGGCGTAGACGGTGTTCATCAGGCAGCCAACAAAGAAGGCGACGGTAGCCTTCGCCTGCTCGCCGGTCAGGTTGGGCAGCCGGCGGCTCCGGTAGGGGCACCTGGCAATCGGCGGGGCGAAGCTCAACAGCCCCGTCTGCTGGACCAGCCCCCCGGTCCGGGTGGCCACACCCAGCAGCGATGGCGAGTCAAGCGCAAACAGGAAGGCTTTCTGCCACAGGGGCAGGCCCAGTTTCTCGGCCACCTCGGCCCGGGCTGCCTCGAAGATCGCCGTGGTCGGCACCGCACTGGGGCAGCTCACCTTGCAGGCGCCGCAGAGCAGACAGTCGCTCAACCGGTCCCGCAGAGCCGGCGTGACCGGCAGGTTCCCTTCCAGGGCCGCTTCAACCAGCGCCAGCTTGCCGCGGGCTGCCATGCCCTCCTGCTTCGTCTGTTCATAGAGCGGGCACGTGGCCGTGCACGAGCCGCACTTGTTGCAGCGGAAGAGTGCTTCTTGCAGGGCGGTCTGCATGGTCATTCACCCCCGAAGATCTTGCCGGGGTTGAGGATCCCCTGCGGATCGGCCGCCCGCTTCAGATCCTGCATCAGCCTGATCGCCTCAGGGGGCAAGTCCAGCGATAGGAACGGCTTCTTGGTCAGGCCAATGCCGTGCTCCCCGCTGAGGGTTCCCCCCAGGTCGGTGGCCGCCGCGAAGATGGCCGCGATCGCCTGCTCTACCCGGACCATCTCCTGCTTGTCCCGGCGGTCCGTCAGGATGTTGGGGTGCAGGTTGCCATCGCCGGCATGGCCGAAAATGACGATCGGCAGCTGATATTCGTCCGCGATCCGCTGCACCCGCCGGATCATCTCCGGCACACGGCTCCGTGGCACGCAGATGTCTTCGCCGATTTTGCTCGGCCGCAGCTTGGAGATGGCCGGACTGATGGCCCGCCGCGCCTGCCACAGCACCTCGGCCTCCTGGGCGTTGGCGGCCGTTGTAAAGGAACGAACGTTCATGCGTTGGCAGACTTCGGCGATCGCCTTCGCCTCCGATTCCACGGCCTCAGGCATGCCGTCGGCCTCGATCAGCAGAATCGCCTCGGCGTCCCGCGGCAGGCCCAGGTGCAGAAAATCTTCCACGCAGTGGATGGAGCGCTGGTCCATCAACTCCAGCGAGGCAGGCGTCACCCCGGCCTGCAGGATGCCGGTGACCGATTCAGCTGCGTCGTCCAGCCGCTCGAAGATCGCCAGCATCGTTTTAACCGTGCGGGGGCGGGGAATCAACTTCAGCGTGGCCTCGGTGATAACACCGAGGGTGCCCTCCGAGCCGACGAAGAACTGGACCAGGTTGTAGCCGGTGACGTTCTTCACCTGCTTGCCGCCCAACCGCACGATATCGCCGTTTGGCAGCACGACCTCCAGGCCCATCACGTAGTCCTTGGTCACGCCGTATTTGATGCAGTGGGGACCGCCGGCGTTTTAGGCGATGGTGCCGCCGATGGTGCAGTAGCCAAGACTGGAAGGGTCAGGCGGGTAGTACATCCCGGCCTCAGCCACCCGGCTCTGCAGCCGGCCGGTGATCACGCCGGGCTCCACCACCGCCACCATGTTCTCGGCATCGATCTCCTTGATCCGGTCCATCGCGGCGAGGGAGAGGGCAATGCCGCCCCTGGCCGGGACTGAACCGCCCGAGAGTCCCGTGCCCGCTCCCCGGGGAACCACCGGAATGCCCCGGGCAACGGCATACTTCAGCACGGCACTGACTTCGCTGCTGGAGTCCGCCAGCACCACCGCGTCCGGCAGCGCCTTTTGACTGGTGCCGTCATACGCGTAGAGAATCCGCTCCTCCAGGCTGTCCATGACCCTACCGGCGGCCAACAACTTACGCAGGTCAGCGCCAAGCCCTGATGCCATGGCAAGCATGCCTCCTTTGCCAACTCGGCAGCACATCCGCCTATTACTTCGACACTTTCGGCCAAAACCTCCCATAAGCAAACCGAAGCGCCGCGGCCTACATGCCGCGGCGCTGGTCGATCTCCAGAGGGCTGAAGATGTAGAACACCCCTTCGTCGATCACTACATACTGCTTCCGGTCCGGGTCCAGCACGACCCGCTTGTTCATGTCGATGGCCAGGTCCACCAGTCCATCCAGGGTCAACACCTGGACAACCAGTGCATCGTGAGGAGTAACCCGGCCGACGGTGATCCAGTCCTTGAAGCGCTGGTGTGATGGCGAGAGGAAGGGGCCAAACGTCCGCTGCTTGCGTGGCTTGCGCATGTACAGGAGAACCGCCCCGACCAGGACCCAGATTACGCCGCAGCAGAGCCAGCCAATCTGCCGGCTGAGCCGGCTGAGGAACCCGATCGGCACCTGCACGGTCTCGACCCGTTCACCCTTGGCCTCCGCCGACTGGACCGCCTTTTTCAGCGGCCCGGGCGCATAGCCGTCCTCCTCCAGTTTGATCGGGAGCACTACCTGCAAGGGAAGCTGGTAGTCGCGCTGATCCACGGTGGCCTTCACGGTCGCCGTGAACGTGATCACCATTCCTTCGGTTGATTGGATGAACCCCAGGTCATCGCGAATCTGTCTGGCTTTGGCCCGCACCTCTGCCATCCGGATGGCCACTTCCGGTCCCTCCAACCGAACCGGGGTGGAATCGCCGGGAAGCGGTTCGCTCACCTCCCAGTTTTGAGGCGGCAGCGCTGGTTTTTGCCAGATGGGCAGGTTCAGTAAATTGAAGCCCGATAGGTCAACCGCCAACAGGGAAAGCCCGGTTACAGTCCCTGGCCGTGGTCCGGAGAGGCTCAAAATCGGCCGCAGGTGCAACACCGGATCGCCCGCATAGGTATACAGCGCCCGATCCGGCTCCAGGCGGGCGCCTGCGGGCCAGACCGAGGTTGGTGCGGTCATCTCTACGTCGTACGTCAGCCCGGCCTCAGCAGTCAGTACGGTCTCTGGCACGGTCTGCTCTACCACCCTGTAGGCGGGAGCCTGTGCCGCCCGCAGCCCCGCCATGGCGAATGCCCCGGTGGCGAACAGCGTACATAGCCCTACCAACCGCAGGCCCTTCTGCCGCCATTTCACGGACAGCCGCTCCCCTGCCGGTAGATCTGGCACCGCAGCACCTGTGTGCCACTACCGAGCTGCACGCTCTGCCCCGAACTGGTGGTGCCGGTTGCGGCGAACACGGCTTGCCCACAGAGGCGGCTGGTGCCACTGATCTGCTTCGGGGCGCCGCGTACAAACAGGTAGAACGTCTGCCCGGCGCTCATGGTCATCGCACTGAAACTCTGGGCTGGGGCCGTTTCGGGCCCTGCGCCGGTAAAGGTCAACTGGCTGTACGGACGGCCCCGGCACTGTTTTGTACCAGCGACCGTGGGGTCGCTGGACAGGCAGAAATAGAGGTTCCATGCGTACGGCGTACAGACCCCGCCGGTAACACTCGAGCATGATTGGGTGACCGTCGGCGTCACCGTTACGGTGACTGAGAGGTTGGTGCTGAAGTTGTTCCTCACGCTCCCCGCGGCGGAGAAGGTGGTGTCCTGGATCGTGAAGGCCGCGTTGTCGAATGAGGCCAGGCCCAGGGCTGCGTTCGGATCGGGGCCCGTCATCGCCGACGGCGGTCGGTCGATCCGGCGCGTGACCGCCGCAGTCTGCGGCAGCAGCCCCAACCCCACTGCGACCAGCAACAAGAGCAGGGGAAAGACCAGGCGCCTGATCATACGGCTCGCCTCCGCGTTGGTTTCATTCGCAACTTGCGGCGCAAAACCCGCTGCGTCCGCCGGTCAGCCATGGCCCGCATTGGCGTCCACTTGTTCAGGAAGCGGCCAACCAGCCACAGAATCCCGGCGAACGCAGAAGCCACACCGGCCATGGCCAGGAATGGGCTCTGTCGGTGCAAGGCGGCCACCACCCACCGGGGCAGAAGGGTCGGGTACCGATAGAGGCGCACATAGTCGCGGTACCAACCGACATCCATGTGGGCAGGCGTCTGCAGCACCAGGGACGCGGCAGACCGTGGGCCAAGCAGCGCCGGAGCTGAGGTTACAGCGGCCGGTGCAATGCCTTCGCCAACGCTGAAGACCGGGAGCAAGCCGCCCCCTGCCACCTTGAGCCGGACGGCACCCGGAACTCCAACCGGCACATGATCCGCAACGTCGCCGGGATCCACGGTGACCAGATACTCGACCTGCTGAATCTGGACGCTCATCAGCATGGAGAGCAGCAGGCCGCCCACCGCCCCGACCATCACTGCGCGGTACACCAGCCCGAGCCGCCACCGACGCCGGGGTTGCCGGCGCCGGACCGACCCGGACTGGTCTACCAGACCGAGTAGAAAGCTGATACCCACAACGGCGAGAGCAACCACCCACAGCCGCCGCTGCAGCAAATTCCGCATCCATTCGCTGATCGGTCCCAGGCGAGGAATCCGCACGATGTGTCCATCGATGGTGACGACCCGCCCTAGAATCCGTTCCCGGGTTACCGGCGGCTCACCGCCGGCCTGGTCGGTCTCGGGGTTGTTGTCGCCCCTGGTCATGAAACCGAGGGGCGCCTCCCCTACGATCCGATGGGTCACGGTCTCGGCTTTGATCGCCACCGGACGGTAGCTGATCACGTCGCCCACCTGCGGATTTCGCACCGGCCACAGCACGAACCCATCTCCCACATGGAGCGTAGGTTCCATGCTGCCGGAGATCACGTAGGCAAACCCTTCGGCCCCGCCGGTGATCACCCCGACCGCCAGAAAGAGGCTAAGCAGGGCCAGGAGACCCGAGAGTAACCAGATCAGCTTCTTCAAGCCCATCGCTACCTTCCCGGGAAATCGCCAGGCCGTGCTTGTTGCTCAGCTTACCGGATCTGGACGGTACCCGTCAGCGCAGCCGTGTTGGTGTCCGGCGTCGTCAGGGTGAAGTAGTACTCCCTGGTCAGGCCGGGGCCGATAGCATCACTGGTACCGGCGGGCGCTGCACTCAGCGCGGTGCCATCCTGGCTATACATGGAGATTCCCGTGGTGGAGTTGAAGTAGACTTTCACTTCATCCTGGGTGTAATTGGTGATGCTGACCACCCGGTTGTTGGTCGTCTGGGCGCCAACGGTAAAGCTCGCATTCCGGTTGAAGAAGATGGTGCCATCAGCCTTCAGCGCCTTCTCCAATGCGATGGTGACGCTGCCTGCGGTGTCGTAGGTGCAGAGCGGCCCGTAGTTCGGGCCACTGCCGGCGGTGTTGTCCAGGCAAGTGATCTTGACGGCGGCGTTGTTCGCATTATCAGCCGCCAACTGAGCGCTTGCCGGACGGTCGATGTTCACCGTCACGTAAGCAGCCGACGTAGCCATAGCCCCTGCGACCAGAAGCGACGCCCCCAACAGCAACCCCAGTTTGAGGCTCCTGAACACGTTCACCCACTCCTTTAATCCAGTTTTATGAGGTTATTTACATCTCCCCCACTGTGAATAACGATGCCTATGCATGTTTTGTTCGTACTGTCCAGGCCTGAATTCCAAAAAAAACCGGTTCAGCCCGTATGGGCTGAACCGGCCTATCGCTTTGCTATCAACGGGTGCCGTCTTCCGACCAGCCGACAATCACGCACCCCCACCGCTCTCCCCGCACGAACAGAGGGACTGTGAGCACGGTGGTCACGGCGCCCGTGTCCCGGGCGTAAGTCTGGACCAGGAAGTCACGGGCCGCCTGGGGGGATTCCGCCAGATCGCAGCCGATCTTGTCGAACTTGTCCCGGGAGACAACCCCCAGCTCCATGGCCTTGGGCCCAAGGCTCATCCGGGCGCCCCGCTTGAGTACCTGGTTGTCGGTATACAGGTACTTGATCCGGTTGCCGCTCAGGTCCCGAGCCTTGTCGCCGGTGTAAGCCTGACAGTAGATGCTGTCATGCATGGGCACGTAGACGTTCAGGTCCAGCGCCGTGGCCAGAATCAGCCGCTTATCCTTCGCCAGGATTCCATCGAAGACTGTCCGCAGCTCTTCGTCGACGTGGGCGTCATAGGCGGTGCTGTACTTGGGCGGGTCAAAGCCGGTAGGCGGCACCCGACTAACGTCGAATAGTCGCCGCAGACTCCGAGTAGCGTCGCCTTTGATCTCCGTGTAGTGTGGATCCAGCAGCTCCTGGAGGGTGTACTTACTCTGATCCAGTCCCCGCTCCAGCACGCCCTGAGTCGCGTCCCGCAGTTCACGGGCCAGCTCCAGCGCCCGATGGAACAAGCTGTCCGTCTTGAACGGCTCCATGTAGCGGTACGCCTGTTCCGTGACATCGGACAGGTGGTAAGTCGACTGGCTGACCCGGTCCGTCTCGCCTTCCAGGGCCGTCACGTGGTCGGAGACCGCCTGCAGCCCCTGGACGATGGTCTCGGTGGCAGCCGTCTGCTCTTCAACGGCGGCGGCAATCTCCTGCATGTTCAGCGAGGTTTCCCGTGCCATCTGATCGATCTGGGCCAGCGAATGGCTGGCCGCTTCAACCTTGGTCGTACCCTCATGCACCAGGGACATGCTGTCTTCGATCAACTGGCGGCTGGGCGCCAGTTCGGCAGTCAGTCGCTTGATCCGCTCGTCGATCTCACGGGTGCGCACGGCGGTATGTTCGGAAAGCTTCCGCACTTGATCCGCCACCACGGCAAAGCCGCGCCCTGCGGAGCCGGCCCGGGCTGCTTCGATTGCGGCATTCAGGGCCAGCATGTTGGTCTGCCCGGCAATGCCGCTGATCACGCCGCTGATCGTGGTGATCTCCTGCACATGCGTCATGAGGAGCCCCATATGGGCAGCCATCTCGTCCATGCGGCCGCGCAGATTCTGGATCGAACGAACTGCTTCCTCATTGACCGCCTTGGCTTCGCCGGTGACCACTTCCACCTGCGAGGCCAGCGACGCCACGTTGGTAGCCGATTGGGCAACCTGTTCCGCACCGGCCTGCACCTGGCGTGCGGAATCCACTAGCTGTGCGGTTGCTTCCGAAGTCTCATCCATGCGCTGGATCAGGGAGTTCATCTGCACACTGCTGCGGGCCACCCCGTTGGCACTGTGGGCCACAATCTGCTCCATGCCGGTGAAAGAGTCCCGCAGTTGCTGGCGCACTGCCGTCAACTGCTCCATCGCTGCCTGAACCACCGGGTGCGCTACCGGGGCCGGTGAACTTCCCTGCCGCAGATCGCCCAGAGCCACCAGGGCCGCCTCTACGGCCGCCACGGCGTTTGACATCAGATCAATGTCGGATTCCTGAACGGGGCAGGTGCCAGCTTCGTTCTCTGTCACGTTGTGAGCGGCAGAGGGAGTGCTTGGGGTGCGACGACGAAAGAACAAGCGAAGGCCTCCCATGGCAGCGATATTCTAAACAAGAAGAATATGCCTGAACGGGTCTCATTCTGCCAAACTCCCTATAACCTGTCAAGTCAGAAGGAAAAGAGCCCGGGCATGCTCAAAGCCCCGGCCAAGCCGTAAGGCTAGCCGGGGCTGTTTGCAGGGGCGCTGTATTACTGCTGTGCCATGGCCGCCCGGAGCTCCCCCTTCGCGTTTGCGAGGAGTTGTGGCTCCATGAGGAGATCCGCCGCCAGCATGGCCATCGCCCGAGCGGCCGCAAGCATCGCTTCGAAGCCGGCCGGCGAACCCGCCGCTGCTCGGAACTCCTGGCTATGGCCGGCGACGTTCTCGGCCGAGATCGACAGGTAGGGATGGATCGTCGGGCAGACCCGGCTCACATTGCCGATGTCGGACGAGCCCACGCCGGCGTTGGGGTCGGGCTCCGCCACCTCAATGCCCTGGGCCTCCAGGTACTGCTGGAAGCGCCGGGCCATGGTCATGTTGTTGATGCGGTTCTCATACAGCAGGCCGTGCTGGAACTCCACGGTACAGCCAGTGGCCTGGGCACCCGCCCGGGCACACTCCTGAAGCCGCGTCATGATCTCGCCCATGTACTCCGCGGTGGTCGCCCGTACCAGGAACTCGCACTCCGTCAACTCCGGAATCACGTTGACGGCCGCCCCGCCGTTGGTGATGATGCCATGGATGCGGGCATCCGGCTTCAATTGCTGGCGCAGCAGACCGACTGCCGTGAAGGTCTGGATCAGCGCATCCAGGGCGTTGACGCCCTTCCAGGGGGCAGCCGCGGCATGGGACGGCTTGCCGTGGAAAGTGATGCGGACATCCTGGCAGGCCAGACTGCCCCGGTGCACCACGGTCTTCCCGGAACTGGGATGGAACATCATGGCCGCATCCACGTTGGCGAAGAGGCCCTCATTCACGAGGATGATCTTGCCGCCGCCGCTCTCTTCGGCCGGCCCACCGATCACCTGAACCCGCCCCGGCAGATCAGGCCAGGCCTGACGCAGCGCCCAGCCAGCCAGGAGAGCAGCCGCACCGATCAGGTTGTGGCCGCAGGCGTGTCCCAGTTCATTCAGCGCATCATACTCGCAGATCGTGGCAAGGGTGGGGCCAGATTCGCTGCCGGTCCAGGTGGCGCGGAAAGCGGTCTCCATACCCGCCAGACCCCGCTCCACTTCGAAGCCAGACTCGGCCAATGGCTCGGTCAGCAGCCGCATGGCCTGATACTCCTGGAAACCAAGCTCTGGGTTCTCCCAGATGGTGCGGGCGATGGAGACAAAACGGTCGCGGTTGGCGTCGATGACTTGTCCGATGCGTTCGTGAATGGTTGCCACGGTGTACTACTCCTTTACTTCCCCCACTTGCACCAGGTTTTCCGGATATGTGCACCAATCGCTCCAACTCCCCGGGTAGAGCCTGGCCTCCCGATATCCCGCCAGGTAAAGGGCGATCAGATTGGCGCAGGCCGTAACCCCAGACCCACAGTAGCAAACCAGTTCCGCCCCGGGTGGCAGACCCGCGAATCTGGCCGCCTGCTCTGCCGGTGAGCGCCAGGTGCCATCCGGCCGCAGGCTCTCCCCCCAGAAATGGTTCACCGCACCAGGCACGTGCCCTTGTTTGGGATCAAGCGGGTGTGGCTGTCCGGCGAACCGCTCCGCCGCCCGGCTGTCAATGGTGATCACCTGCGGCGGGCGATTGCGGACCGCTTCCATCGTCATCGTCAGCTCTGGCCGGAGATGAGGCACGAAGTGCCCCGGCGCCGGGGTGGGCGCTGATGCGGTTACCGGCAGACCCGCTGCCTGCCACGCCGCAAGACCCCCGTCCAGCACTGCGACGTTCTCGTGCCCGAGCCACCGCAGCAGCCACCAGAAGCGGGCCGAATAGGAGCCGTTGTTGCAGTAGGCGACCACCGGCATGCCCGGTTCCAGCCCTGCGGCCCGCAGTCTGGCCGCCAGGGTCGCGGGATCCGGCAATGGGTGTCGCCCGCCGTGCTCCCCCATGGGCGATGAGAGGTCCCGGTCCAGATGAAAGTAAACGGCGCCAGGAATGTGCGACTGGGCATACCAGGCCAGACCGGCTTCTGGATCAGCCGAGTCGAACCGGCAGTCTGCCAGCAGCAGGGGGCCGCCCGCCAGCATCGTCGCCAGCGCCTGGGGTGTGATAACCGGGCCGGAAAGTCCCACGGAACCGCCTCCTTTAGCACCGAAACGAATGCAGGGAGGTTTTCGTCCTATAGAAGCGGATTCCTGCATGCCCATCGTCAGCATCGATGGCGGCCCAAAGGAGGAGGTTAAATCATGCGCAGGATTATGGCAGTTGGCGCGGCGTGTCTCGTGCTAGTGGCGCTGGCGTTCGTTGGCTTTCAGTACATATCCCGGCAGACGGTTACCAGGGAAGCGAACCGAACGGCAACCCCACTCAGTGCGATCAAGGAGAAGGTCAACAACGAGGACCTGGCGCAGTATTTCACCGGCGCCAGCGGCAGCTTCGTCCTGTTCGACCAGAAGGCAAATGAATACTACATATACAATGCAGCGGAGAGTCAGAAGCGTGCCTCCCCCTGCTCCACCTTCAAAATCCTGAACTCCCTGATCGGCCTGGAGACCGGCGTGGTGCCGGACGAGAACACGCCGGTCAAATGGGATGGCACGAAGTACGATATCGCTGTGTGGAATCAGGATCACACCATGACCACGGCATTCGGCAATTCGGTGGTCTGGTACTATCAGAAGCTGGCCGCCGCCGTCGGCACAGAGCGGATGCAGCACTTCCTGGACGCAACCCACTACGGCAACGCCAACCTCTCCGGCGGGCTCACCAAGTTCTGGCTGGACTCGTCGCTGCGCATCTCCCCGCTGGAGCAGGTGCTCTTCCTCCGGCAGTTCTACGCCTACGACCTGCCGTTTACACACCAGAACATCGATACGGTGAAGCGGATCATGGTGATGCGGCGAGAGAACGGCAGCACCCTATCAGGCAAAACCGGCACAGCAGGCGACCATCTCTCGTGGTTCGTCGGCTATCTCGAGACGGACGATAACGTCCACTTCTTCGCCACCAAGGTGGAAGGCAAGGGCATCTCCAACGCCAGGGCCCGGACTATCACCGAGTCGATCTTGAAGGAGAAAAACCTGCTGCACTAGCCACCACGACAACCCCGAATGAGCTGGCTATACGCAAGTAAAGTGAGCCCCGACCAACAGCAAGGCTGGTCGGGGCTTCACGTTTGCAGCTTCCCCCCGCCTCCTGTGGCAGGTATTGCGTGGCGAACGGTGGTTACCCATTTACACGTGGGCCCAAATGGGCTAGAATTTTGGGGAAAGGAGGAACCTATGCTGAATAAGCACATCACCATGCAAATACATAAGGGGCCGGGTTGCGGACAAATGCGCCGCTGCCCGGCCTTTTCGCGCCCATCGAGCAGTCCGTGGACGCCGTGCGCTGCTGAGCCTGGGGGAAGGCGGCCTCCAGTCCGCTCGACGCCGTCCAGCAGGGGCTCCTGTACCCCTGTTCTGCCTGGTTTGCCCCCATATTGAAAGGAGTGGTTCCTGATCGATTCTTTTGCCACTGAACTCGCCAGCTACCTAAACGCACGGTACCCCATGCTCTACCTGACAAGTCAAGAAGAAGAACGAGCGATTGGGCTGATCCGACAAGTGGCGGGCGCGGCGCTTGTGCCGCGGCAGGTGTTTACCTGGAGCGCAACGCGTGGGCTCTTTGGTCCAGCCGCAGTCCCCGATACACGTGCGCCGGACCGCGCTCTGGAGTTCATCGAGCATTATACGGAACCAGCCGTTTTTGTGCTGCTCGACTTCCACGGTTGTTGGCGAGGAACCGGGCGCTCCGGTGATGCACCGGTCGTGCGGATAGCCCGCGAGGTGGCAGAAACGCTTCGCAATGACCCGGTTCCCCGCAGCGTGCTCTTTCTGGCGCCAGTCGTGCAGTTGCCCCCGGAGGTGGAGGCAGAGGTCGTTCACCTGGACCTCCCGTTGCCCAGCACACAGGAGATTCAGGAGCGGTTCGAGGCCGTCCTGTCGACCAACGTAGAGAACGGCTGGCTACAGATCGGCCCCACGGCCACACAGGTGGACCGCCTCGTTCGTGCCGCTCTGGGCTTGACGCTGGTCCAGGCGGAGCAGGCCCTGCTGCGAACCCTGGTCGAGGATCCCCGGCTAGCCGCTGGGGAGCGAATACTGCTGGGCGAGAAGCGCCAGTTGCTCCGGCGCAGCGAAATTCTGGAGTGGGTGGGCACCGATTTGACGATGGCTGACGTGGGCGGACTCGCGAATCTGAAAGGCTGGCTGAATCGCCGGAGCAAGGCATGGGACGACCGAGCCCGCCAGTATCAATTGCCAGCGCCGCGG
>JBLNEM010000215.1:0-9620 GCA_050262655.1 Mycobacterium leprae | reverse complement strand
CGTTCGTGGAATGATGCCGAGTGTAATGATCCTTGGCATCCACCGTGGCGGCCAAAACCCGGACGGTGGACAGCTCCACGCTGCCGGAACTCCCGGTCGACGACTCTTCCAAGAAGCTGCCCAACTGCCTGGCCATTGCCTGCACATAGGCCACGTCGTCGGTGGTGAAGTTGTGCGGCTGGGGGCTGTTTACGTACAGAACCCCCCAGGGCGTGCCATGAACCAGCACCGGCACTGCCACAAAGGAGCGAATGTCGGGATTCAGGAAGGGGCTCATGCCATCAGCCCCAACTGCGTCCTCCACCATGTAGAGCTTGCCGCTCCGCAAAATCCGTGCGGTCAAGGAGCCCCGGGCTGCGCGGGAAGAGTAACGGCGCACGATCTGCCCGTCCTGGAGAGCCCAAACATCGGGGAAGCTTTCACTCAGGGAGTCCCACCGATATAGGCTGAGCCCCCTCCCTTCCATCTGGCGGAAGCCTGCTGCTACGATGCTCTGCAATATCCCTTCCATGACTGCTCTCCTTCACCCCGGCACCGGGAATAGCACTTATCTGTCACAGATTGGCGAATACAGGCCCAATATCCTGCTGATTAGTCCGTCCATATTCGATCTTCCATGCTTTTAGAAGAAATAAGTTCCGGTAAAAGGACCGAAGGCAGTCGCTATGGCGGGCCGCCACCTACGAAGTTAGTGCGGTCCCCACGGGCCTCGCACCGTGCGCCCCCCACGGAAGACGCGCTGCGGCCCACGCCGCGGCTGCACCCGCCGGGGCATCCGCTGCCACCTGAACCACTCCAGCAGCAGCAGCACGATTGCCGCCACCCCCCAGACCAGAAGCCCGGCCGCCGGAGTCGACTGCACGCCCAGCAGCAACAGGCTGCCGTACAGTCCCATGCGAATCCCGGTGGTCAACCAGGCGGAGCTGGTCCGCATGAAGAGCAGCACCAGGGTCAACGACATGGCAGCAGCTTCCGGCGAGCCCATCCCGGTTGCGGGCGCCCCGAGACCGAAGAAGGAACCGATCAGCATCCAGGCCAGCGGCGTCAGCGCGGCAGCGAGCAACACCTGCCACCGCTCATCCAGGTCCGCCTCATAGCGGGAGACGGCCACGCCGCGGTAGACCAGCTCGATCCCGGGCGCCAGCAACAGCCCCGCCAGCAGATTGGGGTCAAGGGCCGGCTGGAGGCGAGGGAAAAAGGCCCCGTTTCCCTGCAGCAGGCCGGAGACCCCATGAATGAGGAGAGCCGAAAGCAGACCGACCAGCAGCCCCAGCGCGGCCCACCCCATGACCCTCCCGTTTCGCCCCATGCCCACGTGCTCCAACTTCCAGCTCCAGCGCCAATCCAGATAGGCCATGCTGCCAATAATCGGCGTGACAGCGGCTACCAGGAGCAGAAGCCACGTCACCAGGCCCCAGTCGGCGGCCGTGCCCGGGGCAGATAACACCAGTCCCATGCGGCCAACCTGAAGCAAGCCGAAAAGGGTCGCGACCTGGGCGAAAATCACCTGGAGAAGGCCCAGGCTAAAGAGGTAGACGATCACGCTCCAAACCGAACCCCAAAACCGATTCAACTGCATATGCGCTACCTCCCGACTAGTGACCGGGCCGGCGAACCCGCTTTCAGGATTCGTCGCCCGGCGGATCTGCTGCGGCAGCAACCACATCGGCGTAAGTGGTCAAAGCAGCAGCCCCCTTGGGTGTCAGCTGATAGACTCCGATCCGCACCCGTTCGAACCACCCGTAGTAATCGTCCTGAAGGATTGACGACGCCCGTGGGCTGTCCGCCGCCACCCGCAACTGCGCCAGCTTGGTCGGCCCGTTCTGCACCAGATAAGCGGCGATGCGGAGCGCCTCTTCACGGTAGGCCGTGACCAATGGGCGCCTTGTAGAACCGCCGGTATTGTGGTCCAGGGTCCGGCGCTGGAATTCCTTCAGGAGCTGCCCCTTTTTCTTGGCGTTCCGCGGCGGGGTGTAAGCTCCCGGGTCGCAAATGGCCTCCACCCGCGCATCGTGGGTCGAGAACCGGACCGTCAACAGTCCCAGCCCCAGCCGGCGGCACAATTGAACCACCTGATTCCAGCGCTTGCGGCCCAAGGCCCTTCCCGGCGCCTCGATCGCCAGGTAGACCAGATCGGTCAATCGCTGTCGCTCTACGCCCTGCAAGAGCAACGGCAGGTTAAATGCGGTCTTCAGTTCCACAATCACCAGAAGCTCGTCCCGTACCGCGACCAGGTCACAGCCGTTCACTTCGCCCCGCACCGTATAGCCCTGTTCCACCAGAAACGCTTTGACCGGGCCATACAGCTCTGTCTCTTTCCGACCTGTCAACGGTACACCCCCTGGTGTGCGCCTGATTCTGGTACTTGCTTTCTTGCCAAAAGCGCAGACTCCTGCTGCTTCGTTCAGAAGCATAGCGACTTCCCCGGTGCTGGCATAAAAAGCGGCGGGAGAACGGAAACTTGCCTTGAGACATGAATCGAACGTGGAGGTCACATAACATGACAACACTGGCACTGCTCGTGGTCCTGGGCGTGGTTGCGGTCGTGATCTGGGTGAACCTGAATGCTAACAACCGGAACCGGACCAGAGTGGGCCCGCAGAGAGCACCGGAACGGACCGCCGACCCCTCTGTGATCAACCGGTCCGACACGGGCGACGTAACGCCGCCGGCAACAGGGGCAACCACTGGCGATACGCACCGGGACGTGGAACTGGCTACCGAAATTGCGTCCCCAACGACCGTCACGCCGACCGCTTCCGTGGCGCCGGCGGCAACGGGTGCGCCTCAGACCGCCGCCCCAACGACCATGCCTCAGGCCTCTGCTGCTACCTTTGCCCCGGACCGCTCCTTTGCATACGAAATGGCCGATGAACTGCAGGGCACGGATGCCGAAACCCAGTGGCCTGTCCTGCCCACGCAGCCGACGCAGGCCGGACTCGGCGAGGATCGGGTGGTAGCCACGATCCGGAGCCCACGCTCGCTCTACGTTTACTGGGAGCTGAAGGGAAACACGGCGCAGCATGTGAAGAATGCCGTGGGTAGCACCGAATGGTCCGCCAGCCGTCCCTGCCTGCGCATCTTTGACGTGACCGGCAAGCTGGAGCCGGACCAGGAGAATGCCTCGGGCTGGAGCATCGACCTGAACGAAGCGGACGACCACTGCTTCATCAACGAAGGAATCGAACCCGGGCACCGGTATCTGATCAGCTACGAACGGCATACCCCCGACGGCCGCTATTTCGAGGTGGCCCAGGCCATTCCGGTGGAGATGCCGCCGGAAGGCGTTGCCAATGAGAGCATGCTGAACCAGAGCTTCGGGGGGCAACCCGCTCAGTGGTCAGGCTCCCAGGTCAACCAGCAGCAGCCAGGTGCCAAATCGGACGTGAAGTGGCAGTAAACGAGCCATGACCCTCGGTTATCTGGCCTTAGTACTCCACGCCCACATGCCGTTCGTGCGTCATCCCGAATCGCCCGCCGTGCTGGAGGAGCGGTGGCTCTCCGAAGCGGTCGCCGAATGCTATTTGCCGCTCCTCGCCATGTTGGAGCGACTGTCGGCTGAAGGGTTGCCTTTTCGCCTCACCTTGTCGTTGAGCCCGACGCTGATGGCCATGTTGGACGACGACCTGCTGCGGTCACGGTGCCAGCAATACCTGCAGGCCGCTGGTGAGCTGGCCGAACGCGAAGTGCACCGGACCGCGGGGAGCACCGAAGCCCCCATTGCGGCCTACTACCGCAACCGGTTCGAGTGGCTGTACCACCTTTACACAGAGCGGTACGGGCGGGATCTGATTGGCGCATTCCGGCGGATGGCAGCGGCCGGGTATCTGGACCTGATCACCACCGCCGCCACCCATGGTTTTCTGCCGCTCCTGCAGCACTACCCCGAACTGGTACGAGCGCAAGTTGCCGTGGCGCTCTCTGAGTTCCGGCGGCGGTTTGGCTACTCCCCACGCGGCTTCTGGCTGCCTGAGTGCGGCTTCGATCCCGGCATCGACCGGATCCTCCGGAACGCCGGGATCGATTACTGCGTACTTGAGACCCACGCACTCTTCCACGCCCGGCCTGCCGCCCCTTTTGGCACCTTTACGCACGGCTACACCCCCTGTGGCCTGGCGGTCTTCGGCCGGGACCACCTGTCAGCCCGCCAGGTCTGGAGCGCCACCGAGGGATACCCCGGGCATGAGTCCTACCGCGAGTTCTATCGGGACATCGGTTTTGAACGAGAGGCCGCCCATTTGGGTCCCCTGGCACTCCCCAGTGGCATCCCGTCGTTCACCGGCTTGAAATATTGCCGGATCACGGGACCGGTAGGGCCCAAGGCGATCTACGAGCCGGCTGCTGCCGAAGAGACTGCCCGGCGCCATGCCGCCCACTTCATCCATCAGCGGACGCGACAGCTGGCCGAGGTGCGGGGACTTATTCCCGGTGCGCCTCCGCCCATCCTGGTGGCGCCATTCGATGCTGAGCTCTTCGGCCACTGGTGGCACGAGGGGCCTTGCTTTCTCGACCAGCTTGCACGACAGACTGCGGCCGGCGCCCCATTCCAGTTCATCACCCCTGGCGAGTACCTTCGTCTCCACCCTGCGGGGCAGGGCCAGTTGCAGCCGCCATACTCGTCGTGGGGCTATAACGGCTACGCCGAGTTCTGGTGCGATGAGACGAACCACTGGATGCTCCGACCGCTGCACGACACGGGGCGGACGATGGTAGCCCTGGCACGCCAGATGACAGAGCCGTCAACTACCGAGCGCGCACTGCTGAATCAGGCGGCCCGTGAGGTCCTGCTGGCGCAGGCCAGCGACTGGCCCTTCATGATCCGGGCGGGCACAGCGGTGGCGTATGCCCGGCAACGTTTCGACTCGCATATCGACCGTTTTGGTCGCCTGGCCACCGCCCTGACGCAGCGTCAGGCGCCCGATCCGCACTGGCTGGAGCACGTCATGGCTGTGGATTCCCTCTTCCCGCAGATCGATTACCGGGTCTATGGGGCGGAGATACGCCGTGCCAAAGGGGAGTGAGCACCGCTCACTCCCCTTTGCATACCACGGTTTTTACGAGCCGGCTGTCCGCCTTGAGATGGACCCCTGCCCAGGTGACGCTGCCGTGCACCAGTACCCCGGAATCGGTCACCGTTCCGGCTCCCAGCACAACGCCGGCTTCCAGCCGGGTGAAGGGCGCAAGCCGACACCCTTCGCCAATGGCAGCCGGGCCGTCGATCTGCACATCGGTCAAGTCGGGTTCGCCGGCTACCCAGAGTCCCGGCAGTACCTCCTCACCGGCTGGACGAAAGCGCAGGCGCCGGTCCAGCAGATCCAGGTTCGCCTGCAAGTATGTCGCAGGCTGACCGATATCACACCAGAATCCCTCCAGGGGTGCGGCGTAAAGGGGCGCCTCCATCTGGAGCATGGCCGGGAACAGATGGAGGCTGAAATCGTAACAGCGGTTCTCCGGCACGCCGGTAAGCACGGCCGGCTCCAGGATGTAGACGCCCGAATTCACCTGGTCGCTGAAGATCTCGTCACACCTGGGCTTCTCCCGGAAACGGCGCACCCGCCCGTCCCGACCTGTCAGGAGGATCCCGTAGGCCAGCGGGTTTTCGACCCGCACCGTGCCGATGGTCGCCAGCGCACGGTGCGCCCGATGCGCCCCCAGCAGCTGCCCCAGATCGGCATCGGTCAAGAGATCGCCGGCGATGACCAGAAAGGTCTCGTCGAGTTGTCCTTTCAGCGCGGCGACGCTCCCGGCCGTACCCATCGGGCTCGGCTCTACCATGTACTGCAGCCTCAGGCCACGGTACTCATGGCCGAACTCGCCCCGGACCTGAGCCGCACGGTAGCCGAGTGTGAGAAAGACCTCCTGAAAGCGCTGCTCCGCCAGGAGGTCCAACGTATAAGCGAGAAGGGGCCGGTTCCCGACGGGAACCAGGGGCTTGGGCCGATCCGCGGTCAGAGGACGCAGCCGGGTGCCTTCCCCACCGGCCAGGATCACGGCTTTCACCCGCATCAACCTCCTGCTCCCGAGTCGGGTCAAATCGCATACCGGCCCGGTTCCTCAACATGACCGGTCGGCGGCCGGCCGGTCGGGCTCGAGGCCGCCCAATCGGTGGTCGACCACGCATCCAACACCTGGCGGTAAACGGTCTCTGTCTGCAGGGCCACCCGCTCCCAGGTGTAGCAATCCCGGACATCCCGATAGCCCTGAGCGGCCAGGCGCCTGGCCAGCGGCCGGTCGATCAGGAGCCGGTCGATCTGCTCGGCCAGTGAAAGTGGGTCCCCCGGCTCTGCCTTCAGTCCGTTCGACTCGTGGCGGATGATCTCCCCGAGTCCGCCGACGTCCGAGCCCACCAGCGGCGCCCCCGCAGCCATGGCCTCCAGCGCTACGATGCCAAACGGCTCATAAGTGGAAGGCACGACAGTCACGTCCGCCAACCGATAGAGTGCGGCGGCGCTCTCCTCCGTCAGCCATCCGGCAAAGTGGACTCGTTCTGCGATTCCCAGGGCTGCCGCCTGGCGCTTCAGGTCGTCGGCATACGGCCCCACGCCGCCGATCACCAGGCGGACCGGGTGGCGCCTGAGCAGCAGCGGCATGGCCTCCAACAGGACAGCGGCGCCCTTCTCCGGTACCAGGCGCCCCAGATGAAAAAGCAGCCGCTCCCCTGGCGCCGCAAAGTCCTCTCTCGGCGGGCACTCGGCGGTGGGTTCCGGCGGCAGGTCGACGCCGTTCGGCACCACGGTCAGCTTCTGCTCGCCCAGGCCGAACAGGTTCCCGACCTCCGCCCGCATGGCCTTGCTGCAGACGATGACCTGCCACGCCTCATACGTAAGCCACCATTCGACGTCGTTAATGTATTGCTGTCCCGGGTCGTGTATGCCGCCCTGCCGCCCGGCCTCGGTGGCGTGGATAGTGGCGACCAGCGGCACCTGAAACAGTCCCTTCAGGCACCGGGCCGCGTAAGCCACCAGCCAGTCGTGGGCGTGGAGGATCGTCGTTCCCTCGGTCTGCAGCAGCCGGACCCCGGCCTCCAGCAGCGCGTAGTTGAGATGACAGACCCACAGCCGGAAGTCGGCAGGCTGGTGAAAGTAGGGCTGAACCCGGAGCACATGAACCCCGTCCTCCATGGCCTCGGACGGCAGATCGTCGGTTCCTCGGGTCAACACATGCACCTTGTGGCCCGCATGGGCCAGTTGCCGTGCCAGTGCATGGACATGGCGTGCCAGGCCGCCCACCAGACAGGGCGGGTACTCCCAGCTGAGCATGACGATATTCAAAAAAGCCCACCTCAATGGCATAGGTTTTGCCATTGAGGTGGGTCTATTCATGCGGTCCTTACGCCTCGCCCCGCGCCTTGCGCCCTTCCACCCAGCACTTGCGGCACCGGGCTTCGTACTTGTCGCCTGCACCCACGGAGACGTCCTCGGTCTTCGCCCTCAGGGCGAACGGCTTGGTGGCCGGCTCGCCGCAGACAACACAGACACCGTACACCGATGTGATGTTGTCGGCGATCGCCAGCAGGGCCGGCATGATCCCGAAGGACTTCCCCTCCGAGGTCTGGCTGAGCCCGGCCAGAATCACATGGTGCCCCCGGTTGGCCAGTTCCTGTACTACTTCCACCAGCGAGGCATCATAGAACTGGGCTTCATCGATGGCAATCACGGTCGGCTTGTGCATTTCGGCGTACCACATGATCTCCATGGGGCTATCCGTGTGGATTGCCTCAAACCTCAGGCCGTCATGGGAGACGATCACCTCGTCGTCGGTGAATCGCTTGGCCATCTGGGGTTGGAATACCGCGGCGGTCCGTTTGGCGAGAATGTAGTTACGGACGCGCCGGATGAGTTCTGTAGTCTTACCGGCATACATGCTGCCCGAGGTAATAACATCAATCCATCCGTAATTTAGGTTATGGTACAAAAAGCGATACCCCCTCCGGCGATTTCCGCTGGAGAGGGTTCGTGATCGAAGGCTAAGAGTCCTTCGGGTAATGAAGCTTTCAGAACCGGGGATTCTGTCAGAGGGGACGAAAGTCCCACTACCGTCCCAGGCTACCGCCCGCATGGGCTTCTGGGACCTGGAGCCTGAGGAAGTCGGCCATGCCCAGCGTAATCGCCTGTGCCAGGGTCCGGTGATACTCCGGTTCCTGAAGCATGCGCTGCTCCTTGGCGTTGGTCAGGAAGCCCACCTCGACCATCGCCGCCGGCGCCGGTGAGTTGCGCAGCACAAAGTAGTTCGCCGGCAGCGGCCCCCGGGTGGTGGGCGTCAGCCGCCTGAGTTGAGACTGAATGGCCACCGCCAGTTCCTGCCCGGCCGGCATGCCGTTCTTCTGGTAGAAGGTCTGCGCCCCCCAACAGTAGCAGGTGTCCTTATTGGCGTGAATGCTGACAAACAGGTCGGCGTGGTTCTGTTCAACCAGCGCCACCCGCTTCCCCAGTTCCTCCCGCATCGGACCGCCCAGGCTGGTATCGGTCTCGCGGGTTAGTACCACCCGGGCGCCCTGCTCAGTCAGCACCTGCTGCAGCACCCGGGCGATCTCCAGAACGATATGCTTCTCCAGCGTCTCCCCGACCACCGCCCCCGGATCATCGCCGCCATGGCCGGGATCGACCACAATCACCGTACCCTTCAAGTACTGCCGGGCATCAGCCAGGTCCGACTTCAACACAGCCGCCTTCTGCCGCGCCACGGCCGTATAGGCGATCATCAGCACCAACAGCACCACAAAGCAGGCCAGCCCCACACGCAGGGCATATCGCCGCATCGGTCTCCCTCCCTGCGGGATAAGCCTATGCGTGCCCGACGCCCTGCTAGAACGGCTTCCAGCCCAGATGAAAACAGGCTCGGGTCACCAGGTCGAAGATGAAGACCCACATGGCGCTCAGCCCAATCCGATCGATGTACCAGAGGAGCACCGGCGAATCCTTGTCGGCACGCACCAGCGGCCCCTTGAACAGCCGTGCCAGCAGCCAGGGCACAAAGATCAGCGACGCCGCCCACTCGTCCAGCGTTACCATCAGCGGCAGGAAAGGGGCTGAGCGGGCCGAGGCGACGATTGCGCTGATCGCAGCGAGCAGTGCAAAGGCAGCAGCCCCCAGCAAAAGGTCAAGGCGAATGCGGCGGAACCAGGCGACCACCCCAGACATGACGATCCCCCACTTTCGAAGTTTGGACGTGTCGGCAGGCCGAGGCGTTCACTTGAAGCGTGACATGGGGGCTAGTCTGGACTACGGGCAGAGATGTACGTGGACTGTTTGAGGGCGTGGGCCGGGCTACCCATGCAAGCGCCGGTCCGACATAACCGGGGCCGGTGGGTCTGTGACGTCCTTCGAAGGAGATTGTCGTGATCTGACCACCTCGGTTTCGGGGAGGTGGTCAAAGAACGACAAACTCATGCGTTTGCGGGTTCACCCACAGTATCCGACGGCCAACTCGCAGCAGGCGACGCCCCACCTCATGCCGGGTAGGGTATGCAGCCACCCCCCTTCGCCCTGGCCCCGCAGCCGGCGAGTATGAGGGAGTCGTCAAGACCGTAAACGAAGCTGAGCGCCCCCGCAAGCGGCGGGTCTGGGCTGCCGGCGGAGGGGATGCCCACGTTGTGCCCCCCGGCTCCGCGGGCTCCGGAG
>JBLNEM010000214.1:0-3788 GCA_050262655.1 Mycobacterium leprae | reverse complement strand
ACCCGCCGGCTGCGGCGACGCTAAGCTTCGTTTTGCGGGGTAGGACCCGCCGGCTGCGGCGACGCTCAGCTTCGTTTTGCGGGTTAGGACCCGCCGGCTGCGGCGACGGTCAGCTTCGTGTTGCGGTCTTTCACACCCTTGCACTGGTTGCGGCGACGCTCAGCTTCGTTTCACTGGCTTTGAACACCCGGGACAAGAAAACCGGTCTGAACTTGGGTTCAGCCCGGTTCCTTCTATTTGCCCAGCCACGTGGCGATCTGACTTTCGGCGGAGGTGGCCCAGCCTAGTTTCAGGTGATTCAGGCCGGTGGCCAATACGTTGGCGCTTACGGTGCCGATTCCGGTGGTGGACTGGCAGCTCTTGATGAAGACCACGCCGTCGCTGGGGCCGGTGTGCTCGTTGTGGATCGTGGGGATGTCGGCGGTGTCGCCGCAGAGCAGGTAGGTGCTCACGGCACTGGGGATGCCGGCGCTCACGATCGTGCTGACCAGGGAGCCCTGTTGGATGGCGGCGTCGATGCCGTCACCCTTCGTGTAGTAGCCGTTGCCGCCGTAGTAGGTGGTGTAGTAATCCTGATCGGTGGTGGGCAGGGCGTAGGTCTGATCCCAGCGGGCCAGCATCTGCTTCTGGCCGGGGAAGAAGTTGCCGGTGCTGGTGGTGTAGATCGAGAGTTCGGGATGGGTCGCCCAAGCGCCGTAGCAGACCATCGCCGTATGGGGCGACGGGGCGTTGACCGAGCCACCGCACTCGCTGTAGATGCTGAAGTCATGCTGCCACCCATGGCGGAAGGGGTAGTCATAACCGCCGTTGGGGCCGCCCAGCAGGAGCAGCTTCCGCACGTCGCTGGCATAGGCGGTGCCGCCTGTCTTGCGGACGCTGGAGACATACATGCGGGCGGCGAAGGCGCCCTTGCTCCATCCGATTACGTCGACGGTACTGGCGCCGGTGCGCTGCTTGATGATCTGGATGGCGTCGTAGATCTCCTCGGACCAGAAGTAGTTATCGCCCTGCTTCTGTGCGAAGTTGATGGCGAAAACCTTGTAGCCCTGGCCGGAGAGGTACTGCATCAAGCCGGTGGACGGACAGGTGCTGGCGCCGCAGCCGTAGCCGCCCATCTCATTCGGGTTGGCCCAGGCACGGTCGGCGTTGTCGTTGGCGCCGTGCACCAGCAGCACCGGTGTGGCCACGCTGCCGGTATCCCAACCGGGGGCGTAGTAGAGCAGGAAGCGGCTGGAGGCGGGCTCCTTCACATTATTGAAGAAGGTGAGCCGCTGGCCGTCCTGATCGCCCCGGCCATCCAGGGGATAGTTCTCGGCGGTGAAGATGCTGGAGCCGTCCTGCCAGCGTTCGACCTTGACCCAGCCGTTGCTGACCGAGGTGTAGGTCGCTTCCAGCGTACGGGTGGCGGAAGCTTCAGCGGTGCGGGGGGCGGATAACAGCGAGAGCAACAGCAGGCTGGCTCCGAGGGCGCCTGCGAGCTTGCGGGTGAAGTTGCACTTAAGCATGGGCGTTCACGAAAGCGATGACCAGCGACCGGAAGGTATCGGCCTGCTCCAGGTGCGGGCTGTGACCCGAGTTGGCGATAACCTCTTCCTGGTAGGAGCCGCCGTTCTGGACGTACTGATCCAGCACGTAGCGCATCTGGCTCACCATCGGCTGAGCGGGGTAGACTTCGGCGCCCGGCCAACCGGGGACTGCACCGATCTGGCCCAGGAAGCCGAAATCGAAGAGGGAGGTGTCGGAGACGATCTGGTCATCGGCGCCGCGCAGCCAGAGCACGGGCGGCCGGGGGTTGATCCGGGCGAAGGGCTCTACGTTGCAGTACTTACCGGAGATGGCGTTGTTCATGCCCTTGGTGCCAGGCTTCACGGTGGGCCAGTTTGGGGAAAGCGCCATATCGCCGGGGTAGAAGCCCTCGCCTGAGCGGGTCTTCAACAGTTCGGTGATCAGTTCTTCCTCACGGGCCGGCTCCAGCCGGAAGGGTGGCTTGAAGTAGAAGCTGTTCATCACGTTGCGGGGGGAGTTGGGGCTCTCGACGCTGCGGTCCCCGCTGGCGAGCCGCTGAGCGAAATCGGGGTTGGCTGTGCCGCCGCCGGTGCCGGCCCAATCGTCAAAGCAGGGATTGCCCTTGGCGTCCCTGGTGCCGCCGAAGCCGTACGGGGACATGGGGTCTTCCAGGATCAGCGAGGCGACCAGGTCCGGATGGTCGATGGCATACTGCATCACCACCGGTCCGCCGACCGACCAGCCCAGCAGATGAATCTTCCGGCCGCCCTGGGTCAAGCCGAGGGCCTGGAAGAGGGCATGCAGGTCATCGGTGAAGTCCCGCAGGCCGCGCAGCGCATCGATCGGTTGCGGCTCCGTGTCGCCGAAGCCCCGCAGATCGGGGGCGATCACGTGGTACTGGGCGGGCAGCTGTGCCATCAGGTCGGTGTAATATGTCCCGGTGGACAGGTTGCCGTGGACCAGAACGAAGGGGATGCCATCGGCGGGGCCGCTCTCCAGGAAGTGGGTCTTGAGGCGTGCTGTGTCGATCGTCCGGCTGGTAATGGTAGCCATGTGGGAACCTCCTTTGCAGTGGATGCTGCGTCTCGATGGAGATGAATCCGTTCAGGTTGTCGAACGGCGAAACCCTAGGGGGTTGGCGGGGTCCGGAGCCCGTATTCGATGAACTGCATCACCGCGTCGACTACCTCGGCGGGCGGCTCTTGCCCCTCCCAGAGCACCCACCGCATGCCGATGAAGTCGGTCAGGCCCATGAGGCAGTAGGCCAGCGCTTCGGCGTGAGGCACGGCTGCTTCACCCTGTGCACCTGCCAGGCTCAGGCCACGGACATAGCCTTCGGCCATGGTGCGGTAGAACCACTGGAACTGGTCCGGGTCGACGAACTCGGCTTCCCGCACGATGCGGTAGAGGTAGCGGTGGTTTCGGGCAAAGCGCAGAAACGCCTCAATACCTGCCCGCTCCATCGCCAGGCGGTTCGGCATCCCCCGGGTGGATGTAGCCAGGTCGGTCCGCAATCGGTGGCTCAAGTCGGTCACCAGTTCACGGAAGATCTCCTGCTTGCTCTTGAAGTAAACGTAAAACGTGCCCTGGGCCACGCCCGCCGCACGGGTGATGTCGTTCACCGCGGCCCCGTGAAACTGCCGCGTCCCAAACACCTCTTCAGCCGCCGTCAGGAGCCGCTGCCTGGTCGCCTGCCCCCGCTCGGTGCGAGGTCGGGCCGTAGATGCCGCTGAAGTTGACGTATGAGTCACCTCTCAACAATGGAATACGGGGAATCATGTTACATTCCTCCTTAGTGAAAACATTACTTAAGTAGTGAGATAGAGGAGAGAGGGGGGCCGCAGCGGCGAAACCTGCAGGCCACTTGATTGTCGTTTTTTGGCCACCTCGTTTTTGGCGAGGTGGCTAAAAAATGACAAGTACGTGCGTTTGCGGACTCGATCCGCCCACTTTCTCCGATGATGAGGGCCAAGATGCTGTTCAGGGAGGTTTGTGAGCCCTGCAGGGCAGATGATTGTCGTTTTTTAGCCACCTCGTTTTGGACGAGGTGGCTAAAAAACAACAACTTCATGCGTTAGCGGGCGCACAACCCGATTGCGGCACAGAACCGCCCGGCGGGCCACTCGAGTGAACGCCAGCGCGTCCTCGCACAACACCGACGGCGGAGGGTACGCGCACGAAGTCCCCGCGTAGTGGCCCCCGCCGGCGTAACGGCGAACACCCACGGAGTGACTAACAATTAGCTGGAGTTTGGTTTTGTTAGCAGGGTTTCCCCCGTCGCA
>JBLNEM010000213.1:0-3152 GCA_050262655.1 Mycobacterium leprae | reverse complement strand
CCCTTCGGGTCTCCTCGGGGCGTCCGAACGGCGGCACAGACCTGCCGGCTCCGGGGGCTCGCGGACTCGCACTTGGTAGGCCCGGCTGCTGCGGGACGCTCACTTCGTTTTGTGGTTGGGGACAGAACACCCGAGTGATCCTGCGGAGCCCCTTCGGGTCTCCTCGGGCGTACGAACGGCAGAACACCGCCTGAACGGGCTGCAACTCCCCCGTAAAGGCGGTGTTTGGTTCACGGCGCCGGCGTCGTGCACGCGCTAACCCAGCAGCGGCAGCCCGAACCGCTCGATGATCTGGCGGGCCACCTGCTCTGGGGTCAGGTTTGTGTTGTCGATGCGCAGGTGCTGGTCCGGGTAGAAGAAGTCGCCGTTGCTGTTGAGGCGGTGCCGCTGATCGGTGGTGAGGAGGTTGCGCCGCGACCAATCCAGGTTCCGCTTCGACGGTTTCTCCGCCAGGCGGAGCGGCGTCTCGTTTCTACTCAGACGCTCATCCAGGGAGGCCGCCAGTTCGACATAGCAGATCTCGGCGCCATGTGCTTGAAACACGGCAGTAGCGCCGTCGATGAACGCCTTGTCGCCTGGTGCATCCAGGTCCCAGCAGTACGTGAAGACCATGCCAGGTAGATCGCTGCCCGCTACCTCTTCCAAGATGCGCATCCGGAACTCGTCCACCAGGCGCTGAAATGCGGGCGTCCCGAAGGGGAAGAAATGCAGTACCAGCTCGATGGTCATGTGGTTGTGGAAGAGTCGGAGCCCGGTCAATCGCTCCAGTTCATAGCCAACGGTCATCTTACCTACGGCGGGTGGGCCGAATAGAACCACGAGTTTCACTTGGCATGCCTCCCTGTTCGCTGCTACAAGCAGTCTGGTGCTGTTTCTGCTACGCTGATGTACTCAGCCGGAATCGCGATCCCTTGCCCTGTGCGAACGACGGTTACAACTGGGGCCACGTGTCCTCCCTTGTACGTCGCCAGGGGAACGTAGGAGTTGACATCTGCGAGTGTCACCTCACGTCCGTCGCGGCAATCGTAGCCCAGGTTCAGCGCTGACACGCCCCGAATGGCTACGTGCTTGCACTCCAAGACATGGGCATAGTCCGCCACATACAATCCCGGATAGTCCAACGGAACCGTTACCTTGAGGAGCGTCGATCCGATATACCGCTTCACCATCTGCAGTCCCAGGTCACCGAAGTACGGGGACGCGGACAGCCACTTTGGCTGCGGCTCCAGGAAGCCCTCCAGCAGATACCCGCCCACAATCTCCGGCGGCCGGTCCCAGACCACAGGGCGGCGAGCGTAGAGTCCATCGGCCAGGATCACATGCAGGTACTCCGGTCTGGTGTAATGGTAGAAGAGCACGCAACCCTCCACCTGCTCGGGCAATCCCGGGTCGGCTGCATAACCGTGGTCGGCCAACAGTGCGCCCGGCTTCTGTAGAAATGGGTCACAGGGACGCATCGCCATTCCCCCGATACAAAAAGCCGGGCCTCACTGGCCCGGCCTGGTTTGATGCACTATAGCGGGCGGTCGCCTACGGGGTGGATGCCGGCGACGGCTGCCACCTTTTCGCAGAGCTCGAGGACCTCGTAGGGCTCCATGCGTCCCTCACCCCACAGCGTGACCGCCTGGAGGACCAGTTCGGTTTCGCCGGCGGCGATGAGTTGGGCCAGGACCCTGGGGAGTTCATCTTTGGCCTTCAGCTTTCGCTGGTAGGCCTGGCCGATTTTGTTGAGCATCTCTTCGGTTTTGGCGACGGATTGATCGTTTCGGGGTGGGAACGGCACAACGTGTCCCACAGTAACCCTCCTTCGCCTGGCCTACTGCCCCATACCCTTTCAATGTAGCATACTGCTTCGGGGCTTGCAAGGAATGGTAAACGTAAACTGAGGGGGACCGTAAGGTCCCCCCCTGTCTATGAACCCCCCTCTGGCTCTTTCGCCTGCCTGCTAGATGATGATGCAGATCAGGCCGCCCGAGCCTTCGTTGATGATCCGACTGAGGGTCTCCTGCAGCTTCTGCTGGGCGTCCTCCGGCATCCGGTAGAGCTTGGAGTGAATCCCCTCCTGCACCAGTTCGTGCAGGCTCTTGCCGAAGATGTCGAACTCCCACAGCTTCTGCGGATCGTCCTCGAACCGCTCCAGCAGGTACTGGACCAGGTCCTCCCCCTGCTTGGCGGTGCCGATGATCGGGGTCACTTCGGCGGTGATGTCGGCCCGAATGAAGTGCAGCGACGGCGCCGTGGCCCGCAGCTTTACCCCGTACATGATGCCCGACCGTACCAGTTCTGGCTCCTCGAAGGTCAGGTCGGACAGATGCGGTTGGACCATGCCATAGCCGGTGGTCCGGACGTCGTGCAGGGCGTCCTTCACCTTGTCGTACTCCGACTTGGCGTGGGCATATTCCCGGAGGAGCCGGACCATCGTGTGCTTGCCTTCCAGCGGCACACCGGTGATCTCCTCCAGCACGTTGTAATAGAGATCATCCCGGGCCTCGGTGTCGATCTCGGCGATGCCGGTACCCATGTCGACATTCTTCAGGTTGACCGCCGACATGAACTCGTAGCCGGAGAGCTTCTCCACGGCAGCGTCCACGTCACGGACCTTCAGGATGCCCTGCAGCGCCTCGGCGATCGCCTCTTCGAATTTGCAGCGCAGGTGATGCCCGTGATCCAACTCCTCGATCCAGCGGGGCAGATTGATGTGCGCTTCCTTGACCGGGAACTCGAAGAGCGCCTGTTCCATGATCAGGTGCACGTCATCCTGAGAGAGTTCGCTGGCGTCGATGGGGATGACGGGCGCCCCGTACTTGATCTCCAGTTCGCCGGCCAGTTCCATGGTCTCCTGGGCGTACGGCCGGGTGGTGTTCAGGATGATGACGAAGGGTTTGTTCATCTCCTTGAGTTCGGCGACCACCCGCTCTTCGGCCTCCAGGTACTTGCCCCGGGCCAGGTCGGTGATCGTGCCGTCGGTGGTCATCAGCAGGCCAATGGTGGCGTGCTCGTTGATCACCTTCCGGGTGCCCAGCTCGGCGGCCTCGTGGAACGGAATCTCGTGCTCGAACCAGGGTGTCCGGACCATCCGGGCCTCCCCGGTCTCGTCCAGATAGCCCAGCGCTCCTTCGACCGCGTAACCGACGCAGTCGACCAGACGGATG
>JBLNEM010000212.1:0-6493 GCA_050262655.1 Mycobacterium leprae | reverse complement strand
GGGCGCCCTGGAGTTCCTGCTGCTGAACCACCCGCTGGACTGCCCGGTCTGCGACAAGGGCGGCGAGTGCGATCTGCAGGATCTGACCCTGGCCTATGGTCCTTCGACCAGCCGCCTGCAGGAGGCCAAGACCCAGAAGCCCAAGACCGTGGAGCTCGGCAACTTCATTGTGCTGGACAACGAGCGCTGCATTCTCTGCCGCCGCTGCGTCCGGTTCGACGACCAGATTGCCACCGAAGGCAACCTGATCATTGAGGAGCGGGCCCACTTCAACCTGATCACCACGCTGGAGAATCAGCCGTACGACTCCTACTTCAGCGGCAACACCATCGAGCTCTGCCCGGTCGGCGCCCTGACCAGCGAGACCTATCGCTTCCAGGCCCGTCCGTGGGACCTGGCCAAGGTCGATTCGATCTGCCACGGCTGCTCGGTTGGCTGCAACGTGACCGAGGAGTTCCGTCATGGCAAGCTGCTGCGCCTTCAGGCCCGGGACAACGCCGAAGTTGACCAGGGCTGGATGTGCGACCGCGGCCGGTTCAACTACAAGTTCGTCCATCAGGACGACCGCATCACCGAGCCCCTCATGAAGAAGGATGGCCAGCTGGTGCCGGTCTCCTGGAAGGAAGCGCTGACCGCGATCGCCGAGCAGTTCAAGGCCGTCAAGGCTACGGTGGGCGGCAACGGTCTGGGCGTCATCGGCGGCGGCAAGCTGACCAACGAGGAAGCTTACCTGCTGCAGAAGTTCGCCCGCCTGACCCTGGGCACCAACAACATCGATCATCGTACCGGCAGCCAGCAGGTCGCTTCGATCGGCGCCTTCCCGGGCCGCCAGGCCGATCTCTCTGACGCCGGCGCCATCATCGTGGTCGACACCGATCCCGCCGAGACCGCACCGGTCATGGACCTGCGGATCCGCCGGATGGTCGACCGCAAGAAGGCGAAGCTGGCCCTGATCGGCACCAATCTGCCGAAGTACCGTGGCCGCCATGCCCGTGTCCAGGTGAAGCCTGGCCAGACCCCGGCCGTTCTTTCGGCGCTGGCTGCCACCGCAGCCGGTCGTCAGGCTGGCGCCTGCGCCGCCGATGCCGATACCCTGGCCCAGCTGCTGAAGCTGACCCAGGCCGCCACCAAGGTGGTGCTGGTCTGGAACGGCGAGGACGCTGCTACCGGCCGTGCCCTGGTCGAACTGGCCGCCGCCCTGAAGAAGCCTGCTTCCAACGGCGAGGCCGGTCGCTCCGTGCACGTGCTGATCCCCGGCGCCCAGAACAACAGCCGTGGCGCCGAGGCCATGGGTGCGCTGCCTGGCTTCCTGCCCGGCTACGCCGCCGTGACTGACGCCAAGGCAGTGGAGCGTTTCGCTCAGCTCTGGCAGGCTCGCAACCTCTCGGCCCAGGTGGGTCTCTCCACCGAAGGCATGCTGAAGGCTGCCGCCGCCGGCGAAGTGAAGGCCCTCTATCTCGCCGGCGCCAACCTGATGAACACCTATCCCGACCGCAAGCTGGTCGAGGCTGCCCTGGCGAACAGCTTCGTGGTCGTCGCCGACCTCTTCCTGAACGAGACCGCCGCCAAGGCCGATGTGGTCCTGCCGGTCGCCACGATCAGCGAGAAGGCTGGCACCTGGACCAACCTGGACGGCCTTGTGCAGAGCACCAAGGTCGCCAAGAAGGCCGAGGGCTCGGCCCAGCCGGACGGTGACATCATCGTCGGCATCGCTTCCATGATGGGCAGCCGCCTGGCCAACTCCCCGGCCGAGACCGCCGGCGAGATCGCCAAGGCCGTGACCGTGAAGCTGGCCGAGGGCGTGGTGCTCACCGGCGCCCCGAACGCCATGCTGACGGCCGCTGAAGCCGTCGCTGCTGCTTCTGCTGACCTGGTGCTGGTGCCGGTCGACCGGCTCTACGCCGGCGGCTCCACCGCCCAGTTCGACAAAGCGTTCAGCCACGTGCTGCCGAAGGCCGAGGCCTTCTTCAACCCGATCGACAGCGCCCGTCTGGGCCTGAAGGACGGCGACCTGATCGCCCTCGACGCCGGCAGCAACTTTGTCACCCTGACCGTGAAGACCGAAAAGCGGGTCGTGGCCGGCACCGTGCAGGCGATTCGTGGCCTGACCGCCGCCCCGCTGAACACCCTGACTTCGACGGGTAGCGCTCCGGTAGCCGTAACGGTTCGGAAGCTGACCCAGGAGGTGGCGGACTAACATGGGACTGACCATTCTCTGGCTAATCGTCAAGGCTGCGATCCTGGGCCTGGCCGTAACCACCAGCGCCGCCGTCTTCCTGATCTTCTTCCGCAAGGGACTGGGCTGGTTTGCTTACCGGCCCGGCCCCAACCGGGTCGGCCCCTGGGGTCTCATGCAGCCGATCGCTGACGTCGTGAAGATGCTGTTCAAGGAAGACATCATCCCCGATGATGCCGATCCCATCGTCTTCCGGCTGGCCCCGATCATCGCCTTCTTCGTCGCTCTGGCGGTTTGGGTCGTGATCCCCTGGGGTCCGGTCGACCACCTGACCCAGACCATGGCCGACCCCAACGCCGGCATCCTGGCCTTCCTGGCCCTCTCGGCCCTCTCCGTTTACGGCGTGGCCCTGGGCGGTTGGGCTTCCCAGTCCAAGTACTCGCTGCTGGGCTCCATGCGTTCCACCGCCCAGATGATCTCCTACGAGCTCTCCATGGGCATGGCGATCGTCGGCGTGATCCTGATGGCCGGTTCCACCCGGATGTCGGACATCATCGCCGCCCAGCATATTTGGAACATCGTGCCGCAGTTCCTCGGCTTCGTGGTCTTCTTCATCGCCTCCCTGGCGGAAGCGGCCTGGACCCCGTTCGACCTGCCGGAAGCGGAAGCTGAGTTGGTCGGCGGTTACAACACCGAGTATGCCGGCATGCGGTTCGGCCTCTTCTTCCTGACCGAACTGGTGCACGCGATCACGGCCTGCGCCATGATCACCGTCCTCTACCTGGGCGGCTGGCACGCTCCGTTCGGGCTCACCATGATCCCGGGCGTCGTCTGGTTCATCACCAAGGTCGCCATCCTGCTCTTCGTGCTGATCTGGATCAAGGCCACCTGGCCGCGGTTCCGTTATGACCGGCTGATGAGCTTCGGTTGGAAGGTCATGCTCCCCGTATCGGCCCTCAACCTGGTCGGCACGGCAATCTATGTTGCACTTTACGCTCCGAAGGCCTAGTTGAAAGGAGGTACGGGAGCATATGTCCATGATTGGTGAACTCGCCAAGGGCCTTGCGACCACGATGAAGGTCCTCTGGCGTAAGAAGACAACCATTCCTTATCCGGAAGTGAAGCGCCCCCGGGCGCCCCGGTTCCATGGGCGGCATGAGCTCAGGACCTACGAAAACGGGCTGGAGATGTGCGTAGGGTGCGAACTCTGCCAGGTGGCCTGCCCGGCCGCAGCGATTACCGTACTGGCAGCCGAGAACGACCCCGCCCATCCGCACAGCCCTGGTGAGCGGTATGGCTACAAGTACCAGGTTGACCTGCTCCGCTGCATTTTCTGCGGCATGTGCGAGGAGGCTTGCCCGACCGAGGCGCTGCACCTCACCCAGGAGTGGGAACTGGCCGACTACACTCGTGAAGCCCTGGTCCTGCAGAAGGATCAGCTGGTGAACAAGACCCTGTCGGCCTATAAGGTGCCGCTGAACGTCTACCCGGCGTTCCAGGGGCGTAAGGCGGTGAAGTCATGAACCTCCTGCTGTTCATCGTCGCAGGACTGATGGCTGTCGCCGGTGTCCTGGGACTGCTGCTGGCGAAGCAGCCGGTACATCAGGTGCTGGCGACGGTGCTGAACTTCCTCGGTCTGGCTGCGCTCTACCTGAGCCTCTCCAGTGAGTTCATGGCCGTCATGCAGATCATCATCTACAGCGGTGCTGTGATGATCCTGTTCCTGTTCGTGATCACCCTGCTCACGGCCCGCAAGGACCCGAACGAGCCCGAAGGCGCCTCCGACCTCTCCGGCCAGAAGATTTTCGGCTTCGCCCTGGGCGGCGCCGTGGCCGTGATTCTGGCGCTGGTGGCGCTGCTGGGCGGGAAGGCGAGCCAGACCCTGGCCACCATTCCCGACTCCTTCGGCTCCGTGA
This sequence comes from Mycobacterium leprae, assembly GCA_050262655.1. Lineage (GTDB taxonomy): Bacteria > Bacillota > Sulfobacillia > Symbiobacteriales > Symbiobacteriaceae > DASXVX01. Next base: position 2,401 of record JBLNEM010000212.1, on the reverse strand, counting down.
AGGACTTCGGCGCAAGCCTGCTGCAGGTCAACGTTTTGCCGTTCGAATTGACCGCATTTATCCTGATGGTGGCCGTGATCGGCGTGGTAATCCTCGTCGGCCGCCAGAAGGCCTAGGGAAGGAGGAGGACATATGCAAGCAGCTTCGGTTAACCTGTATGTTGCGCTGGCAGCCATCCTCTTCGCCCTGGGCGGCATCGGAGTGCTGGTGCGGCGCAGCCCGCTGGCCATTCTGATGTGTGTGGAGATCATGTGGAACGCTGCCAACCTGCTCTTTATCACCTTCGCACGGGTGCACGGCAACCTGGACGGCCATATCATGTCCTTCCTGGTGGTGACCGTTGCCGCCGCTGAAGTGGCCATTGGCCTCGCTATCATCGTGCTGCTGTTCCGTAAGAAGGATCGGGTCAACGTCGACGACGTGAACCAGTTGAAGAACTAACCCACTCCGGAAGGATGTGAACCTGACATGCATAGCGCCTGGATGCTTCCGGCCATTATCGTGCTCCCGCTCCTGAGCGCGGCTGTCGTGGGCTACTTCCGGAATACGTGGTCCAAAGCCACGATCTCCTGGGTAGCCTGCGGTTCCGCCGGTATCGCCTTTGCCATGGTCCTGGCCCTCTTCTTTCAGTTCCTCGGCACCCATGAGCCCATCACCAACCCGCTGACCTCCTGGGGTCCGATGCTCGACTTCGGCCTGATGGCCGATGCGCTCTCCCTCTGGTGGATGTTGGTGGTGGCTGGCGTCGGTTTCCTGATCCACATCTACTCCACCGGCTACATGCACGACGATCCGTCGTTCGGCCGCTTCATGGCCAAGCTGAACTACTTCATCTTCGCCATGTCGCTGCTGGTTCTGGCGGACAACTTCGCCGGCCTGCTGATGGGCTGGGCGAACGTCGGTCTGGCCTCCTACCTGCTGATCGGCTTCTACTTCAAGAAGCCCTCCGCCCAGAACGCCGCCATGAAGGCGTTCGTGATGAACTCCCTGGGCGAAGTCGGCCTGGTGGCCGGTATTGCCTTCATCTACCTCAACTTCGGCAGCATGAAGTTCGCCACGGTGTTTGAGGAGATCGCCAAGGGGCAGCACAACGGCTCCCTGACGATGATCGGCCTGCTGCTGCTGGTGGGTGCTATCGCCAAGTCGGCGCAGTTCCCGCTGCACACCTGGCTGCCGTACGCCATGGAAGGCCCGACTCCGGTCTCGGCCCTGATCCATGCGGCGACCATGGTGACCGCCGGTGTCTACCTGGTCTCCCGGGCCTGGCCGATCTACTCGGCCTCGTCCACGGCTGCCCTGACCGTCGCCTGGATCGGCGCCATCGGTGCGCTCTTCGGCGCTCTCGTGGCGGTCGGCCAGTACGACATCAAGCGGGTCCTCGCCTTCTCGACCATGAGCCAGATCGGCTACATGTTCCTGGCCAACGGTCTCGGCGCATACACCGCCGCTGACTTCCACTTCCTGACCCACGCCTTCTTCAAGGCGGCGCTCTTCCTCTGCGCCGGCATCGTGGTCCACCACTACAACGGTGACCAGGATATCCGGCACATGGGCGGCCTCTGGAAGAAGGATAAGTTCGCCGGTATCACCTTCGGTATCGGTGCCCTGGCCCTGATCGGTATCGTGCCGTTCGCCGGCTTCTTCTCCAAGGATGAGATCCTGGGCGCTGCCTGGAACAGCGGCCAGTACGGTCTCTTCGCAGTCGGTGTCCTGGCGGCTTTCCTGACCGCCTTCTATAACACCCGTCTGTTCAGCCTGGTCTTCCTCGGCGACGAGCCGCAGGCGCATGGCAAGAAGTCGCTGCTGAAGCGGAACGCCTCGGCCACGGCCCATGCCCATGCGGATAGCCACGGTCACGACGCCCACGAACACCACCACGCCACCCCGGCTGCCATGCTGTGGCCTGTGGCGATCCTGGCGGTGCTCTCGGTGGTCGGCGGCTGGATCTTCTTCCCGCACTGGCAGGTTTCGTTCCTGGAGACCTCCTTCGAAGGCCTGCACCTCGAGGCCGAGCCGATCAACCTGATGATCGCCGGTTCCACCGTGTTGCTGGCGGTCGTCGGTATGGTGCTCGGTTACGTCCTGTACGGCCCGAAGGGCGTGCTCCGTGAGCGTGAGCGGGATGCCTCCCGCAAGGGCGGCGTGCTGCTGAACATGTTCTATATCGACACGATCTACGAGTACCTGATCATCAAGCCGGTGCTCGCCATCGCCGATTTCTTCGCCAACATCGGCGACGCCAAGGTGATCGACGGCGCCATCGACGGCCTGGGCAAGTTGGCAGCCTGGATCGGCAGCGGCCTGCGGGCGCTGAACAGCGGTTATATTCGCCGCTATGCGCTCACGCTCTTCGCCGGTGTGGCCCTGATGTTGCTCTGGTTTATCTTGAAAGTCTAAACTC
>JBLNEM010000211.1:0-4877 GCA_050262655.1 Mycobacterium leprae | reverse complement strand
GTTGGCCGTGACCCGGTCCGGCCGTTCCGTGGAAAGCAGCAGGGAGAATAGGGAGAGGGGGCTGTCCTTGATCATCTCCTCCAGGTAGCCGCTTCCCAGCACGCCGTCCAGTTCAATTCGGTCCAGCCGTTTGTACACTTCGGCGACCAGGCTGTCGGCGGCCAGTCCCTTCATGTAGATGAGGGCAACGTTGGTGCTGGTGCGCAGGCCCACCTGCACCGTCTCCACCCGCATGCGGGGGTCGCGCAGTCGCCTGCGCACCAGGGCGATGTTTTGGCCCATGTTTTCCACGAACCCGTCCTTGGGTCCGCGCACTTCCGACTCGGCCTTGGGTTCGGAGATCGAACGCCCCTCGCCGGACCGGGTATCCAGGAGGATGGCCCGGTTCTCCCCCGCCAGGAAGACGGCCGTCTCGCCGGAGAGGATCGAGTCGATGACCTGCTTCAGGTCACCGCTCAGGCTGAACTCGGAGGAAGCGAGCACTGTTTCGAGGAGATCCAGCAGCGGTCCCATGCCGGTGGGCGGCTGACTGAAGGGCGGGTTGGTCAGTTGGAGCAGTTGACCGGTCATCCGCTCAATCTTGTCGCTGTCGGACAGGCCGCTGACATAGACCATCAGGCCTTCCAGGCCACCGCCGTACCCGCAGACGAAATCGCGGTGGATGACATCGTTGCTGTCCCCCAGGAGGTCGCGGATCGCTTGTTCGTTGCAGTCCAGGGTCGTACTGATCCGCTGCTCTCCTCCCGACAAACTTTCGCACCCCCCGCTGCCCGCCCATGACATGATCCCGGAGATGTTAGCGTCTGCCATCTCTGGATGAGCTATGCGACGGGGCAGCCGTACCGGCGGGTGCTTTCGGACGTCCAAAAACAACAGCGCCGGCAGGGTGTGCCTGCCGGCGTGTGCGGTCGCCTATTACCGCCGTGTGCGGATGGTGACGTAGATGCCGTTATCCTCGCCCCGGGCGAAGACGTAGAGCCGGTCGGCGAAGGCGATTGCGGACGGGCCGTCTGGGGTCTTGAAGCCGCCGGGGATCGGGTGCCAGTTGGACCACTGGCCCCCGCGGGTGCGGATATTCAGGTTCACGGTGTCATCCTCGCCGCGGATGAAGAGGTAGAGGTTGCCGCGGTAGACGGTCACATGGGGAGCGGAAGGGGTCTTGCCCTGCCCGGGAATCTCCACCCACGGAATCCACTGGCCGTCCCGGATCATGACGGTGCCGTTGATCTTGTCATCGGTGCCCCGGACGTAGACCCGGAGTTGTCCCTGATAGGAGCGGACCGCAGGGGTATCCAGCGTCTGCCCGCCGTGAGGGAGGCGCCGCCAGCCACGCCACTGGCCGTCAAACCGCTGATAGTAAATGCCGTTGTCGGTCCCGCGGACCACAATGTAGAGGGCGCCTGCATGCTTCGCCACCGCCGGTCCGCTGGTGGTGGCGCCGTTGCCGGGCACCTCTTTCCAGCCGCCCCAGGTGGTCCCGTCGGCGCCCAGGGTGTCCTGGTAGATCTTGTCGTCGGTGCCCCGCACGAAGACGTGCAGTGCGCCGCCGAACTCGATGCAGCATGGTGCCGAAGGCGTCCGGCCCTCGCCGGGAAGTTCCCGCCACTCGCCCCAACCCATCCGACGGCTCAGCCGGTTCCAGTAGATGCCATTATCGGTGCCGCGGACGAACAGGTGCAGGTCGTTACCGAAGAGGCAGGGAGCGGGCGTGGCGGTGGTCAGGCCGGTGGGAATGCGCCGCCAGGCGCTCCACCCGCGCTGACTGAGGGGGCCGCCTTCTTCCCAGGGATTCCATTCGACGTCGGTCGGACCGCCGCCATCCTCTTCGGCGGCGGGATTATAGGTAGTGATACCGGGCAACCACTGCTGCAGCCACCCGGGTAAACGTTGATGCACAGACCTCTCTCCTTTGCTGGGCGGGGTGCGTCTCATGTTATGTAAGGGGTCTGGGCAGGGTTACTGGAGCGAACGGAGCTGGAGGGCAGGAGAGGGTCACAGGGTAGACGAATCTAGCAGAATCCACGCTTAAGGGGAAGAGACAACTTGGTTCAAGATCGTCGGATGTACACCGTTTTTGCACTCATGTTGGCCACATTTCTGACCGCTGTTGACGCCACTATTGTCGACACGGCCATGCCGCGCATTGTGGGCTCGCTGGGGGGCTTCTCGCTGCTTACCTGGCTGGTGACTGCCTATATGCTGACGTCGACGGCCACGGTTCCGGTTTACGGCAAGCTCTCCGATCTGTTTGGCCGCAAGCGCATCTTCACCGTGGGCGCCACGATCTTCGTGCTGGGATCGGCGATGTGCGGGCTGGCGCAAACCATGGGGCAACTGATCTTCTTCCGGGCGCTTCAGGGGCTGGGCGCCGGCGCCGTGCAACCGGTGGTGCAGACCATCATTGGTGACATCTTCACCCCGGCCGAGCGGGCGAAGATGCAGGCCTGGTTCTCGGGCGTCTGGGGCTTCAGTGCGCTGGTTGGGCCGCTGGTGGGCGGGCTCATGGTCGACCACGCGTCCTGGCGACTGTTGTTCTACATCAACCTGCCGCTCGGCATTCTGGCCCTGATCATGGTCTGGCGCTTCCTCGATGAACAGGTTCACCGCAAGGAAGTGCAGATCGACTACCTCGGCTCTGTCACCTTGACCGCCGGGTTAACGCTGCTACTGCTGGCGCTCCAGATGGGCGGCACCGATCTGCCCTGGAGTTCGCCGACGATGTTGGCGATTCTGGGGGTGGTGGCGCTGCTGCTGGGTACCTTCGTCTGGCAGGAGCGGCGGGCGCCGGACCCCATGCTGCCGCTGAACCTGTTCGCCATTCCGGCGATCGGCTGGTCGGTTCTGGCCGCCCTGATGGTGGGCGGCGTCATGACTGGTACCGCGGTCTACCTGCCGCTTTGGGCCCAGGGGGTTCAGGGCTTCTCGGCGACCCGCTCCGGGGCCTCGCTGCTCTGGCTTTCGGTGGGCTGGCCGGTGGCTTCGGTGATCGGCGGGCGGTTTATCATGAAGCTGGGCATCAAGCCGGCGGCGATTCTGGGCCTGGCCCTGAACACGCTGGCCGCGGTGGGTCTGGTGATTCTGGGCCGCACCCTGCATGAGATTCCTGAGGTGGCGCTGGCGCTGGTCACCTTCGTAATCGGTTCGGGCATGGGCTTCTCCATGCTGGCCTTCACCCTGGCGATTCAGGGGTCTGTGCAGTGGCAGCAGCGCGGCGTTGCGACGGCGTCGCTGCAGTTTACGCGCACCCTGGGCGGGCTTATTTGGGTCTCGGCCATGGGCGGCGCCATGAACCTGTCGCTGATGCACGGGCTGAAGGCGGTCGGTGCGGCGGGGGCGTCGTCGCTGGCGGCGGCGGGTGCGGTGGCGAACGAGCTCTTCGACCCGGCGACGTGGCAGCGCATGCCGCTGGCGCAGTTGACGGTGCTGCGGGAGGTGCTGGCGGGGGCGCTGCGCAACGTCCACCTGCTGGTGCTGCTGGCGGCGGTGCTGAGCCTGTCGGTGTCGTTCTTGCTGCCGAACATCCGGTTCGACCGGGATTAACTTCGTGGGAGTACCCTCCGCCGTCGGGCCTGTGCCGCCACGGGCGCTGATCCTGCGGAGCCCCTTCGGGTCTCCTCGGGCGCCCGAACGGCGGCACAGACCCGCCGGCTGCGGGGCGTGCGACATCGTTCCCGGGCAGGCTGCGGGGGCGCTCAGCTTCGTCTTGCACCCGGGCTTGGCGCCCGGGTGTTTCTTCTTGCAGGTGTGATTCCTGCGCCTATGGAAGTACACGTGGCAATCTGCTTCGGTAGGGGAGGGTTCAAGACGAAAGTTGTCGTGGTCACTGGGGCGAACAACGGGATCGGCTATTACATAACAGAGCGTTTGTTGGCGAAAGGGTACCGGGTAGCTGGGCTGGACCTGGATGGGGGCAACCTTGCGACCCTGGGGGAGCGGTATGCGGACCGGTTGGGGTACTGGTGCTGTGACGTGTCCAGCGACTCGGCGGTGGAGATGGCGGTCGGGGGCGTGGTGGGGCGGTGGGGGCGGATCGATATTGTGGTGAATAGCGCCTGCCTGGCGCTGTTCCAGCCGTTTGCCGAGCGCTCACTGGAGACGATTCGGCGGGAGTTTGAGGTGAACTACTACGGGTACCTGCGGCTGATCCGGGCGGTGCTGCCGGTGATGCGTCAGCAGGGCGGTGGGGTTATTCACAACGTCTCGTCCGGGGTCGGCCTCACCGGATTCCCGGGGCTCGTCGGCTACACCTCGACCAAAGGCGCGATTGAGGCGCTCACCCGGACGCTGGCCCTGGAGTTGGCGGCGGACGGTATCACCGTCAACCTGTTTCACCCGCCCCTCACGAAGACGAAATCGGCCGCACCGCTGGGAATTCCCGATGAGGCGATGGCCGACCCGGTGAAGGTGGGGCACGGCTTTGCGGAGCGGATCGAGTCGCACAAGCCGGTCGTCACGCCGGACTTCAGCACCGCCGTGGCCGTCTACCTCTTCCGCCGGTACCCGGAGGGCCTGGGGCGCCTGCTGGCGAAGTTGACGGCGAGGGCTCGGGGTGAGGCTCGGGCTGCCATGAAAGACTAGCGAACGGCCAGGAAAGCTGTATACCCATGCACTCTTGTGTACGGATACCCCGCCCAAAGGGCGGGATTTCGCGGTGACGAGCAGTGATGGCGGCGCCGGTCATGTAAGGGGCGAACACTTGTATACCCATTCAGCAGGTGACGTTGTGACCGCTCCGCCTGGACAACCCACCTATGCTGATCGCCTACCCCTGCTGATAGAGCGGTTTGGCGATTGGTCAGGCCAGAAGGGCAATCGATGAGAAATGGTGGCCGAACTATCTGGATAAAATAGAACCGGACATGGCGGTCGAAAGGAAT
>JBLNEM010000210.1:0-7096 GCA_050262655.1 Mycobacterium leprae | reverse complement strand
GCGGTTCGGCGAAGACACCCGCCAGGTGCCGGAAGTGGGAGCCGACGCCCCAGGCATTGGTCGGGTCCTCGATCACCAGCAGTTGAGCGCCGCCGCCGGTCAGCAGCTCGGCGTCAAGGCTCTTGTCCTTCAGGGAGCGGAGGGCACCGGTCCGGGGATCGATCTCCAACCGCCACCAGTCGTTCTCCAGCATGGTTTCGTCGGCCTGGAGCAGGCGGGCGTCCTCGGCGGGAGCGGCTGCCGGCTGGTCGACGAGGCGGTAGACCCGGTAGCCCATGGGGGGCACCTCGGCGACGAAAGCCGTACGCTTCCGGGGATGCCGCGCCTCCGCCTTGGTGAATTGACTGACCACCGGCCGCTGCTGCTCGTCCAGGACCAGCATCTCGGGCACGTGCCAGTCGTTCACTTCGACATCGATCACCTCACGGCGGGGCCACGGGCTGTGGTTGAAGACCACCACCGGAATGCCGTCGCCCAGGTCGGCCACCGCGTTGCCGGGGCCGGTCCGGACCCGGCGCATCGCCTCTTCCACCTTGTGGTCGCCGCTGCGGGTGTCGATCTGCTGGCCGATCACCAGCATCGCCTGGTGCAGCGTGTGATGGCCAAAGTGAATCGCCCCGCCCATTTCGTGGGCGACCTCGGCGTAGGCCCGGGGGATGGAGGTGCCGCAGATGATGTCGTGGAACTGGTTGAACAGCACGGCCCGCCAGGCCTCTTCGAACTGGACGCTCGGGTAAGGAAGGCCGAAGCGGTTGGCAATCACGGACCACTTTTCGGCTGCGCCCAGCGCCGTCTCACCCTGGCGGTTCAGCTTCTTCACCTGGGCAAACGAGGTGTAGCAGCCCCGGAAGATGTGCTGGAGCGGCTCGTTGAAGACCGGGTGCTGCCGGGCCTCCGCCCGCCGGAAGAACTCATCCATCCGGCCCATGCGCAGGTTTGGCCACTCCGGCGACTCGTTCAGTTCACGCAGGTTCTTGATCGCCTTGATCGTGGGGCCGCCGCCGTGGTTGCCCACGCCGTAGAGGACGATCCACTCCGAGGCATCTTCCGGCCGCCAGTCGATGCTGGCGTTCATCGTATCGATGACGTTGTTGGGGTTCGAGTTATAGGACTCGATCCGGGCCGACAGGATGCGGGTGCCGTCCGGGCCCTCCCAGGTGAAGAGGTTCGAGGGCACGTTGACCTCGCCCTTGCCAGGGCGCCAGAACAGGAACCAGTCCAGGCCGCACTGCTTGAAGATCTGCGGCAGGGTGACCGGGTGGCCGAAGGAGTCGGGCAGGAACGCCACATTGCAGCGGCGCCCCAGGATATGCTCGAAGAAGCGCTGGCCATAAAGCCCCTGGCGGGCCAGGGACTCACCAGACGGGATGTTCATGTCCGGCTCCACCCAGAAGCCGCCGGCCGGCTCCCACTGTCCCCGGTCTACGGCCTGACGGATCTCGCCCAGCAGTTCAGGGTGAATCTCCATCCAGGCGTATTGGGCGGCGGAACTATGGGCGAAAACCAGGTCCGGATTCTCCTGCATGCGATCCAGGGCCGAGCGGAATGTGGCTTTCACCGTCTCGGCGCCTTCTTGCTTATCCCACAGCCAGACGGGATCCAGGTGGGCATGTCCGGTCAATGTAAAGGTGATCGACTTATCGCGTTTGGGGTCCATCTCTTGTCCTCCGCTTCAGATAGGCGTGTCCTCCCTATTTTGCCAGTCTGGCAAAGTAAGGGCAAGGGCACGAGGAGGATTTAGCCCCGAAAAAGGCGAAACTTAGTCCACCTATTAGAGAAAGGTAGCGCAGAGGCGGGAGGAATTGCCGTGCGGGATACGTGGCACATGTGGCGGCGGGCCGTGCCGCTGCTCTTCAACGGCGTGGTCCGGCTGGTGGGGATCAACCTGATCTGGCTCGTCTGCTCGCTGCCGTTGATCACCGCCGGGCCCGCCACGTTGGCGGCCTACTGGTGGATCGCCAGCGATCTGCGGGACGAGAACAAGGAAGGCTATCGGGCCTTCTTTAAGGCCTTTACCCGCCTCTTCTGGCGGGGCCTGGTCTGGCTGGTGGGCCTGGCTGTCGTGCTCTTTGTGGCCTATGCCAACCTGGTTGTCTGGCACCGGTTCTTGCCGCCCTTGACCGCGGCCTTGATTCAGGTGCTGGCCGTCTACGTGGTCATCTTTGTGTTGGCCATGCAGCCCTATCTGCTGGAGGCGCTGGCGGTGGAAGGGCGGCCCTGGGGCGAGGCGCTCAAGCGTTCAGCCTGGCATGTGGTGACCAACCCGCTGTACAGCCACCTGAACGTGCTGCTACCGGCCATCATCCTGGGCGCCGCAGGCCTCAAGACACACACCGTGATTCCGCTGGTGCTGGTCGCGGTGGTGTTAGGGTTCATGGGCTACGCGGCGGCCGATGTGCCGCAGAAGTACGGCATGCCCAGCCGGAAGAAGCAGCAGGGCAAGATGGAAGACCTGCTGTAAGTAGAGCCCCCGGAGAGCAGCCAGCTCGCCGGGGGTTTGCCAATGGCAGGAGTGCATACAAACCAGGCAGAAGAGAAACCTGACCTATTGTGAGAGGGGATGTCTGTGTCGTGATGGACCGGAGCAAGTTCCTGTCCCAAAGCATGACCGCGGTCGGCGAAATGCTGGACACCATCGGTGCCTTGCCGCCGGGGAAGCTGGCCGACCTGCCCGCTGACAAGACCGCACTGGTCATTGTTGATATGGTCAATGGTTTTGTCACGGAAGGACCGCTCAGCAGCCCCCGTGTGGCCGGGCTGATTCCGGCCATCGTGAAGCTTCAGCAGGCGATGGTTGAACGTCAGATGCCGATCATCGTTTTTGGCGATTGCCATGAACCGAACAGCGTGGAGTTCGAGGCATACCCGCCCCACTGCATGGCCTTCTCCAACGAGAGCAAGGTCATACCGGAGATCGAGGCCGTGGGTGGCTATCGCCGCTTCCCGAAGCGCTCCACCAACGGCTATTTGGAGCCGGCGTTCCAGGCCTGGCTGGCCGAGAACCCGACGATCACCAACTTCGTTCTGGTGGGCGATTGCACCGACATCTGCATCCTCCAGTTGGCGACCACGCTGAAGACCCACTTTAATGTGAATGGGAAGCGCTCCCGCATCATCGTGCCGGTCGATGCGGTGGAGACCTTCGACGCGCCCGGGCATCATGGGGACCTGCTGCACCTGTTCGCCCTGATCAACATGCGGGGCAACGCCATTGACCTGGTGAGCACCCTTCAATAGAGCAAAGGTGGCAGAATCGTTGAGTGTCAGGAACAGTGTAATCGCTTACGGTGGCTGGGAACGAGCCCTTCAGCTGACGAACGGACAGATCGAATTGGTGGTCACCCTCGAGGTTGGCCCCCGGATCATCCGTTTCGGCTTTCCGGGCGACGTGAATGAGTTTGTCGAGTACCCCGAGGACATGGGGCAGAAGGGCGAATCGCACTGGCGGCCCTATGGCGGGCACCGGTTCTGGTACGCGCCGGAGGACCCGGTGTTGACCTACTATCCCGACAACCGCCCCGTGGCCGTGGAGACCACGCCCGATGGGGCCGTCGTGACACAGGAAGCCGAGTCCAACACAGGCATTCAGAAGTCGATCCGCTTTCTGCTCGCGGCTGACAAGGCTGCGGTCGAGGTCGAGCACCGGCTGACCAACACCGGCAGCCAGGAGTGGGAGTTGGCGCCCTGGGCCATGTCGGTGATGGCCCCCGGCGGTGAGGCACTGCTGCCCCACCCGCCCTACACGCCGCACCCAGAGGGCCTGCTGCCGAACCGCACCCTTACCCTGTGGCCCTACACCGAGATGGACGACGCCCGCTTCACCTGGGGCAAGCGCCTGACCCGCGTCCGGCAGGAGAGTGCGGCTCCCCGGCAGACGAAGATCGGCCTGACCGTCCCCACCGGCTGGGTGGCCTACCATAACAACGGGCACCTCTTCCTCAAGCGTTTCACCCACCAGACCGGGGCGACCTACCCGGATTTCGGCTGCTCCGCCGAAGTCTACACCGACCCCCGCATGCTGGAACTCGAAACGCTGGCGCCCATGGTGCGCCTGGGGCCCGGCGAGACGGTCACGCACACCGAGCGGTGGTCGCTCCACCGGCTCGACGCAGCGGGCCTGACGGAGGAGCAGTTGCGGGAGCGGATCGAGCGGCTATAGCGAGAACGAAGGCGTCAGCACCTGCGTGCTGACGCTCCTATGCATAAATCGTGGCAAAAGGGCTATCATGAAGAGTGAGGGCCTGGATCGCCCCAGGCCCCCACCGGAGTCAGCAGTCGCCTTCCCACTCAAACCGTGGCGTACGAGTTAAGCAGAAGCTGTTACCTCGTACCGCTACGAATAGCGGTAAGTATGGCTCGGATCACGATCCATGAAATGATGATGAACGTCTGTGCGTCCATTTCCACCACGATCTTGATCAAGCCTGCCCCACCTTTCCGGGACTGGCCTGCCTCGACTCCTACATACAGCATAAGGGAAAAGCCTCGCGAAACCTGTCGTGGTTTGGCGAGGCTTTTCGATTTGGGCGAACAAAGTTTCGACAAACGGTGGAGGGGAATGGCTGGACATCCTGTGGATGGACTTACCCCTGCTCGACGGATCGCTGCAAGTCGGCAGCGAGTTCCGCCAGGTGGCGGGCTTCCCCCGCCACGCCTGCAACTACTCGGATGACCTCCGCCAGCCCCACCCCAGCCTGCTGGAGGGCCTGGGTGCCCATGCCCACCGTACGCTCGATCTGGCCAACCGCAGCCATCACCTGAGCGCTGCCGGCGGCCATCTCCTCGGTAGCCTTCTTGTTCTCTTGACTCACCGCAGTCATCTGGGTTACCGCCTGTTCGGCATCCCGGCTGTGTTGTGCCAGCGACTGGAGTTGCTCCAGAATGGCTGCCACCTGGTCAGAGGTGGCCTCAGCCCCCTGCCGGATCGTCTGGAGCGCATCGCCGGCTTGGCCCGACAGATGATGGCCCCGCGTGGCCTGGCTTGCTGCCCCATCCATGGCCAGAACTGCGCCGTCGATTTCCTGGCGAATCTGTTCGATCAGGCCGGTGATCTCCTGCGTCGCCCTGGTCGATTGCTCCGCCAGCTTTCGCACTTCGTCAGCCACAACGGCAAAGCCCCGACCATGCTCACCCGCCCGTGCCGCTTCAATCGCAGCGTTCAGGGCCAACAGATTGGTCTGATCGGCGATCGTGCCAATCGTTTCCGCAATCTGCCCGATCTGGGCGGAGTGCGCGCCCAGGCTCTTCACATTCCGGGCAGCCTCCCCGACCGTGTCGCTCAGAGAGCCCATGCCGGCCAGGCTTTCCTGCATCGCCCGGAACCCCTCGGCGGCTTTTTCGCCTGCCTGGCGAGACGATCTGCTGACCGTTTCGACGAAGACCGAAAGCGAGTGGGCTGCGTCGGCAGCCTTCCGCGTGGCCTGAAGCGCATGCCCGGACTCAAGCGCCTGCGCCTCCGCCCCGACCGCGATCTGCGAAATCGCCTGGCTCTGCTCCGTGATCGTCTGCGAAATCTCGTTCATCGATCCGGCCTGCTCCTGCCACACTTTCTCTACACGACTCATGGCCTGCTGAAAGGAGCCATCCAGGTGGAAGCGGGCTTGCTGGCTCCCATGGTCCAGCCCACGGGCGGCGGCCGTCAGTCCTACGGCAGTAGAGCGCACTTGCCCAAGGAGGGAATCCAGGAGAGCGATCGAGCGCTCCCGCTCCTCCGCCCGCTCCTGGTTCCGCTGCAGCTCGCCGGCGAATTTGCGGGCCACGCCGATCAGCAGCCCGCAGACAGCGAGCAGGACCAGGCCCTGCGTCGCAATCAGGCTGATCTTGCCCCGCAGTGGCAGATCCACATAGAACGCCCAGCACAGCCCCGATGACAGAATGACCGACAATAGTGCGCTGATGGTCGTGAACAAAGCATCGGCGTAAACAACGGCCATTGCGACCGGTACCAGCCAGGCCGGCCAAATCCCCCGGACATCGCCCAGAACCAGACTAATCGCCAGAAGCGCAGCATTCAACGCGATCAGCGTAAGCAGGCGCAGCGGCCTGCCCGACATTCCCCGGCGATACCCAATCGTAGGAACAGCAATCAGCGGGATCACGACTCCCGTCAGGAGAGACCACTGGCTCCAAGAGTTGTGCAGCACCTTGGCGGCAATGAGCACCGCCATCAGCAAAAACACCGGCGGCAGTGTCCAGAGAACCTTCAAGGCCCACAGTTCAAAGTCCCGCGCCGATTCCCGATCGAAACGCCCGGTCATCCAACCCCTCCTAGGTGCACGGTTACAGAAATAATTAAGTTCAAGGTGCCGAGCGACTATTCCTGTGACTCCTTCGGGGAAATCGAGCAGCACCAAAGGGGTATGTCATGGACGAAAAGCGGCTCAGCGGGCGGAATGCGTCGGTCGCTCCGTTCCGCTGAGTCAAATCAGATCAGCCGGAACGCATGAGCCGGGATGCGCTGTGATCGGGCGTGGCGTGTAAGGAATGGGCATGTCCTGTAAGGAATGGCTCGGGATCTCTGCGGGACTGAGGGTGGTATGTCATGAATGAGCGTGACGTGGAAGGATCGAGCATTAGCGTGTGAGGACCGAGAGGGACGCGTAATAACCATGGTGGGTGTGCCAAAGCACGGGCAACGCACGGGCTTTCGAGCTGCGCGTCAGAGGCGGACGAAGGTTAGGCGTCAGGCCCGGCGGGGCTCTGCCAGAGAGGGTGCGCGGCCCTGATCGCCTCTGGACGCGGCGACGGCTGAAATGAAGGTTTCTGTCCAATTTTTACTGGGGTCTCGCGGCCTGCGAGAAAAATATGGACACTAATCTGCGTTTGCGGGCTTGGGCACGCCCCCAACCTCCTTTTTCTCCCCTGAATTGGCTGGTATCACCCGCGGCGTGACGGCAAATGCAGTTTTCTGTCCATTATTTTCTCAACCCCCGCCTGGCCCGAGAAAGTTTTGGACAGAAAACCCCGTTTGCCGCCCGAACCCGCCGCCCGCCGCCCGTACCAGCCCCCGCCAGGCGGGCGCGACGAAGCCCCCTCCGATGGAGGGGGCTTCGTCGCACGTCACATCTTCAGCCGTGGGTCCAACGCGTCCCTGAGC
>JBLNEM010000209.1:0-9034 GCA_050262655.1 Mycobacterium leprae | reverse complement strand
CCCGGGAGGAGTACGCCGTCATGAAGGCCGGTGGTGCCGACCGGTACCTCATGCGGCATGAGACGTCGGATCCTGAACTGTTTGCCCGGCTCCGGCCGGGGACAAGCCTGGAGGAGCGGGTGGAGCGGCAGCGGTGGCTGCTGGAGCTTGGGTATCAGGTGGGGTCGGGCTTCATGGTCGGTCTGCCCGGACAGACCGCGGAGAGCCTGGCCAACGACATTCTGCTGCTGCGGGAGCTGGATGTGGAGATGGCGGGCATCGGGCCGTTTATCCCGCATCCGGACACCCCCCTGGGCCAGTGCACCGGCGGGACGCTGGAGATGACCCTGAAGGTGCTGGCAGCGATCCGGCTGGTGCTGCCCATGGTGCACCTGCCGGCTACCACGGCGGTTGGCAGCATCGATCCCTTTGGCCGGCAGAAAGCGCTGAACTGCGGCTGCAACGTGATCATGCCCAACGTAACGCCTGGCCGGTACCGGGAGGGTTATCAGCTTTACCCCAACAAGATCTGCCTGGTCGAGGAGCCGGTGCATTGCCGTCCCTGCGTCGAGGCGATCATCTACTCGCAGAATCGCAACGTCGCCAGAGGCAAGGGGCACAGCCCCAAACCGGGGCCGTGGGCATAAGGAGGAGCAAACAACATGACTAACGATATGACCGCTCCACGCCGGCCGGAAGCTGAGCGTCGGCCAGCCGACTTCATCCAGGACGAAGAGATCAACCAACTGCTTGCAGCAGGTGCGGCTGAACCTGGCACGACGGCCCTGGAGATCATCCGCCGGGCTGTGGACTGCAAAGGGTTGAGCCCCCGGGAAGTGGCGGTTCTCCTCCAGGTGGAGGACGACGAGACCCTCAATGAAATGTACCGCGTCGCCAACGAGATCAAGATGCGCATCTATGGCAAGCGGATCGTGATCTTCGCCCCGCTTTATGTCAGCGATTACTGCGTAAACAACTGCACTTACTGCGGCTATCAGCATAACAACCCGTTCCGCCGGCGCCGCCTCACCATGGCGGAGGTGGCCGAGGAGGTCCGGATCCTGGAAGAGATGGGCCACAAGCGGCTGGTGATCGAGGCCGGCGAGGACCCGGTACACTGCGACATCAACTATATCCTCGACGTCATCAAGGCCATTTACGGGACCAAGGAGAAGAACGGCAGCGTCCGGCGCGTCAACATCAACATTGCCGCCACCACGGTGGGTGAGTACCGGCGGTTGAAAGAGGCGGGAATCGGCACCTATATTCTGTTCCAGGAGACCTATCACCGGGAAACGTACCGCAAGGTGCATCCCAGCGGCCCCAAGTCCAATTACGATTGGCATACTACGGCCCATGACCGCGCCATGCAGGGTGGGATCGATGATGTCGGCTTCGGGGTGCTTTTCGGCCTGTACGACTATAAATTCGAAGTACTGGCGATGGTGCTGGCCGCCCAGCATCTGGAGCGGAAGCACGGGGTCGGACCGCATACACTCTCGGTTCCTCGGCTGCGCCAGGCGGCGGGCATGAACCTGGAGGACTTCCCGTACCTTGTCTCCGATCGAGACTTCAAGAAGATCATCGGCATTCTGCGGCTGGCCGTTCCCTATGTCGGCATGATCCTGTCGACCCGCGAATCCGCAGAGTTCCGCAAGGAACTGCTGGAAGTGGGCATTTCGCAGATCAGCGCCGGATCGTGCGTGGGGGTTGGCGGCTATGCCAAGGAGCATGGGCAGCCCCTGATCTCGGCGGCTGAACTGGCCGAGGAGTCGCCTCAGTTCAACGTCGAGGATCACCGGACGGCCGATGAAGTGTTGGGAGACCTGTGCCAGCAGGGCTATATTCCCAGCTATTGCACCGCCTGCTATCGGAGCGGGCGGACCGGTGACCGGTTCATGGCCCTGGCCAAGTCCGGCCAGATCGGCAACGTCTGTCAGCCCAACGCGATCATGACCTTCAAGGAGTTCCTCCTCGACTATGCCTCCGAAAAGACCCGGCGCATCGGGGAAGCGGCGATTCAGCAGCACCTGGAGCTGATCAAGAACCCCAAGGCCCGGCAGGTTACCGAAGAGCGCCTGAAGCGGATCGAGGCGGGAGAGCGGGACCTTTTCTTCTAGACCAGCGCAAACGCCACCCGAGCATTGGGTGGCGTTCGTCGTACCCGGCATACCCCCTTCCGCATAGCATGGAGCGAACTGGGCGGGAGTTCGACGCCTCCTGCCCGCAACGCGCTGAAAGGGGGTCCGTCCATGTACGAACCTGTGCGTAATGCCTATGAAGGCGTGATTCACAACCCCCTGCCCGGTCGCTCGGTGAAACCCCGGACCCGGGGCGAGACCATGATCATCGATAAGGGGCTTGGCCTTGCCCGGACGGGCGATTTGCTCGACGTGGCCGGGGAGTACATCGACTATGTGAAGCTGACTTTCGGCACCGCCGCTCTCTATCCCGAGGAGGTGCTGCGGACCAAAGTCGCCCTGGTCCGTTCGTACGGGATCGCCGTCTACCCCGGCGGCACCTTTCTCGAGGTTGCCATGGTGCAGGACGCCCTGGAGCCCTATCTGGAGCGCACCCGTTCGTTGGGGTTCACCCATGTCGAGGTGAGCGACGGTACCATCAGCCTGTCCGCCGATCAGCGCAGGCACGCCATTCGGCTGGCGCAGGAGTACGGCCTGCGGGTGATCACCGAGGTGGGGAAGAAGGAGAGCGGCTCCGAACTGGATCCCGATGAGGCCCTGGCGCAGATCGAGGCCGACCTGAGCAACGGCGCCGTGAAGGTGATCCTGGAGGGCCGTGAGAGTGGCAAGGGCGCTGGGCTTTATGATGGTGAGGGACGGCTCCGGCTGGATCCGATGGACCAGATGGTGCGAGCAATGGCCGATCCGGGTGTGCTGATGTGGGAGGCACCGCTGAAGAGCCAGCAGGAGGCTTTCATTGCCCAGTTTGGTCCCGACGTGAGCCTGGGGAATATCCCGCCGGAGGAGGTCGTCGCCCTGGAGGCACTGCGCCGGGGGCTGCGGAGCGACACCCTGCGGCTGGCATTGCACGAACGGTGACAGGAGGGAAGCGCTTATGATGCCCTTTTTACCGGGATGGCCAGGGCCTGCCTTTGCCGGTCGGCAAAGCATGATCCCATTTCCGGCGTTACCGGTTGCGCCGACCAGCCCGGGCCCACCGCAGACGCCGGGGGCTGGGCCGGGCATGAGGCCGGGCCAGGTCCCGCCGCCGCAGGCGGCCGATCACCCACTCTTGCGCATGGCGGCCTACGGGGTGCCACTGGTGCAAGGCCCGGACGGGCGGGTTGCCCTGAAGGCGGGTATGTCGGGTACCGGCCTCTCGGCGCCGCCTAACGTAGCGGGAATGCCGCAGATCCCACCGCCACCGCCCGGCATGCTGGAAGGCCCCGGTAGCGACCTCTTCCACCCGATCCCACCGGTGGCGCCGTTCAACCCCAACCGCCTCATCCCGCAACAGGGGGGAGCGGGTCCGGTGCAGATGGGAGCGGGCTGGCCGGGGATGTGATATGATGGACGGAGCGCCTCCGGAAGGGTTGGCGCTCCCTCTCTTTATCATCCTGCCCAAGGAGGAATGCCCATGGACAAGTGGCTGCAAATCTGGGAGCCCTGGGCCATCTTCGCGGCTTATCTTCTGGTCACCTGGATCGTTGCCGCCCTGGCCCGGCGCATCATGCACGGCATCGCCCGCCTGCTGGCCGATCGGGACGAGGCGGCAGCGGCGGAGAGCGAATCCGGCCGGCAGCGGCGGAAATCCGTGTTGGATGAAGGGCTGATGCGGGCCGGGACCGGCCCTGTTCGCCTGGTGGTGCTGGTGTTGGGCCTGCATCTGGCCATCGACGCTTTGATCCTGCGTCTGCCGGCGATGGGGGCTGCCCCGGAGTTCCGCTGGGTGGAACGTGGAGTGGGTGCCCTGCTCGTGCTGGCGATCACCTACCTGATCAACGCCCTGATGCGGGTGGGCCTGCAGTGGTATCTGTATGAGCTGTCGGCTGGCAGCGGGGCGGCGTGGACGGAGATTCTGCCGGTGGTACGGCGTCTCCTCTCCCTGGTGCTCTACTTCATAGCGATCTCCATCATCTTGAAGGACTGGGGCACCGACATCACCGCCCTGGTCACGACGGCAGGGGTAGCTTCGCTGGCCATTGCCCTGGCGGCTCAGGAGACGCTCTCCAACATGCTGGGCGGGCTGATCATCCTGGTGGACCGGCCGTTCCGGATCGGCGACACCATTGAACTCTCCGATGGCAAGTCAGGGGAGGTGGTGGAGATCGGCCTCCGGTCGACCCGCATTGCCCAGTTCGACGGCAACGCACTGGTGGTGCCCAACAAGGACATGGCCAACAGCCGGATCATCAACTACGCGCTGCCGACCCAGAAGGCCGTAGTGCGTGCCAGCCTGGGGGTCAGTTATCAGACCGATGTGGAGCAGGCCAAAGCGGTACTGCTGAGTGTGCTCACCGGTCATCCCGATGTCCTGCAAGAGCCGGCGCCGTTCGTCCTGTTCACCAAGATCGGCGAGAGCTGGCTTGAACTCTCCTACGGGTGCTGGGTACAGTCCTATCGCGACCGGGGCCGCGTTGGCGATGAGATCAACAGCCAGATCCTGGCGTCGTTCCGCACCGCCGGCATTGCACTGGCGCATCCGCAACGGGACGTGAAGGTGCAGATGGTAGGGCAGTAACCAGCCCAGCGAGAGGAAAACTGGAGGCATGTGGGGAAGCTAAGGGAATCCAATGGTAGCCTTCAGTTTGTGCTACCGCTTTGAATGGAGGATTCCCATGGCCAAACAGTGGAGCAAGCCCCCGGAGATGCAGGTTGACCCGACCAAGACCTATCATGCCGTGCTGACCACGAGCAAAGGCGATATTCGGATCAAGTTGCTGGCAGACGAGTCGCCGAAGACCGTCAACAACTTCGTCTTCCTCGCTCGGGAAGGCTTTTACAACGGTGTCAAGTTTCATCGGGTGATCCGCTCGTTCATGATCCAGACCGGCGATCCCACCGGTACCGGTATGGGCGGTCCCGGCTACAAGTTCGCCGACGAACTGCCGCCGCGCCATCCCTACACAAAGGGCATGGTGGCCATGGCCAATGCCGGTCCCAACACCAATGGCAGCCAGTTCTTTATCTGCAGCGGCGCCCAGGCCAGCGGCCTCGACCGCTACCCGAACTACACGCAGTTCGGCCAGGTGGTTGAGGGCATGGACGTGGTCGACGCACTGGCTTCTGTCCCCGTCGGTCCCTCCGGACACGGCGAGGTGAGCAAGCCGCAGGAGGAGATCCGGATCGAGAGCGTGACCATCGAAGAGGCTTAATTCAGCCCCGATCGGCGGTATCCTCACGCAAGATCGGCGAAAGCTGCTAGCCTGACCCATTTTCAGCGGAAACCTGCCTAAGTTTGGGTCAGGTGGCGTAAAATGCTTTCACATGGCTCTTGCAAACATGGTATAATGCTTCGTAGTCGCCGTGGTGGGCGACTCGCGCTCTCGAACAGCTTCACTGTAGCGGTGCAGAAAGCTGCGGGAGAGTACGGTACCCAAAAACGGCTGTTGGTTGGTGACCGTCAGCCGGTGAGCCCGGGAATGGAGTGGTGACCTTCCCGAGCGGGCGGAGGGCTGGACGCAAGTCTCGCCCTCCGCTTCTAATTTTGTGCGAGCCGAACCAGGGGTCAGCCAGCCCTCCTCCCACGTATGTTGGGGGAAGGGGAGGCGAAGATTTTGTTCATTCACCGGAAAGAGACCCTGCGGCCGGTCAAGGTGCTGGAACCCAATCCGAAGTGGGGACAGATTATCCTGGAGCAGTACTCCGGTTCGGAATCCGAAGCCACTGCCCTCAACACCTACCTGACCCAGCGGTTCAACACCAACATTCCCGAAATCCGGGACCTGCTGGAGGACATCGGCACCGAGGAGATCTCCCACTGGGAGATGATCGGCGAACTGGCCCGCCAGCACGGCTGCGTCGTGATGCATCGTGACTCCCGGGGCGATCCCTGGTCTTCCACCTACGCCGATGTGACCGGCAACATCATCACCGACCTGTACAGCGACATTGCCGGCGAACTGCGGGCCCGCGATCTTTACATGCACCTGGTCAACATGGTGCCGGACCCCGGCAGCCGGGATGTCCTGATCTTCCTGGGCAACCGGGAAGAGGCGCATGCCGCCTCCTTTGCCCGGGCGCTGGAGGCGCTGAAGGGGACCATCGAACTGCCGAAGGAATGGTTCAAGCACCCGTACATCAACACAAGCCCCGGCACCTACGAGGAGTTCTTGCGGCTCTACGCCCCGATTCCGGCGCCGCTGCCGCTGGCCTATCCGCCGCAGTATCCGTACCCGTACGCCACGCAATACCCGCCGCAGGCGGCGGGGGGGAAGCCGTAGCGCAGAAAGCCCCGGTTCAACCTGGCAGGTTGGACCGGGGCTATTTGTGGTCCGGTTTCCGTGAGTCTTACGGGCAGTACAAGCGCAGTCTCTCTCGCAAACCTGCTAAGACTTTTTCTGGCACTTCCCTTACCTTGATATCCCCACCGAGAAAGAGCAGCCAACTAGTCATCTCGGTCAACTCATCGGGCTTATTGACGTCGACAAAGGTCTTCAGGATCGCTGTGGTTTGGTAAGGGCTCGTATAAGAGATGGATACTTTTAATGGGTGGTGTTTTTTGAACTGAGCAATCGCTCCGGGCCCAAGTTCGAGGACAAAGTTGATGGCTTCTTCCTGTTTACCGATTTTCTCCAGAACTTCTTTCCTGCTGAATCTCCGTTTCGGCGGGTAGGGGTTGATATCCCTGAGCTGGTCGACCGGGAAAACCTGCTTCCTTTCTTCCTTCAGGTCAAAGCCTTCAATCAGCCAAAGGCCCTTTTCATGATAAAGGTGCAAAAGGTAAATGGGGTATGACCCTTCTTTGGTGGTAATTAACAAATAGCGATCCGAGAGAAGGATTCGGATGAGCTTTTCTAACATGGGATGGGGGAGGTCTGAGAGATCAAGTAGGTCGGGATTATGGGGGTTGGTCCCTTCAAACAGCAAAATCTGATTTAGGAGGACGAGGTCGTCTTGCTGGTTTTCCGAGATAAGGCCCAGCAATTTCTCGGCTAAGGATTGACGACTCTTCAGATAGGGAAGCTGCTGATTTCTTGTGGCCATAAAGGCGATAAAAAGGGCTTTGACCTCATTATCGGTAAAACGCACAGCGGGTAGGACGGAGTTGGGCAGGGCAAAATAGCCGCCATCCCTGCCAACTTCAGCGACCAGGGGCACCCCCATGGCCTCGATTTCCCTGACATCTCTGATCGCCGTCGAACGAGAGATGGCAAACTCCCGCATGAGTTCGGAAATGGTAAAGTGGGCCCGGTTGTTGATATACCGCATGATTATGTTGATCCGTTCAACCTTTTTCATAGGGCCTCCTAAACAGTATCACTTATTGACATGATTTAAGGCTATTATATAGCCATCGACTGAAGAGGATAAAGCGGGAGGTTTTGAATCATGGCAGACTATACCGTAGAAGAGAAGAACAGCTTTACCGTTGTGGGTCTCGGGACAGAACTCAAGAGCCATTACACGGACTTTGCTGGCTTAAACAAGGAGAAGTCGGACTTTTGGCAGGCCATCAGCCAAGACGGAAGGCTTGATACTTTAAAGGCCATCGCCACGAATGACTACGTTTTTGCGGTGAACGAAGCGGTGAATGGCAAGCTGATGCACTATGCTGGCGTCATGACAGAGGCGCTGGCGCCAGAAGAGGCCAGAGTAATCCAATTCCCTAAGGGAGAGTACCTGGTTGTCAAAGGCGAAGCGAAGACGGCTGATGAGTTGAATGATCAGCTTGCTGGCATTGCCTTTGGTCAAGTCTTGCCACAAGCACAGAATCTCGCCTATGTGGGCGGGCCCAATGCAATGGTCGAGATGGGGCAGCAGGGCGGCTTAGTGCTTGGTGAAATGTGGATTCCGGTTGTCAGGAAGTAATGAGCTAAAAGGAGAGACCGAAATGTCCTATACCGTTGATTTTAAAAATGTATCTACGGTCGGTTTGGAGTCTTCGCCTGTGGCCGAGGCGCTTGCTGGTCTACGGGCGAATGAAGCCCGTTACTTTATGACCAAATATGAGCATGAGTTTACAGTTGTGCCAGCTAGCGAGAGCCCGGAGACCCTTGATTATGTGAACCGAATCCTGAAGGAACGTGGTATCGAGTTTGCGGCCAAACCCTTGGAGACGTCTCGTTTTCAAGTGGAAAACATCAAATTCGCCTACGTGTTTTATGAGGATGGCCTTGGGGTCAACGTGATGTATACGGTTGATGACCCCAAGAAGCGGGCCGTTGGTTTCAAGCTTTCTGAGGGGATGGAGGTACCAAGGGAGTTGGATGGGAAGTTCAAGTTTGCCAGGCAGAAGTCTAAACTAGCTGGAACGATTCGGGGCTCGTTTTTTGTGATTAAGGGAGAATATTGAGGTCGGCAAGCGTGGCGCAGGCGGGCTCGGCGGGGAGCACGTTGAATCCACACGATAGCCCCCGGGGTGGTTGCTACCCCCCGGGGGCTTTGCTTTGAACGTGCCTCGCGGTGGCTAACGCAGTACCTGCTTCTCCTTCAGGATCGACTCGGTGATGGCCCGAGCCCTGGCGTTGGGAATGCCCTTGCCCTCCACCTTGGTGGCGAAGAAGTAGACGTTATCGCCTGTCTCGAGATAGCCGACGAACCAGGAGAGATGGTCGCCGGCTGTACCGGTCTTACCTGACAAGGTGCTGCCGTTCTCTCGCCGCATCACCATGATGCGTTTCACCGTATCGATGTTCTGGTGTGAAAACGGCAGGTCGTAGGCGTAGAACTGCCGGAGGAAGAGCACCTGCTCCAGCGGGGAGATGCGCAGCGTCGAGTCCAGCCAGAACTTGGTGACCCCGCCGGAGAGGTTGGCGTTGCCGTAGTGAGTCTTGTCGAGGTACTGCTGCATCCGCTCTGTGCCGACGGCGGCGGCCAGTTTCTGATAGTACCAGACCACCGAATTGCCGAATGCCGTGGTCATGGTGTGATTC
>JBLNEM010000208.1:0-4101 GCA_050262655.1 Mycobacterium leprae | reverse complement strand
CGGGCCCTTGCTGGCCTGGCCCTGACCATGACCCTGATCCTGACCGCCTGTTCCAGCGGCCCGCCCCTGCCCCCTGCCAAGAGCATGACCGCCACGGAACTGCGGCCCGAATTCGCAGCGGCGGCGAAGTTGATCGACCAGATCAACAAGGAGGCCAAGGCGGGCGACATGAAGCAGGCCGGCGCCGACTTCCAGGAGTACCAGCAGCACGTCAACAACCTGCTGCCCGGTCTCGTGGCCAAGGATCAGAAGTTGGCTGGCAAGCTGAATGACGCCACGGCGGAACTGGGAGCGGAGTTCAAGAAGGCTGCTCCCCGGAAGTCCGAAGTGGATGAGGAGTTCGGCGTGATCGTGCCCCTGCTGATCAAGGCAGCCCAGGAGACCGGCGTTAACCTGTCGGCCCCGGCGGTGGGCTAAGCAGCCAAAAGGCGAGGCGATCCTGAAAGGGGTCGCCTTTTTACTATTCTGCGAAACTTCCGCGCAGCGGCCAGCGTCAAACCGCTTGAAAGGCTAATCGGGGAGATGAGCGACTGTGCGGCGGTGGTGGCTTTGGACAGGGGTTGCAGCAGCGGCGTTGGTGCTGGTGGGTTCGGCCAGCGCGGTAGTTTTGGCGCGCACCCCAAATGGACAGCGGGCGGTGCGCTACGTGCAGCGGAAGTATGGCTGGGGCGAGGTGGGGCGCCAGGCGAAGGCGCAGGCCCGCTTCCAGTCGTTGATGGGCCAGGCCCGCAGCGAGTTCACATTCAGGCAGAAGAACAACCTCTGCCGGGTGGAGTACCCGACCAAGGCCACGCTGCTGCAGGAGTTCACCCCGCAGATCATCGCCCTGGAGAACACCTGGCTGGGCAGTCTGCCGTATGATCGCCGGGAGGTCTGCTTCGAGTTGGATCTACTTCTGACCGCCGATCCAGATGCGATGAAAGCGCGTCTGGGCAACATGGTCGCGGACGGGCAGGGCCTGTGGATTCCCGGGGTCATGGACGCGGTCTCATCGGCGTTTACGGTGGACGAGCGGAAGCAGATGGCGCTCAGCAGCCAGGGCTACAGCAGCGACCAACTGCTGTGGTCTCTCGGTCCGGCCTTGGACCAGCCCTTCCTGGAACAGTTTATCCTCACCCATCCGGAGCAGATCTCGACGACGATGCTGGACCGGCCCGAAGGGATGGCGGCGGTGGTGGCGGTCTATCCACAGTTGCCCCGGACCGGAAAGCTGGCGTACGTGCAGAGCATGACCTACCGCAGGGATCAGCCAGATTGGAAGGCGTTGCTGGCGAAAGAGACCGATCCGGCGGTGCGCCAGGCGATGCTATTTGCCATGGGCGATACCGAGGGGCTGCTGGCGGCCCTGGAGAAGGACGGCTTCTTCCCAAGGTCGCTATGGTACAACTGGGAGTGGGAGAGGCGGACGGCGGTGCAGCAGCCGAACTCCTTCCTGGCGAAGGGCATCAAGGCCTATGAAGCGGTGCGCGGCGAGCCCTACTTCGACCTGGACCGGCGGCAGCAGGGGATGACCGAATGGGAGCACGGCAACCGTTACTATCACCCGGCCACGGAGATTCCGGGCTGGCTTTCCTACCTGAAGACGTACAGCAAGCACGAGGGCGCCGACGATGCGGCCTACCGGCTGGGACGCTGCTACGAGATCACCGGCCAGTACGCCGAGGCGCTGAGATGGCTCTACGCCGCATCTGACCTGGGTGACGGCGAGATGGGGGGCCACGCCAAGAACCGGGTGATCTGGATCCTGGATGCGCTGCTGGATGAGCAGCAGTTGCGGGCGCTGCCGGTGCAGGATCTGCCGGATCCCCTGCAGCCCATGGTCGCCTACAGCATTGCCCTCCGGGAACTGCGGAGCGGGCAGTACAGCCAGGCGGTGCAGGACCTGGATGCGCTGCGGGCCAAGTGGGACGGAAAGGCGCTGCCCGTCGGCGGATGGATCACCGGGTATCCCTTCTGGAGCAAGGTGCAGGAGCAGCGGGCGCTGGCCGATCGGCTGGCCCAATTGGCGGCCGAGGGCACGCCCCAGGCGCAGTATGACCTGGCGGCGACCATGTACCATAATGAGCTCCTGTTCTACAGCTACCTGTGGGGCGGGGGGCGGCAGGGCTACTACTTCGAGGCCGAACAGGCGCTGGCGGGCGATATGGATCCGGCCTACACCCGGTGGGCGGCCGAGTCGAACAACCTGATTCAGGCAGCCGCTCAGTTTGAGCGCCTCGCCGATGCACCGGCGCCGATCGCCGAGAAAGCCGCCTACTCCCGGGCGTTGGCTCTGGTAAAGCTCCTCGATTATGGGCGGGACGTGGCGCTGTGGCGGCCCTTCCCGGAGATCGCCAAGGCCGGCGACAAGGCGCTCACGGAGTTCCTGGCCCGCTTCCCGCAGGGTGAACTGGCGCCCGACGCGATGCTGACGCTGGCTTATCTGCGGGAGGACCCGGCCCTGTTCCAGCAGATTGTCCGGGATTACCCGAAATCGAACGCGGCAGTCACGGCCAGGAGTCCGGGTCTGGACGAACGCTCGCGTGGGCGTGGCTACTACTCGATCTTGCCATTCCGGTACGTGCGTGCCGAAGAGGCGCCAGCGGATGTGGCGGCGAAGGCCAGGGCACTGGCCGGAGTGGGTGGGACTGAAAAGGTGACACTGGGCGATTGGACCTATCTGGTGGTAGGCGTACCCCGCCAGGACCTGCGTGTGGACCTGAGCCTCTTCGACGACGGCGGCATCCGGGTGGGCGTAGCGATTCACCCAGGCGAAAAGGGCGAGGGATATGCCATCGCCCGGATCCCAGCCACAAGCAGGTGGATCGAGTTCAACCCGCTGCCGCCGATCCGGTAACGAAGTGCCCTGCATTTTCGTGCAGGGCACTAACCTTTGGCCGAGTTCGGTTGTCTATAGCAGTGGAAAGGGGGTGAGCGCATGGATGAATGGCAGCATGTAGCGGCGGCCAAGGCCGGTGATCAGGCGGCCTATACCTGGCTGGTGGAACAGCACGGTGCGCTGGTGCTGCGGCTCACCGCCTTCTACCTGGGGCGTCATGATGCCGCCGATGCGGCGCAGGAGGTCTGGAGCCTGGTCTACCGGAAGCTGTGGCAGTTGGAGGAGGGCAGCAAGTTTCAGCCCTGGTTGCGGCAGCTGATCTTCTACTACTGCATGACCTACCGGCGGAAGCGGGCCAAGCGGCGGCAGCGGGAGATCGCCCTCTCCACCGAGGCCTGGCTGGGGCTGGCCGAGTTCGTCGCCGCCGACGGCGAGGAGATCGCCGAACTGTTTGAGCGCCAGGAACTGAGGCGAGAGATCTCCCGGGCGTTGGACCGGATGCCGGGCGAGTACGGGCTGCTGCTGCGGCTGTTCTACATTCGCCAGCTCACCTACCCGGAGATTACGGCGCTGACGCAGTTGCCGCTCTCCACCGTGAAGTGGCGGCTGCACCAGGGCCGGAAGCTGTTGCGGGATCGACTGGCCGTTTTGACTGCAGAACAAGGAGGTTACCGAGCATGACGGAGTTGAACAAGCGGACCATTTACGGGTTGCTCCGGGAGATCAGGAAGCTGGCCATGCATGCCTCGATGACGCACAGCATGCAGGGGGGCTCCCGGGTCCTGGTTGAGACCTACAACCGGTGCCTCAGTGCGCTGACCGAGCAGGGGGACACGCTGGTGACCAGCCTTTTCACGCCGCTCTCGCCGGAGACGACCAAGATGGATGAAGTGGGTGCCGCCGCAGCCCTCCTGGCCGGGTATGTGCGGCCCGAGGATACACGGTACCGGCACGATGACGACGAGGATGATGACGATTAGCACCGCCGAAGAAAGGGTGGGCCCGCATGCGGCCCACCCTTTCGCTTTGCCTTCCGCTGGGCATCACTACCAACAAGGCAGGTTTCCGCAGGGATGCGGAGAAAGTTGAGCTTTGTGTAATCTATGAGGTGTAGGGTGATGCCATGGAACGCGTACTCATTGTGGAAGATGATGTGGAACTGGCGAACCTGGTCGCACTGTATATCCGTGAGGCAGGCTTCGAGGTCCGACTGGAACACACCGGTCCGGACGGCGCCGCCGCGGCGCAGGAATGCTCCCCGCACCTGGTGCTGCTGGATGTGA
>JBLNEM010000207.1:0-4498 GCA_050262655.1 Mycobacterium leprae | reverse complement strand
GCCAGGGCGAAGTGGCCGCCGGCCGCCTCGAACTGCCGGACCGCCGCCACGGTGCGCGGGGAGATGCGCTTGTCGTCACGGAGCAGGGTTCCATCCATATCGGAAACTACCAGGTTATATGGCAGGGTGTGTGGCATGAGGTAGACTCCCTTCAGCATGTAGGTCTACAAGCTTAGGGATGCCACCCTGCAAATCCTGCCTGAACGTCACTCCTTGACGGCGGCGATGGCCATCCAATCTCCGCCAGCCGCAAAAGGCGTGCCAGTCAGGTCATTCCACACATGTGCAATCCGGAACCCGGCTGCCTTCAGCACGGGCTCGATGCTCTCCAGGGAGTAGTCATGGAACCAGTTCCGGTAGACCTTGCACCCCTGGTCGTCAGCCACGATGTACTGGTCCAGCCAGACCGCCTCCTCGGGGTAGTCGAAGCCCTGTTCCAGGACCAGATGCCTGCTCGGGCGCCAGAAGCCGCCTTCGCTGACAGACCAGCCGTTCTTGACCCCCACCCGGGCCCGGAGCTCCCTGGTCGACAGATCGAACAGGAAGATCCCGTCCTTCTTCAAGGCCCGGTGAATCGACTGCAACAGGCGATCGCGCGTCTCGTCGGCGAAGGTGCAGAGTTCGCCATAGACCTGAATGACCGCATCGAATTCGCCAGCGTAATCCATAGTCAGGAAGTCCATGCAGCGGTATTCGATTGCTGCGCCTGAAGCCCCGGCATGCTCTCGGGCGTATGCGAGCGATCGTTCCGAGATATCCAACCCCACCACCGCAGCGCCGGCCTGCCACAGCCTCTGTGCGTACAGACCCGGACCACACCCGAGGTCGAGCACTTTCATACCCGGCCGCAACAGGCCGCTGCCAAACCAGTGCTGTACGCTCTTGTCGATCGTCTCCGCCCTCCGGCTGGCGGCATCATGGTTGGGGTTCAAATGCGCTGCCAACATGCCCTTTGAGATATGGGGGTCGTCCCAAAACTTTGGTTCGCCCGGTGCAAACAGAGCTGGCTTGGCCCTACACGACTGCACGAAATCTACGAAGTGCGTAACGGACTTCATTGGGCTCCTCCTCCCGCTTCAGCACCGCCCGGCGATGCGTGTCATTCCGGGGTACCCGCGCCGTCGAGATGATGCACCATGAAGGCCAGCGTCTGCCTGATGATCGCTCGGGCCCAGCCCGCATCCGACCGGATGTCAAATGCGTGGGGCGCTTCAGGGGCGTTGACCAGAGTGAGTGGGTGATTCCTGGACAGACCTTCGGCGACGAAGCGGTCGATGGACTCGTTTAGCCCTGGGACCTGGTCCTGCCCGGCCCGCATCACGAACACCGGCGGAATGGGCCGGTCGGACTGCAGGTAGGTGACAGGCGAAAAGCTGCGGCGGAGATCCGGAGTGACCACCGGTGAGATCGCCTCACCAAGAAACTGGTCAAGATGCTGCAGGTCCATGAACGCATAGTAGGAGACGATGCAGCGAACCGCACCGGTCGTACTGCGCAGGGCCGCGGTTAGCCCCACCGGACCGCCGGCAGAGCAGACCCAGAAACAGAGGCGGTTGGGATCGATATGTAAGCGGTCCGCGTGGAGTCGGAGATACGCCACCAGGTCGTCGATATCGCCCGCCACATCGGTCAGTTTCGTCAGTCCTTCGACGGAGCGGTGGTTGAACGTAATGCCGACCAGGCCGGAGGCCGCCACCAGTTGGCCCCAGGAGACATACTGCCCCCAGTCCTTGGCGTGCGCCATCGCCTGCGGCGGCGCCTCGCCATGCACGAAGATCACAGCGGGCCGCGGGGTCGAATCGTCGTCGAGCGGATGGTAGACGTCCAGCAGCAATGGGCGCCCTTCCACCGTTTTGTAAACCAGATCCTTCTGAACCGGCACCTGCTCCATCCCGGGGATCTTGTAGACCACGGGAGCAGCGGAAAGGTCAGGCACAATCCCTACCTCCCTCACCCTGAGGCGTAAGTGTGTATTCCGCCCTTTACGACGACCTGGTCACTGATTTCGGTACGCGCTGAACAGCTGAGTAGACGCATTCGTTTCAAAAAAAGTTGTACCAGCTATTGATTATCCAAAAAAAGTTGTAGTAACATGGACTACGTGAACAATCCGGGCTGAGGAAGTGGTAACCCACATGGTTGCGAACCTGATGGACCAGGATATCCGATACCTTACCGGTGCCGAAACCACCGGCCGTCTCTCCGGCACTGCTGGTGCAAGAATGGCATCGTCCTACCTGGCAGACGCATTGGCCGCACTAAACCTGATCGCCGCCGGGGATGATGGCTATTTTCAGTGGCTCAATGTCCCCGCGGCACGGATCACCGGTGCGGTCCGACTCACGGTGAGCGGCACCGCCTACCGGTACCGTAAGGATTTCGGCGAAACGACCAGCCTCTCGTCCGGCGGCTCGCTAAGGGCCCCGCTGGTCGTGGTCACCGAGGAGAGCCAGCTTCGACCCGAAGACCTGACCGGCAAGGTCGCATTGATCCCGCAGCGGCCAGAGGGGTTCGACCTGAACGCCACCGTGCGTGCAGCGGTTGACCTGGGTGTGGCAGGGCTGTTGGTTGAGTGGGGTGAACCGAAGTGGTTCCACAAGACCCTGTTCGGATCGGCGGACAACCGTATCCCCGTCGTGCGCGTTCGGCACAGCGTGGCCGCCGCTCTCGCCTCACGCCAGGGTGCCCAGGTGGAGCTAGACCTGCCCTTGACCGTTGAGTCCCTGCCCTGCCGGAATGTACTGGGCCTCCTGCGTGGCATAGATCCCACAAGAACTGTAGCGCTCACCGCCCACTACGACCACCTCGGCGACGATCCCAATGGCGAGCGCTTCCCGGGCGCCATCGACAACGCCTCCGGTGTGGTCACCATGCTGGCGGTTGCACGGGCGCTGGTAGAACGGAAGAAAGCGCTGCCCTTCAATGTGCTGGTTGGATTCCTGACAGGCGAAGAGTCGGGTATGTGGGGCGCCAAACACCTGGCCGCCCGCTCCGCTCCCCCCCTGTCAGCCGTGATCAACCTGGACGGCATGGGTTACGAGCAGTCCCTTCGGGCCATTCGGCTGGGGTATGCGAAGCCCGGCCACTGGCTGGCCGACATGGCCGCTGAGGTGTTCCAGCAAAGGGGCATCGAGGTTCGCTGGACGCCTGGCAGCGACGACTCAGCCGCATTCCAGGCAGCCGGGCTTCCCGCGCTCGGACTGGGACAGATGGCCACAGAATCGATGCCGGCCGGGCTCCACTCCCCCGATGACACCGGTGAGGTCCTGGCCTTGCCCACCATCCAGGAAGGGGCTGACGCGATCCTGGCGTTGCTCGATCACCTGGCGAAACATCCTGCCATGGCGTGACGTCAGTGCTTCACTTCGACCCGGGGCAGTATCCGCTCCAGCCACCCCGGCAGCCGCCAGTTCCAATCGCCGGCGAGCCGCATGAGGGCTGGCACCAGCAGGATCCGGATTAGCGTGGCATCGGCCAGCACGGCTATGGCAAGGCCGAAGCCAAACTCCTTTGCCGTAATGATACCCGTGAAGGCGAAGGCCCCAAACACCAGGACCATGATCGTGGCCGCACCGGTAATGATCCCGGCGGTGTGCTCGAGGCCAGAGGCCAGGGCCTCGGCATTGTCGCCGGTCTCCTCGTACTTTTCCTTGACACGGGTGAGGAGGAACACCTCATAGTCCATGCTCAGGCCGAAGAGGACGGCGAAGAGGATCAGGACGATCGTGGACTCCACATACCCGAGCGGCGTGAAATTCAGCGGGCCCGCGAGGTAACCCTTTTCGAACACGAGCGCCAGGGTGCCATAGGCCACGCCCACCGACAGCAGGTTCATGGCGATCGCCTTCAGCGGCAGCACGAGGGACCGGAGCAGGAGCATCAGGACCAGGAAGGTGATGACCAGGACCAGGGTGATCACTCGGGGCATCGCACGGTTCAGTTGCGTGTCAAAGTCCACCAACTGCGCCGGCGTGCCGCCGACCAGGATCTGGCCCAATCCGGATTCGCTGCCGGGCAGCAGATCGTTACGGAGCCGTCGGACCAACCGTGCTGTATCCGGGGAGTCCTGCCCCTCCTTCGGGACCACGATCAGACGGGCAATGTTGGCGCCGCGGTCCACGTTCACAAGCGTCGGCATCAACCGACGGACACCCTCGCCACCGCCGGCCATTACCAGCTTCAGGCCGGACTCACCTGGAGCCAGCCGCTCCGGCGTCTTGATGTACAGATCCTCATAGCGTGCCAGATCCCAATCAGGCTTCAGGCTGACGTGGCTGATCACCGCATCGACCGACTGGTCGGCCTGGAGTTTCCTGACCAGATCATACAGCTTAGGCAGATTTTCCGCGTCGGCAACGGTACCTTTGTCCAGACGCACGACTACGTCGATCGTGCCGGTCAGCCCCCCGGCGAACTGCTCGTTTACGATCTCATACCCTTGTCGGGCATCCGCCGTTTTGGGGAGCAGGCTCAGATTGGGATAGCCGGTCTTCATGTG
>JBLNEM010000206.1:0-5500 GCA_050262655.1 Mycobacterium leprae | reverse complement strand
GGGGGGGGGGGGGGTTGGGGCCGGGGGGGGGGGTGGGGCCGGGGGGGGGGTTGGGGCCTGGTGGGGGGGGGGGGGGGGGGGGGGGGGTCGGAGCAGGTGCTGGGGTCGGCGCCGGTGCAGGCGTGGTCGAGCCCGCCGGAGCCGAAGCCATGCCCAGGCTGATCCGTGGGAGCCAGCCTGTCCCCAGGCTGCCGGCGTCGATCTGGGCCCAGTCGCCCATCACCCCGATCAAATGGAATACCTGACCCTGCGTGACCGTCCCCAGAACCGTCGAGTTCGGATCTGCGTCGCTGTATAGGGGGCTTGAGGCCGCCACAATCCGCCGGTAGGCGGTGGTATCGTCAAAAAGCTCCTCGGTGACCCAGTTGGCCATATAGCCCACTGTGCCGTCCGCGGCCTGAACCTTGAGCCAGGCGCCTTCATGGTCCAGGATCGCCGCCTTGGCGCCGTCCGGTAAAGTACGAATCACACTGTACTGGGTCCCCGGCCCGCTCCGCAGGTTAACCCCGCCCGCCGAAACGGCGGTGTTCGCAAGTGCCGGAGCAGCCATGCCGATCAGGGTGGCAGTGGTGATCAGGGTTGCTGCGATGCGTTTCATATGACTAGCTCGTCTCCTTGTGCTAATAGCTCCCATAAAACATCGCTACGCAGCGCCCCCTCCGTTTATGGGGGTGCTGCGGGCGAAATGGTGGGGTTGATTGTTGACAGTTAATTACTTGGATGCAGTCTACTTACAGGAGTGTATTATGACTACAGGACTGTTGTTCGACGGGAGCCGTAGATCTCCTTGAGAGAAATAACGGAAGTTAGTTGATAATATATGGTAGCGAGCTGCCTATTGGCGTGCCAATCACCTTCCGGTAAACTAGCGGTACACGGTTGTTTCAACCTCAAAAAACACTGCCGTACCGCTTCAGGAGGTCGCCATGCGCAAGTCCATTATCGCCACCGTCGCCACGGCCGCACTCATCCTGACCGGCTGTTCCGGCCGGCCTTCCGCCGCTCCTGCCTCTCCCCCCGTTACCACTCCGCCTGCGCCAGCGGCCAGCACGCCGACCCCCGCTCCGGCGCCCACTCCCGCCCCGGAACCGCCCAAGCCCGTCATGAAACACGCCCCCGAGCCGACCCGTGGTATCATGGTCTCCGGCTGGTACGCCGGTTCGCCTGATCTCCTGAACCCCCTCCTGACCTGGGCCAAGGGCGCCGGCATCAACACGCTGGTCCTGGACCTGAAGGCCGAAGACGGCAAGCTCACCTGGAACTCCAACATCCCCCTGGCCAAGGAGATTGGCGCCAATACGCCCAAGGTGAAGGACCTGGGGGCCACGGTGAAGCAGATGCACGACATGGGCTTCTGGGTAGCCGGCCGCATCGTCACCTTTAACGACTCCTCCCTCTACAAGGGCCGCCCCAGCTGGGGCATTCCCGGTTTCTCCGGTGGCGCTTACTCCTTTATGGACCCAAAGAACCAGAACGTATGGCAGTACAACCTGGACATCGCCAAAGAAGCGGTCTCGGGCGGTGTGGACGAGATTCAGTTCGACTATGTCCGCTACCCGGATAAGCTGGTCTCGGGCTACAACAAGGAGACCGGTGCCGATTACCGCACCGGTAACATCGATGCCTTCCTGCAGAAGGCCGTGGATGAACTGCACCCCCTGGGCGTTCCCGTCTCCGCTGACGTTTTTGGCCTGACCACGTCGGTCGCTCAGGGCGACGACATGCAGATCGGCCAGGATTATCAGAAGATCGCGGCGATCGTTGATTACGTCAACGCGATGGCCTACCCCAGCCACTACGCCGACGGCACCTATGGCCTGGACAAGCCGGACCGCCATCCCTATGAGACCGTCAAGGCCTCCATGCAGAAGGCGCTGGACCGCAGCCAGGGCATTCCGATCGAGAAGCACCGCCCCTGGATTCAGGACTTCACCTACCCCGCCCCGGGCTATATCCACTACGGCACCGCCGAGGTCGCCGCCCAGGTGAAGGCACTGAAGGAGCTCGGCATCGACTCCTTCACCCTGTGGGATCCGAGCTGCAAGTACACCCGCGGCCTGGACTATGCCCAACTGATGCCCTGACCCATTGCATGGAAACCCCCATCGACCAGGCCGGTCGGTGGGGGTTTTGTCTGCCCGAGGGAACTAAAGGCGCCATTTTGGCGTCAGTATTAACGTCTGCATCTTCAGCTAAAGGAGATAACCTTGTGATCTATTCCATTCGCCCCTTTACGCCGGATGATTACGAAGCCGTTGCCCAGATTGGCACGGCGGCGTTTGACCACCCCATCGACCCGGTGCAGATGCGGTACAACCTGGAGCACAGCGAACCGAAGTATCTGCACCGCTGGTGGGTCGCTGAGGCGGACGGACGGCCGGTCGCCTATGCCGGATACAACCAGTGGGAAGGTCAGTACCATCCGCGCAAGTTCTTCATCGAAATTTGGGTCACACCCCAGTATCAGCGCCAGGGAATCGGCACCGCACTCTATGAGACGCTGATGGCGGCACTCGAACCGTTCGAGCCACTCTCCGTCTCATCGGAAAGCCGCGAGAGCCTGCCGGACGGCATGGCGTTTCTAACCAAGCGGGGCTTCACGGAGGGCCTGCGGGCATGGCAGTCCACACTGGAGTTGAACGCCTTTGATCCCACCCCTTACCTCGACGCCGAAGACCGGGTCCGGGCACAGGGGATCGCACTGCGTACATACGCCGACCTGGCGGATGACCCTGAGCGGGACCAGAAGCTGTTCGACCTGATTAGCACGGTCCGGGTCGACATGCCCACCACGGAGCCGCTCACCCCGATCAACTATGAGTCATGGGTCGCCCGCCTGCATGCCAACCCTGACTTCCTGCCGAATTCCTACATGGTCGCCGTGCATGGTGACCGCTATGTCGGCGTGAGTGTGCTTCACGCCTCCAGGGAGAAGGAGCGACTGAACACTGGCCTGACTGCAGTCCGGCGGGAGTACCGGAAACACGGCGTGGCCATAGCCATGAAGGTGTGGCTCCTCACCCGGGCCAAGGAAGCAGGCTACAAGCGGGTGATCACCTTCAATGCGGCGATCAACCGGGCCATGCTAGGGATCAACGAACGGCTGGGCTTCGTCAAAACCCCGGCCTGGATCGACTACGTCAAGGTGCTGCGATCTGAGTAATCCCCGGAGAGAGGCGGTAACATTGGCATTCAGTATTCGTCCATTCACACCCGACGATTTAGAAACCGTGGCTCGTATCGGAAAAGCCGCGTTCTCCTTCCCGTTTGACCCCGAGCAGATGCGCTACAACCTGAAGTGCAGTCCACCGTATTGCAGACACGGCTGGTTTGTCGCTGTGGCCTATGACCAAGTGGTCGGCTTCGCCTGCTACGACCAGTGGGAGGGCAGCTACCACCCGCGCAAGTTCAGTATCGACCTTTGGGTAGACCCCCCTTATCAGCGCCGGGGAATCGGCAGCAAGCTTTACGAGACCCTCATGGCGGCGCTTGCGCCGTTTGAGCCGCTCTCCATCGCCACCGACAGCCGAGAGAGCCTCCCGAACGCCATGCGGTTCCTCCAGGAGCGCGGGTTCACCGAGGGACTGCGCAAATGGCAGTCTACGCTGCTCCTGGACACGTTTGATCCCACCTTGAGCGACACGGAAGAGAGGCTGCAAGAACAGGGCATCGTCATCCGCCCGTACGCCGACCTCACCGGCGATCCGGAACTGGATTGGAAACTGTTTGACCTGGTGAGCACCGTCCGCATGGATGAGCCCACCACCGAACCGCTCACGCCACTGAACTACGAATCGTGGGTCCGGGAACTGCATGAGTACCCCGACTTCCTGCCCGAGTACTACTTGATTGCGACGCACGGTGACCGTTTTGTCGGCCAGAGCGTCCTCTGGCGCTCACCGGAGGAGGGGCAGCTCAACACGGGCCTGACCGGGGTGCGACGAGCGTATCGGAACCGGGGCATCGCCCTGGCGATGAAGGTGCGACTCCTCACTCGGGCCAAGGAAGCCGGCTACAAGCAGGTGATCACCTTCAACGCGGCGGTTAACCGGGCCATGCTGGGGATCAACGAACGGCTGGGTTTCGTCAAAACCCCGGCCTGGATCGACTACGTCAAGGTGCTGCGAACCGAATAAGGTTCCAGCCGTACATGTGGGGGGAAATTCGATGTCGTTCACGATCCGTCCGTTTGTACCAGCCGACTACGAGGCCACGGCGCATACTGGAACGCTGGCCTATGAGTTCCCCCTCGATGTCGAGCAGATGCGCTACGACGATGAGCACCGGGACCCCCGGTGTAAGCATGCCTGGTGGTCTGCCGAAGTAGATGGGCAGTTGGTAGGCGGTGCCGGGTACTTTCAGTTTCTCGGCAGCTACCATCCACGCAAGTTCGTGCTGGATGGTTGGGTCTCGCCCGCGTACCAGGGGAGCGGCATCGGTCGGGCGCTGTTTGAGACCGTGATGGCCGGCCTGGAGCCGTTCGAACCGCTCTCCGTGCGGGCCAGTGCCCGCGAGCATATGCCCTGGTCGATCCGCTTCCTCACCCAGCGCGGCTTCACCGAAGCGATGCGGAGTTGGGAGTCGGTGATCGACCTGACCGGCTTTACCCCAACCCTGTACGGTGAAACGCCGCCGCCAGGGGTCACCATCGCCTCCTATGCAGCACTGCGGCAAACCGAACCGGACCTGGAACGCCGGGTCTATGACCTGGTCACCACGACACGCCTGGACATGCCAAGCCATCAACCGCTGACTACGATGGAGTTTGAGGCCTGGCGGGAGAAGATCCTGTCCGACCCCTACTTCATGCCGGAGGCCTACTTCATCGCCATCCAGGGCGACCGCTACGTCGGCCTCAGCACCCTCTGGCGAACGGCGGAACAAGGCAAGCTGCACACCGGTTTCACGGGTGTCCGGCGGGAGTGCCGGGGGGGTGGAATCGCTCTGGCGCTGAAGGTGCACGCACTGGCCTGGGCCAAGCAGCAGGGCTATAAGGAAGTCGAGACCTTCAACGCCACGACGAATGGGCCCATGCTGCACATCAACGAACGCCTGGGATTCGTCAGACAGCCAGCCTGGATCGAGTACATCAAGGTGCTGCGTTCGGAGTAAGGGAGGTTTTGCGCAATGCCATCGTCCATCCGTAACTGGCGGCTCTTCGGCCGGCTCAACCTGCTCGATGTCGCCCTGCTTCTGATCATCCTGGCCGTGACTGCCCGCTATAGCTATACATACGCCCAGAGCCACTGGCTCGGTCAGCGCCGGCCCATTGCGGTCACCTTCGCGGTGAAGGCGGTCATCCCGGTGGTTGCCGAGGCCCTGAAAACCGGGGACAGAATCTACGACAGCAAGACCGGCACGGAACTGGGCACGATCGAATCTGTTACCACGCAGCCTACCTTGGTGACCGGACTGACCAGCGACCTGGTGCATGTGACCAGCCGGCGCGGCTCGCAAATCCTGCCGGCCTTCGCCGGCGACGACATGCGCGCCGGGCAGG
>JBLNEM010000205.1:0-8780 GCA_050262655.1 Mycobacterium leprae | reverse complement strand
ACCGCCATCAGCATGCCGCCACCCTGAACGTACATGTCTTCCAACGCGGCGGCCCCTGCGCGCTCCCCCCGGCCCCCCCGGATCCCGCACCGGTTCCGGCACCCGCCCCCGCTCCCGTCGCCGGCCCGGAACCAAACCCATGCCGCAAACCACCGCGCACCCCCGCCCGGGAGAGCACGCCCATGGTCCGGATTATCGAATCCGGCGGGACGCTTTACCACCGGTTCCCCTGACACGGCGGCATGCGCAGCGGTCGCTGATCCCACAAAAAAACCCACCTCGACAGGTGGGTTTTCTCTTATTGCTCAAGTCCGTTCCGGCGGAAGAACGAAGGCCGGCGCAGCTTCACCAGCGGACGGTCCCCCGATTCCGGCAGCACAATGGCCCCGAAGCTGAACAGCCCCTCAGGTGGCCTGGGAATCCGGCAATGCTCCAACTGATGCCCCACCCGATACATGATGCGCACATAGGCCGGCGACGCCATCAGTGCGTCATGCAGTTCGGCCTTGCTGTGCACCTCCAGGTCGTCCACCGTCAGGATTACCGCGCCGGTCCGCAGCCCGCCGGCCTCTGCCGTCGAACCGGGCAGCACATCCAGCACGCCAACCCCGCGGGGTGGGCGCTGCAAGTAAGGCGTGCCCAACATCTGCAGCCGTCCGGCCAGGACCGCCATCGCCTCATGCCCGATCCCGCTGAAGAGCGCCGCCGCCCAGACCAGCGGCGGGAACCGGCTGGCGCCCACCGCCAACAACAGCAAAATACCGCTGTACAGCAGCAACGCCCGACTGGACTGCTGCGTGCGCTGCTGCGGCGCGCCGGCAATGGCCAGATCCGTATAGCTCAAGGTCACCACAACGGGCAGGAGCCCCCAGTTCAAACTGCCGGCCACCCCTACCAGCTGCGGGTCCGGTCGCAGGAGCGGCCACCAGCCCGGCATGTCAACCGGTGCACCGCCCACCACTGTAAACCAGGGCAGTATGAGCGGCACCGGCCAAAAGCGCTGCAAGGCGAAACCCGGAATGGGCTCGGCTGTGTTCCGGTCGATCGAGATCGGTGTGGCGCAGGAGTCCCCACTTGCCCAGATCAGGAAAGCCTCCACCATGTGCATGATGGCGATCAACCCGGTCAACTGCGGCACGTCGATGTGCGGCCACCCGGTGATCAGGTGACTCAACGCGAGCAAGGTCGCCCCATAGGCAAAGCAGAGAAAGCGGGGGTTGAAGGCCCCCAATCCGATCGAGAGCGGCCAGAGATAGAGCAGGGCGGAAGGAGCGCCCGGCGCGTCCACCAGACCGATGCCGGTGAGCGCAAACAGGAAACTGCCCAGAACGCCCCCCACCATACCGACCCACAAGGAATAGCCGGTTTGCGTCAGAGCCGAATGCTTGGGGATGCCGTACAGTTCCGCCTCGGTCACCGCAACCCGTCGGTACTGCCAGAAGACCAGCAGCACCGCCAGTAGCATGAGCAGGGCAGACCAGCCGCTCAAGAGCAGGTCAGGTATGGTTTTGAAGATCAGACGAGCCATGCCCAAGAGCGGCGTCAAGACGGATCCCCCCTGACCTACCGGTTCATGCCCTTGATATACTTGACCGCTTCCTGCAGCTGCACGTCGCCGGCATCGCCCGGGAGCACGTCGGCCGGGTTGTCCTTCAACTGCACGTCCGGCATGATGCCGACTCCGTTGATCGCCACACCGCCGGCGGTCAGATAGTGGGCGGTGGTCAGCTTGATGCCGGAGCCATCTTCGAACTGCTGGAAGTTCTGGACCGAGCCCTTGCCGAACGTCTTGGCGCCCATCAGCACGCCCAGATGATCATCCTTCAGTGCGCCGGAGAGGATTTCGGCCGCGCTGGCCGTGCCACCGTCCACCAGGACCACCAGCGGCAGATCGAACTTGGTGGCGGCGCCATGGGAAACGTAAGTCACCCGCTTGCCGTCCTTGCCCTCGACATACAGCACCGGCTGCTTCTCCGGCACGAAGAGCGAAGCGGTATTAATCGCCTCGGTCAGCAGGCCGCCCGGATCCTGCCGCAGATCCAGCACCAGCCGGGTCATGCCCTGGCTCCGGAGGTCGGCAATCGCCTTGGCCACCTTATCCGACACCTTGTCGTTGAACTGCATCAACTGGATATAGCCAACACCGGGCTCCAGCATCTTGGAGTCGACCGTCGGCAGGTCAATGGTGGCTCGGGTGATGGTGAACTGCAGGGCCCTGTTTTCGCCCTGCCGCTGAATCGTCAGCGTCACCTTGGTCCCGGCCTTGCCGCGGATCATCTCCACCGCCTTGTCCAGGGTATAGTCATGAATATCCGTGCCGTCGACGGCCAGGATCGTGTCGCCCGCCTTCAGGCCGGCCTGCTCACCCGGGCTCCCCTTCATGGGCGAAACCACGGTCACCATATTCGTCTTCGGCGAGATTTCCACATAGACGCCGATCCCGCTCAGCGACGCGTCGAACTGCTGCTCGAACCGCTTGTACTCCTCGGGGGTGTAGTACACCGAGTACTTGTCGCCGGTGGCCGCTACCATGCCCCGCAGCGCGCCTACAGTCAGCTGGTCCGCCGTCACCGGGTTCAGGTACTCCTGGTTAATGGTGTCCTGCACCATTTTCAGCTTGTTAAGGTCCAGTCCACCGGCCGCAGCAGGGGTCGCCTGCTTGGTCATCACAGCAGTATTTCTGTCTACAACCTCGTTCAGGCGGGGGAACATCCCGGTTGCTCCTGCGTAGAAGCTGAAGCCGCTACAAAGCAACACCACCAGGGCTACGAGTGAATAGGCCTTGCGCCGGTCGATCATTCCCGGAGTCATCCTCTCATATAACTTTCCAGACTATACATCTTTGTTCGTTGGACCACAGTATACCCTTAGGTAAAGCCGTGGTCAAACGGGAAGAGGGGCCTCGGGAGCCTTGTATTCGACTCCCGGGCCCCCCTTTGCGCTACTCCATTACAGGTACGCCGGTTGTATCGTAAAAAGACATGGGATTCACCGCTTTGCCGTTCACGTGAATCTCCAGGTGGCAGTGCGCACCTGTAGACCAACCGGTGCTGCCGGCCCGGGCAATCACCTGGCCCTGCGTCACATGGTCACCCACCGAAACCAGGGACTGCGAATTATGCCCATACCAGCTGGAATAGCCGCCGCCATGGTCAATAACGATCAGGTTCCCATAAGCGTCATCCCAATGGGACTCCACCACTACGCCACTTTCAATGGCGTAAATGGGCGACCCCATCGGTGCGTTCAAGTCTGTGCCGTAGTGCATCCGCTCTACGTGGAGGATTGGGTGCATCCGGGGGCCGTAGGGATCGGTAATAATGTAGGGCTTCTGCACCGGCCAGATCGGATTGAAGGCACCGTTCGACGGCCGGTTGGCCTGCGCCATCAGGGCGTCGATCTGGGCCCGTACTGCCGCAGCCTGCTGGTCGTCCGCATCTAGCTGAGCCGCCAGATCACGCTTGGCTCCTTCCAGCGACCGCGAGATTTGCTCCATGTCTGACCGCCGGGCATCCGCCACCTGCTTCTGGCTGTCCGCCTGGGCCTTCAGGAGGCTCAACTGGTTCATCCGGGTCGTCGCCTGCGTCTGCTGATCCACCAGCGACTGCTTATCCTGACGCACCTGGGTGATCAGCTTCGAATCTTGCTGCACGACCAGCTTCAGCATCTCCAGCCGGCCAATGAAGTCAGCGAAGGAGGAGGAACCGAAGAGCACGGCCAGGTAGCTGACCCGGCCTTCCTCATCCAGCGACCGCACCCGAAGGGCCAGGGCCGCCTGCGTCTTGTTGTACCGGTCCTGCGTCTTCTTCAGATTGGCCTGGATCGTGTCCAAGTCCTTCTGCGTGGACGCCATCTGGTTCTTCAGGGACTGTACCTGAGCATCGGCATCCTTTGCTTGCTGTGTGGCCTGGTCCAGTTGTGTCTGGGCCGCCGATGCTTTCTGCGTTGCTGCATCCAGTTTCCCGCTGACCTCTGCCCGGTCAGCCTGAATGCTGTTGAGTTTGTCCTGTAGTCCGTTTTTTGTCGAGTTGTCCGCTGCCCGCACAGGCGGTGCCGCCTGTGTTGCTACTCCGGCGATGATGACCGGGATCACCAGCCACCGGAGCAGGCGGGCGAATCTGCCTTTGCTCTGCAATCGCCCGCCCTCCTATACTTTCAGGAATCGGCGGAGCGAAACATAGCTGCCCGCCGCTCCCAGTAATCCGCCCAGAACCACAATCGCCAGCGTCTGGCCCACCAGCACCGAAGCCGCCGACCGAATCGGCAGGAATGGAATCGAGCCGTGTACGTAATCGACCAGCCGCTGATAGCCGATGCTGGTCAATCCCATCGCCAGTGCGGCGCCGAAGACGCCGAGGAAGATGCCCTCCATCATGAACGGGCGCCGGATATACCAGTCGGTAGCGCCCACCAGCTTCATGATGGCGACCTCACGGCGCCGGGCGTATACGGCCAGGCGAATCGTGTTGGACAGGGTCAACACCGTAGCCACGATCAGCATCAGCACCAGGCCGGCGCCGGCCACCCGCACCGCGTTGGTGAAGGTAAGCAGCTTGTCTACATACTCCTGGCCATACTTCACATCGGACACGCCGGATACTTTGCCCACGGCAGACGCCACACTCTTGATGTTGTTGGCATCAAGTGGGGTCACCTGAATGGCGTCCCGCAGCGGGTTGCTGTCCAGGTCGTTCAGAATGTCCGAGTGCTCGCCGAACTCCTTCTTCATATCCGCCAACGCCTGTTCCTTGCTCACAAAGACGGCGCTCTTCACGCCCGGCAGTTTGGCGACCTGATCGACCGCCGCCTTCTTCTGTGCGTCGGTCAGCTCGGTCTTGGGGCAAGCGTTGTTTGGCACCTGCGTGGAGCAAAGGTACGCCTGAATCTGCACCTGGCTCTCCACCGAGGAGGCCATGAACTGCAAGTTGACCGCCAGCAGCGTCACCACCGAGAGCACCAGCAGCGAAACCGCCACCGTGGCCGCACTGGCCAGGGACATGAGCGGGCTGTGTGTCATACTCCGGAAAGCATCACGGGCCGCAGTGACCCACGATCTAGGATTCATAACCGTAGGCCCCCCTTTGCTCATCCCGGACGATCCGGCCCTTCTCCAGGGCGATCACCCGCCTCTTCATCTGGTTCACAATCGATTTGGCATGCGTGGCCACCACAACCGTGGCGCCCATCTGGTTGATGTCCGAGAGCAACTTCATAATCGCCATGGAGTTCTCCGGATCCAGGTTGCCAGTCGGCTCGTCGGCGACGATCAGCACGGGATTGCGCACAATCGCCCGGGCCACCGCCACCCGCTGCTGATCACCACCGGACAACTCCTGCGTCCGGGAATGGGTCTTGTGCCGCAGGCCGACCAGTTCAAGGGCGGCCGGGACCCGGCGGATAATCTCCCGGCGCGGCACATCGGTACACTCCAGCGCAAAGGCCACGTTCTCAAAGACGCTGCGCTCCGGCAGCAGCTTGAAGTCCTGAAAGATCACGCCCAGGCTGCGCCGCAGGAACGGTACGTCCTGCTCCCGCAGCTTCGCAATATCCCGCTTGTCCAGCATCACCTTGCCGGACGTGGGCAGTTCCTCGCGATAAAGCAGCTTCATGAAAGTCGACTTGCCCGCCCCCGAAGGGCCGACCAGGAACACAAATTCCCCCCGCCCGATCTCCACATCAATCTCGTTGAGGGAAGGGGTGTGGGCGCTCGCATATACCTTCGTTACCTTCTGGAATTGAATCAATAGCTTTCACTCCCCACATAGAGCTGCGTCCGTTGATACGACACGAACGAGAACAGCCTCCTGCCGCAGCAGAGGCCGGCAATGTGATAGCGGTAATGGTCCAAGAACCGATGTCAGAACGGTGCCTTACGCCAAAAATGGAAGGCCGCCATGCGCGTCCGCGTCACGGGGCTCCATATTACAGGGGGTTTCGACAGGATCTGATGGCATCCCTTCGATTTCGACGATATTCGGGTCATTGTGGTTTCTGGACATCCTGCCATATGTCAACAACAATGGCCAACGGATCTCGCCAATGAAGAAAGCAGCCAGCCGCATTGGCTGGCTGCCCGTATATCTGCCAAATCGTGAGGTCTGCTCAGGTAGACACAAAAGACCGGGGCTTCTGCCCCGGCCTGATGCTTTCAATGCGCTCCTACCCTGGATACAGCCCGGTCCGGGCCGTGTGGGCGAACAACTCCCATCCCTGCATGCCAACAGAGTGCGCAGCGCGAATCGCCGCTTCAGCGTCATACTGCACCCGGATCAGGGTGGCCGCCGTCGTTCCCCGGTGGATCTCCAGCACCGCATAGCTCGGCCTCGGGTCGCCATCGAACGGAATGCCGACACTGC
Source organism: Mycobacterium leprae (assembly GCA_050262655.1). GTDB lineage: Bacteria > Bacillota > Sulfobacillia > Symbiobacteriales > Symbiobacteriaceae > DASXVX01. The sequence continues at coordinate 2,424 of JBLNEM010000205.1, read as the reverse complement.
CCGAGTTGATCATCGTGACTCCCTGCAGGTTGCGGATGAAGGGCCGGTGACAGTGCCCAAAGGCGGCCACGGCCGTCGCCGGCGACGCCGGCAGCCGAGCCAGTTCCTCGTTCTCCGCCCAGGGCATCAGCAGGTGATAGTTGTTGGTAGGCGTGGCGTGGAAGTACTCTACCTGCACCCCGTCCCAGTCCTCGGTGCAAGCCAGCGGAAAGGTGCAGAGCCACTGCCGGTCCGCCGCCGACAGCGCCGCCACATGCCGACCGAAGTCGGCCTGCAGCGCTACGTGACTCCGGTTCTTCGCCGGAAAACGGCTGGGTTCATAAGCCGGATCGTAAGCCAGGTCCGTGTTGCCCAGCACCACCGGGCAGCCCAGATCCCGGACCCGATCGACGCACTCCCGCGGCAGCGGACCCTTCAGGGTGATATCCCCCAGGCAGATGATCCGGTCGATGCCACGGCCTGCCACATCGTGCAGCACCGCTTCCAGGGCGTGGTAGTTCGAGTGAATGTCGCTGATAAACGCAATGCGCATGCAGGAGGCCTCCCCCGAAAGGTGAGCTACCGTCCGTTGCTACTTCGACTTGCCCTTCAGCCGCTGCGCCATCACCAGGAGCACGAACTTGGCCAGCGGCGGCAGCACCCGGCTGTACCGGCCGAAATGCACCATGCGCCACAGCCACTCCAGGTTCGTCTTCAACGCCCATTCCGGCGCCCGGCGCCCCGCACCGCCCCAGATATCAATGCCACCGCCTACGCCGATGCAGACCTTGGCGTTCAACTCGGCCCGATGGCGGTAGAGCCACTGCTCCTGCCGGGGTGAGCCCATGCCCACCACCAGAAAGTCCGGTCTGGCCTCCCGAATGGCCGCCACCACCGGCGCATCCTCTTCATCCTTGAAGAAGCCGTCGTGGTAACCGACCACCTGAACCCCGGGATACTGCCGGGCCACGTGCTCCGCTGCCTTTGCGACCACCTCGGGCCGGGTGCCCAGCAGGTAGACCCGCCCTTCGCCGCGGCGAGAGAGCGCCTCTAGCAGGTTATTCGTCAGCTCCACGCCTGCCACTTTCCCCGGCACGGGGTTGCCCAAAATGCGTGCCGCCAGCACCACGCCAATGCCATCCGGAATCACCAGGTCGGCGCCGTTGATCACGGCTGCCAGCTCCGGGTTCCGGGCGGCGGCGTAGCCGATCTCCGCGTTCGGGGTGACCACCAGGTGCGTCGAATCGCTGTGCACCCATTCCATGCAGCGCTCCACGGCCTCCGCCATGGTCACCTGGTCGACACCAATGGCCAAAATCTGTGTTCGGCTCACGGCTGCTCCCTCCGCTTCAACAACGACAAGGCCAGCCGTGCGTTCTCCCGGGCCAGCGGGATCATCGTTGCCATGTACTCGGCCATGTGCGCCCGGAAGGAAGGCACATCCGCCATCACCCGCCGGGCCGCCTCAACCACCGCGTCGCCGTTCAAATGGTCGGTCGTGCCCGCGGCCGTTTCGCCAATTCGTTGTAGAAAGCTGTCGTTCTTTGGATCGTAGGACAACCCCACCAGGGGAACGCCATTCAGCGCTGCGAAGATCAGCGTGTGCAGACGCATCCCGACGAACAGGTTGCAGGCTGCGACCATCGCCATTGTCTGGGCCGGCGTGAACCGCGCCTCCAGCACAAGCGCACGCTCCTGCATGAAGCCGGCCACCGCCGCTCCCGCCCGCACATCATGCGGATACTGCATCGGCAGGAACACCACCTGAGCGCCGTACTCCCGCGCCATCTGGTCAAGCGCCCGCGCCAGTTCCGGCTCCATCGGCTGCCCCTGATGCTTCCACGGCCGCACCGAAACCCCGATGATCGGCCGGGGGTCCGCCCCGTGCTGCCGCAGCAGCGCCAATCCCTCCGCCGGGTTCGACGGCCCCAGGGCAAGCGCCGGGTCAGCCGTAACGACGGCCGGCCGGTGCACCCCGAGACGGCGGAGCGTCTCTTTCGATTCGGGGTCCCGCACCGTAATCTGGTTCACCCGGTTCAAAACCAGGGGAACAACAGACCGCCCGGTATTGGTCACCACCGGACCGATGCCCTGGGCGAAGATCATCACCGGCTTACGCCGCAGTTTGGCCATGGTGAGAATGCTGAGGTAATAGAGCAGCGACTTCAGGCTGGTCCGGTCTTGCACGAGGCTTCCCCCGCCCTGCAGGACCAGATCCACCTCGCCCATGATCCGCCAGATCTCCCTGAACGCCCCCCGGCTCACGGCATCGACGCCATGCAAGACCCGGGTCTGCGCTACTGTGCCCGATATAACTGTAAAGGTAGTGGTAGGCTCCAACTCGCGGGTCGAACGAATGATGCCGGTCAGCACCGCCTCGTCCCCCGTGTTGTTGAACCCATAGTAGCCAGAGACCAGGATCTTAGCCATGGTAAGGTCCCCCTT
>JBLNEM010000204.1:0-4448 GCA_050262655.1 Mycobacterium leprae | reverse complement strand
GGACCAACCCGTTCACGCTTAAGCCCAGCGGTACCCATCCGTACATCGGCGGACCGACCACGGCCGAGTTCTGGCTCTTGCCCACGAGCCCCCTCCAGGCGCTGGTCAGCCGGGTCACCATTCCCCTGCGGCTGCCCTTCATCGGCCCCTTCTACCGCCAGATCTATCACCGGCCGCCGACCATCTGCCTGTCCTTGGCGGTAACGCCCCACGACCAGTTCGGCGGCGCCGATCTGGACGCCGCCTTGATTCCGGCCGAGTACAGGTGTCAGTAGCCAAACAGAAAGAAGCCGGGAGCAACCATGCTCCCGGCTTTCGTTATTCCCGCTTCCGCCCGGCCCGCACCGCCTCGGCCAGCACGTCGGCGATATGCATCACCTGCACCTGGCCGGCGAGCCCGGCCCGCTGCACCCCCTCCATCATCTCCAGCGCGCAGGGCGGGTTGGCTACCACCACCGTGGTCGCCCGAGTCTGCCGCACGTGGGCCATTTTCTGGTCCAGCAAATCGTCGGCCATGCGGGCGTGGGTCATGGCGTAGGTGCCGGCGGCGCTGCAGCAGTGGTCGGCCTCGGGCAGCTCTACGTACTCTACGCCGGGGATCGACCGCAGCAGTTGGCGGGGCTGGCTCACTACCTTTTGGACATTGCGCAGGTGGCAGGAGTCCTGGTAGGTGATCCGGCCGCTTAACGGGCCGAAGGGCAGGGGGGCAAGCTCACCCACCAGTTCGGCGAAGTCCCGGCAGCGGGCGCTATACGTTGCGGCCCGCTCGGCCCACTGGGGATCGGTGCGGAAGTGGTGGCCATACTCCTTCAGCACGGCGCCGCAGCAGCCCTGGCCCGGCACCACCGTGACCTCGCAGCCGGCCGCGGCCAGCACTTCGATCGCATGCTGGTTGGTCTCGAAGAAGGCGATTTCCGAGAGGCAGCCCAGGAAGAAGCCCACCTTCAGCCGGCGGGCGCCGGCCACCCGGGTCACCCGCTGCCGGCGGGCCCTGGCCCGGCGCAGGGGCGAGGCGGCCCGGGGCAGGGCGCCCTCCCAGCCGGCCAGGCCGACGCCGCCGATGCGCGCCACCAGGCCGGTCTGGCGGGCGAGCCACCGCAGGCCGCTCACCTGATAGAACCAGAGTCCCCACCCGGCCAGCTTCAGGCCGGAGGACGTGCCCAATATGTATTCTCTTGAATCTGGTTCAGCCGGTTCAGCGGCACCACCACGCCGCCGCAGGTGGGCACGGTACCGGCCGACAGGTTGGTGCCCGAACCGCGGGGGACCACGGGAATCTTATTGGCGTAAAGCACCCGCATGATCGCCTGCAGCTCTTCGGTACTGCCCGGCAGCACAACGGCATCCGGTGCGCTCTGGTAGAGCGGCGTCGCATCATAGGAGTAGGCCATGAGCTCCCGCGGGCTCTCCAGGCACCACCGGTCACCGACGATCGCCTTCAGTTCCCGGAAAAGATGGGGCTTCAGCATAGCGAGTGCGCTTCCTTTCGACGGCATCTCGCTTCAATATTCGCTCCACTGTGGCCGTTTCCTTCGGGAGGCGCGACAAAGCCGGGGGTGATGAGGCCCCCGGCTTCCGTAATTCCTACTTCTTCTTCGCCTTGCGCACCGCCTCGGCGAGCACGTCGGCAATGTGCTTCACCTGTATCTGGTCGGCGAGGCCGGCCCGCTGCACCCCTTCGATCATCTCCAACTGGCAGGGCGGGTTGGCCACCACCAGGGTGGCCGCCCGGGTGCCCTTCACCTTCTCCATCTTCTGATCCAACAGGTCGTCGGAGATCAGCGCCTGGGTCATGGCGTAGGTGCCGGCGGCGCCGCAGCAGCGGTCGGCCTCGGGCAGTTCCACGTACTCCATGCCGGGGATCGACTTCAGCAGCTTGCGGGGCTGGCCGACCACCTTCTGGACATTGCGCAGGTGGCAGGAGTCCTGGTAGGTGACCCGGCCGCTCAACTCGCCCATGGGCAGGGGCGCCAGTTCGGCCACCAGTTCGGCGAAGTCCTTGCAGCGGGCGCTGAACTGCGCCGCCCGCTCCGCCCACTGGGGGTCGTTTTGGAAGTGCTTGCCGTACTCCTTCAGGGCGGCGCCGCAGCCACCGGCGGTGTTCACAATATAGTCGAAGCCGCCGTTCTCGAAGGCGGCGATGTTGCGGGTGGCCTGCTGCACAAACAGGTCGTGCTCGCCGGCGTGGGCGTGCACGGCGCCGCAGCAGCCCTGGCCCGGCACGATGGTCACCTCGCAGCCGGCCTGCGCCAGCACGGCAATGGCATTCTGGTTGGTCTCGAAGAAGGCGATCTCCGAGAGGCAGCCCAGGAAGAAGCCAACCTTCAGCCGGCGAGGGCCCACGGCGTAGGTAATCGGCAGTTGCCGGGCCTGAGCCCGCCGCAGGGGCGAAGCCGTCCGCGGCACGGCGGCCTCCATGCCGGCCATGCCCACCCCGCCGATCTTGGCAACCAGTCCGGTGGCCTGGGCCAGCTTCTGCAAGCCGGTCACCTGATAGAGCCAGAGCCCCCAGCCGGCGGCCTTGATGCCAAAGGGCGTGCCCAGCACATACTTGTACGCAAAGCGCATCGGCCAGGGGTTGGGCCGGGCCGCGGTGAGGGCCGCCCGGCCCGATTCCAGCAGCGTGCCGTATTCGACGCCGGCGGGGCAGACCACCTCGCAGGCCCGGCAGCCGAGGCACTCATCCAGCGACTGGGCGATGTCGACAATGCTCAGGTTCTCCTCGTGGACGGCCCGCATGAGGGCAATGCGGCCACGGGGCGCCGCCGACTCCACCTCTTCGTGCCGGTAGGTGGGGCAGGCGGAGAGGCAGAAGCCGCAGCGCATGCAGTTCATGAGGATCTCTTCATCAAACGTGCCGGTGACCTTCAGTTCGCTCTCCCGCTGGACCGCCTTCAGCAGACTCTCGCTCATTTCTGCACCACCACCCTCCGCCGGGTGTCGCGGGCAAACATTTTGCCGGGATTCAGGATCTGGTGCGGGTCGAAGGCGGCCTTGACCGACTTCATCACTTCGATGCCGGTGCTGCCCACCTTCCACTCCAGATAGCCGGCCTTGGCCTCGCCCACGCCATGCTCGCCGGTGATGGTGCCGCCCAGTTTGATGGCGGCGTCGAAGATCTCGGCGAAGGCGGCCTCCACCCGCTCGATCTCCTCGTGATCACGCTCGTCGGTCAGGCAGGTGGGGTGCAGGTTGCCGTCGCCGGCGTGGCCGAAGGTGCAGATATCGAGGCTGTATTTCCGGGCGATCACGTTCACCTGCTCCACCATCTCCGCCAGCCGGGCCCGGGGCACCGTGGCATCTTCCAGTACCGTGGTGGGCTTCTTGCGGGCCAGGGCGGTGAGGGCCGAGCGGCGGGCGGCCATGAGCGCATTCTCTTCCGCCTCGGTCTGCGCCAGGCGGGTTTCGAAGGCGCCCTCCTCCTTGCAGATGGAGGCGATGCGGGCAATGTCCCGCTCGCAGAGCGACTCCGGCCCGTCCTGCTGGATCAGCAGCAGTGCGCCGGCATCGACCGGCAGGCCGATCCGGGCGAACTCCTCCACCACCCGGATGGTGGGGTTGTCCAGGAACTCCAGGGTGGCGGGGATGATCCGGCTGGCAATGGTGCGGCTGACGGCCCGGGCGGCGCCGGTCAGGTCGGGGAAGAGCGCCAGCATGGTGCGGCGGGTCTCGGGGAGCGGAATCAGCTTCATGGTCGCCTCGGTGATCAGACCGAGGGTCCCTTCGGAGCCGACGAAGAGCTTCACCAGGTCGTAGCCGGCCACGTCCTTGGCGCTCTTGCCGCCCATCTCCAACAGGCGGCCGTCGGCCAGCACCGCCTTCAGGCCGACCACATAATCCTTCGTAACGCCGTACTTCAGGCCCCGCAGGCCGCCGGAGCACTCGGCCACGTTGCCGCCCAGGGTGGAGATGATCATGGAGCCGGGATCGGGCGGGTAGAAGAGGCCCAGCGACTCCACCTCTTTATGGAAGGCGGCGGTGATCACGCCGGGCTCCACGGTGGCGGTCAGGTTCTCATGGTCGACCTCCCGAATCTGGTTCAGCCGGTTGAGCGGTACCACGACCCCGCCGCTGGTGGGCACGGTGCCGGCCGACAGGTTGGAGCCCGAACCGCGGGGGACCACCGGAATCCGGTTGGCGTAAAGCACCCGCATGATCGCCTGGAGCTCTTCGGTGTTGCCCGGCAGAACGACGGCGTCCGGGGCGCTCTGGTAGAGCGGCGTCGCATCATAGGAATAGGCCATGAGGTCCCGGGGGCTTTCGAGGCACCACTTCTCGCCAACGATCGCCTTCAGCTCCCGGAACGCGTAGGCCACTTTCTTGTCGCCGGCGCCCCAGACGTGCTCTCTTCCGATTCCGCCATCTGGCCGCGAGCGCGCGGAAGACAGCGGAGGCATGCCGCGCCGGCGGTGAGCTTCAAGCGTCTCGATCCCCACATCCCAGAGCGT
>JBLNEM010000203.1:0-6326 GCA_050262655.1 Mycobacterium leprae | reverse complement strand
GCGAGTGGGGTCTGGAGATCATCCTGGTCGGGGACGAGCAGCGGATTCGGGCCGAGGCCGCCAAGCATGGCGGTCTGCCGCCCACGGTTTCGATTGTGCACGCCTCGGAAGTGATTACGACTCACGAAGAGCCCACCAGGGCGGTGCGCAGCAAGAAGGACGCTTCCATGGTCGTGGCGGCCCGTCTCGTGAAAGAGGGTCAGGCTCAGGCCATGGTGACGGCCGGATCCACCGGTGCCGCGGTTGTTGTGGGCACACTGGGTATTGGCCGCATGAAGGGGATCGACCGGCCCGCACTGGGCACGATTTTCCCCACCACCGCCGAGAAGCCGTCCTTCGTGTTGGACATTGGCGCCACGCCGGACTGCCGGCCCGAGTGGCTGGTGCAGTTTGCGCTGATCGGCAACGTGTACGCCCGCGAGGTGCTGGGGATCAAAACGCCTCGAGTGGCACTGTTGAACAACGGCGCCGAAGAGGAGAAGGGCAATGCCCTCACCAAGGCGACCTACCAGCTGCTGAAGCAGACCGGCGGCATCCACTTCACCGGCAACATTGAAGCCCGCGAGGTAATCTGGGGCGGCGCCGATGTGGTTGTGACCGACGGCTTCCCCGGCAACGTTCTGCTGAAGACCTTTGAAGGTGCGGGCACCGCCCTCATGCATGTCATGAAGGAGGCCCTCACCTCGACGGTGCTTTCGACCGTCGGCGCCGCCCTGGCCAAGCCGGCGCTGTCCAAGGCCTTGAAGAAGTTCGACTACACCGAGTACGGCGGGGCGCTGCTGCTGGGCCTGAAGGCGCCGGTGGTCAAATGCCACGGCTCCTCCGAAGCCAAGGGTATCAAGAGCGGCCTGCGGGTTATGCGGACCGCCCTGCAGGGGGACGTCACCGCTAAACTGGCCCTCGCCATTGCGGAATACACGCAGGCGGCGGCCGAGCCAGAGAGCTAGGCCCGCCCCTTTGAGAGCGGTCTCCAACCAGTTACCCGGACCCCCACTACATTGAAATCTGGAGGGAGACCCCATGAAGTTAGTTCCTGTTGGGATCACGGGTATCGGTATGGCTGTGCCAGAGAAGGTTCTGACCAACAAGGACTTCGAGAAGATGGTCGAAACCTCCGACGAATGGATCGTCAGCCGGACGGGCATCCGGGAGCGGCACATTGCCGAACCGGGCGAGGCCAGTTCGGATTACGCCCTGAAGGCCGCCCAGAAGGCGATGGCCATGGCCGGCATCACCGGTGAGGAGATCGACCTGATCGTGGTCGGCACCATCACCCCCGACCATGCCTTCCCGTCTACCGCCTGCATCCTGCAGGACAAGCTGGGGGCAACCCATGCCGCTGCCTTTGATATTGCCGCCGCCTGCCCGGGCTGGCTGCACGGACTGGTCGTGGCGCAGCAGTTCATCCAGACCGGTATGTACAAGTGCGCCCTGGTGATCGGCGTCGAACTGCTGTCGCGCATTACCGATTACACCGATCGTGCCACCTGCGTCCTCTTTGGCGACGCAGCCGGTGCGGCGATCCTTCAGCCCGTCAGCGAGGGGAAGGGTATTCTGGCCTCCCAGCTGGGCGCCGAGGGCGCCGGTGGCTGCCACCTGATCCTGCCGGCGGGCGGCTCCCGTCTGCCTGCTTCGGCTGAAACCGTGGCAAACAAGCAGCATTACCTGCGCATGAACGGCGGCGAAGTGTACAAGTTCGCCGTGCGGGTGATGAACGAGGCGACCGTCGAGGTCCTGGAGAAAGCGGGCCTCGCCCTGTCTGACCTGGATCTGCTGGTGCCGCATCAGGCCAACATCCGTATTGTGGAAGGCGCCATGAAGCGGCTGGATCTGCCGCCGGAAAAGGTCATGATCAACCTGGATCGTTATGGAAATACGTCTACTGCCAGCATTCCCCTGGCGCTCTGCGAGGCTCTGGAAGCCGGCCGGATCAAGGATGGCGACAACCTGGTTCTCGTCTCCTTCGGTGCCGGTCTGGTTTATGGCGCAGTGGCGCTTCGCTGGGGTAAGTAAGCTACTTACGGAGGTCTACGGGTATGGCGCTGCGTATTGTAACGGATTCTACATCTGATTTGAGCCCAGCGCTCCTGGCCAAGTACGGTATCTCCATGGTCCCGCTGACCGTACACTTTGGGCCGGAGTCCTTCCTGGAAGGCGTTCAGTTGTCGACCGACGATTTCTGGACCAAGGTTCAGAGCAGCCCCTTTCATCCGAAGACCGCCCAGCCCGCCCCCGGCGACTTCCTCCAGGTGTTTCAGCGCCTGCATGCCGAGGGCCATGAGATTCTCTGTGTCTGCATCTCGGCGAACCTGTCCGGCACCATGAACTCGGCCCAGATTGCGGCCCAGATGCTGCCCGAGGCGAAGATCACTGTGGTGGACACCCGCAGCGTCACGCTTGGCCTGGGCATGATGGTCATTGAGGCCGCCCGGCTGGCCGAAGCCGGGACGCCCACTGCCGATGTGGTCAGGCGGATCGACGAGATCGCCGGTCGCATGAACATCCTCTTCACCCTGGACTCCCTGGAGTTTCTCCAGAAGAACGGCCGGGTGGGCAAGGCCGCATCGCTCCTGGGCGGTCTGCTGGGGCTGAAGCTGATTCTGCAGGTGGACCGTGAAGGGGTTGTGGCGCCGGCTGACAAGGTCCGGGGCAGGTCCAAGGTGCTGCCCAGGGCTCTGGAGATGCTGCAGGAGCGGGTGCCCGCCGGACGCAAGGTCCGGATGGCCATTCTCCATGCCAACGTGCCCGAGCAGGCACAACTCTGGGTCGATGAAGTCAGCAAGGTCTGGGACGTGCAGGAGTACTGGGTGGGTCCCATTGGTGCAGTGGTTGGCACGAACGCCGGCCCTGGCACCGTGGGTGTCGTCCTCTACGAAATCTAGGAAAGCAGGTTGAAATCGTGGCCAAAACGGCTTTTCTGTTCCCCGGCCAGGGCGCCCAGTATGTGGGCATGGGTCGGGAACTGGCTACGCAGTATCCCTCTGTTGCCCGTCATTTTGAAGCCGCCAACGAGGCCCTCGGTTTTGATCTGACCAGCCTCTGCTTCGACGGCCCGGAAGAGGAACTGAAGAAGACGGCGAACCAGCAGCCGGCCATTCTGACCGTCTCGGTCGCCTTCCTGTCGCTGCTGAAGGAGAACGGGATCACCCCTGACGTGGTGGCCGGCCTCAGCCTGGGCGAGTATTCCGCCCTGGTAGCGGCGGGCGTGCTCTCATTCGAGGATGCCGTGCCCCTGGTCCAGAAGCGTGGCACATACATGCAGGAAGCGGTTCCCCTGGGTGTTGGCGGCATGGCCGCGATCCTGGGGCTGAACGCCGCGGACGTGGATGCGGTCTGTGCGGAGGCGGCGGCCGCCACCGGTGAGACCGTAGAGGGGGCCAATTACAACTGTCCCGGGCAGATCGTGCTCTCCGGCACCTGGACCGCCGTGGACAAGGCCATGGAACTGGCCGCGGCCCGGGGGGCGAAGACCGTCAAGCTGTCCGTGACGGCGCCATTCCATTCACGCCTGCTGACAAGGGCCGGCGAGATGCTGGCGACGGCCCTGGAAGGCGTGACGCTGCGGGATCCGCAGGTGCCTGTAATCGCCAACGTAACGGCCGATTACGTTACCACCGGCGCCGATATCCGCCAACTGTTGATCCGCCAGGTCTCCAGCCCCGTGCGGTGGGAGGAGTCGGTCCGGCAGATGATCGCCGACGGCGTGGAGCAGTTCGTGGAAGTGGGGCCGGGCCGAGCCTTGTCGGGCTTCCTCAAAAAGATCGACAGAAAATTGCCTGTAATGAACGTGGAGGACTCCCAGACCCTGGGGAAACTCCTTGATTCCTATGGGAGGGTCTGCTAATATGTTGCTAGCCAACCGGGTGGCTATTGTCACCGGTGCTTCCGGGGCGCTGGGTAGCGCCATTGCGAGGCGTCTGGCGGCTGAGGGTGCGGCTGTTGTGGTCAACTACGCTCGCAACGCAGGCGCCGCCGAAGAGTTGGTCCAGTCTATCCGTACCGCCGGTGGCAAGGCGTTGGCCCTTCAGGCCGACATCGCCTCCGCCGAGGGGGCCGAGGCCCTGGTCAAGGGCGCCATCGAGGCCTTCGGGCAAGTCGACATTCTGGTGAATAACGCCGGAATTACCCGCGACATGCTACTGATGCGGATGAAGGAGGAGGACTGGGACGCCGTCATCGACACCAACCTGAAGGGCGTCTTCCTCTGTACCAAAGCGGTTACCCGGCCGATGTTGAAGGCCAGAAGTGGTCGGATCATCAACATCGGATCGGTCAGTGGTCTCCTGGGAGTGGCCGGGCAGGTAAACTACTCGGCAGCCAAGGCGGGCATGATAGGGCTGACACGGGCCACGGCCCGTGAACTGGGGAGCCGGGGGGTAACAGTGAACTGCGTTGCCCCTGGGGCGATCGACGCCGGTATGCTCAAAGAATTGAATGAAGAGCAGCGTCAATCGTACCTGAAGCAGATCCCACTGGAGCGGTTTGGGCTACCCGAAGATGTAGCTGCAGCAGTGCTCTTCCTGGCAGGACCTGATGCGGCCTATATTACCGGACAGACGCTGGCCGTCGACGGTGGTCTGACGATGCAGTAAAGATCCGTTTTTTTCCCGATCTTTTGGTGGGAGGTGAGCCACATGGCCGACCAGATTTTCGACAAGGTGAAGGCTATTATTGTTGATCAGCTGGGTGTGGAAGAGGAAGAAGTTACCATTGAGTCCGCCTTTATTGAGGACCTTGGTGCTGACTCCCTCGATATCGTTGAACTGATCATGGCTTTGGAAGAAGAGTTTGAGATCGAGGTTCCGGACGAGGATGCCGAGAAGCTGCTGACTGTTAGCGATGCCGTTAACTACATCAAGGAGCATCGGTAAGTCGGGACCCGGCGATCCGAGTACTTCCGGTAGTCCCGTGTCGGCAGTCGTGTTTCGACAGCCGCGCGGGACTTTTTTTCACAAATGGGCAGGTGAACCGAGTGCCATCCCCGCTTGAAACCTGGGCTACGGAGATGCTGGGCTACCAGTTCCGGGACCTGACTTTTCTGGTGCAGGCCTTGACCCATACCACCTATGTCAACGAGACACCGGGGAGCACCTCTAACGAACGGCTCGAGTTCCTGGGGGACTCCGTTGTTGGCATGGTTGTGGCGCAATATCTGTTCAATCGGTACCCGGAACTGCCGGAGGGAGACCTCACCAAGCTGCGGGCCGCAGTGGTCTGCGAACCGTCGCTGGCGGGCCGCTCCCGGGCCCTTTCAGTCGGGAAGTTCATGCGCTTCGGCAAGGGTGAAACCACCACCGGTCGGGATCGTGACTCCATCCTGGCCGATGCGTTTGAAGCCGTTACAGGGGCTCTTTTTCTGGATGGCGGTCTGGAAGTAGCCAGGCAGTTCATCCTGCGGGAATTGGAACCCGTGGTGCTGGAAGCACGCGCGGGGACCCTCCGGGTAGACTACAAGACTCGCCTGCAGGAACTGCTGCAGCGGGACGGCCACGAGGCCCCGTTCTACCGGCTGCTCTGCGAGGAGGGACCCGCCCATAGCAAGCGCTTCCAGGTTGGGGTTTTCCAGCACGAGCGTCAGCTCGGCTCCGGCTGGGGGCGCAGCAAGAAGGAAGCAGAGCAGGAGGCCGCCAAGGCCGCTCTTGCGCCTTTGGTTGGTTGACTAGTGCTGCAAAGAGGCCGATCTCGTCCAAGACGGGGTCGGCCTTCTTCATAGATGTCAATTCAAACCGAATGAACAACGTTTACACACTCTTCGTGAATAAAAAATGCGGAACACAAAGGAAAAGTGTTGGTGTGGTACGAATTAGTTGGCAGAAGGGGTTTCGCAGACACCTTTACGATTCTGGCTAAAGAGGGAGATGTGCCACATGGAAGTACTTAAGGTTTCAGCCCAGTCAAAGCCCAAGTCTGTCGCGGGTGCTCTTGCCGCAGTGATGCGGGAGAAGGGAACTGCTGAAGTTCAGGCCGTCGGCGCAGGCGCCGTGAACCAGGCAGTCAAAGCGATCGCCATTGCACGCGGATACGTGGCGCCCAACGGAATCGACCTGGTCACCATTCCCGCCTTTGCAGAGATCACCATCGACAATGAGGAACGGACCGCCATTCGCTTTATTGTTGAGCCGCGCTAGACTACATACGAATCGGGGAACCGAACGTGGGCTCTGTCCTTGGACAGGGCCCTCTTTGTTTTCGCCCGCGGGGGTGTTGCTGTCCCATCCCGCCAGACGACGCTGTGCGTCCCCGCCGCCGCCGGGCCTGTGATGCCTTTCGGGCGCCCTTGGGAGACCGGCTCGGCGGGCTCCGAATATCTGGCCCCCGTGGCAGCA
>JBLNEM010000202.1:0-7004 GCA_050262655.1 Mycobacterium leprae | reverse complement strand
GGCGAACTCTGCTCCGAGGCCCTGCTGGGCTACCAGCCGGCGGATGGTGTCGATGCCCTGAAGGCCCTGAACGACATGCTGGATTTCTTCAAGGCTCGGGCCAAGGTCCAGATGGAGCAGCGCAACATCCGGTACGACGTGATCGATGCCGTGCTGACCGTGGGCTTCCGGGACATCACCGACGCCATGAAGCGGGCCGAGGCCCTGAACCAGATGCTGAACGAGCCGGAGTTCGCCGCCGTCAGCGGCGCCCTCAAGCGGGTGCGCAACCTCGCGGGCAAGGCGGAGGAGGTCGGCGTGACGCCGGGTGCGGTGAACACCGAACTGCTGAACGAGCAGGCCGAGCGGGAACTGTACGGCGCCTTTGTAGACCTGCGGCCCGTGCTGAAGCGCACACTGGACGCCGGGCACTACGAGGAGTTCTACCGGACGGCCACCAAGCTGAAGGCACCGGTCGATGCCTTCCTGGACAACGTCCGGGTGAACGCCGACGATCCGGCCGTGAAGGCAAACCGTTACAGCCTGTTGACCGCAGTCGGCACCCTGCTGTCGGCCCCGGCCGATCTGGGGAAGCTGGCGGGTTAATATCGAAGGGCGGCGCATGCCTATGCGCCGCCCTTTTTGCCTCATCACATGAAGGAAATGTGAGCCAAAACAGTGAATTGAGTTCACTGACCAAGCGGCGGGCCGAACCAAATGGTCGGCTGGCGATCTCCTTATGGTGTAAGTGGACTCATCGACGATCTTCCGAGAGGTGGGACAGGATATGGCTTTCGTGAGTGACTTCAAGGATGCCACCATTGGCTTCAAGGGGTACGCCCGGCTGGTCCGCAGCAAGGGAAGCGGCTTTGGTTATCTTTCGCTGCTGCTGCTGATCGTGCTGGTAATCTCCTGCGTCATCAGTACCGTTCAGGCCAAGCGTGAGTTCGATGCGGCGGCCGGACAGTTGGCCGCGGCGCCGGATTTCGCCCTTCAGAACGGTGAGGTGACCTTTAACGGACCGATGCCCTACACCATGAAGGGCGACAATAACATGGTGGTCATCATCGACACCACCGGCAAGACTACGGCCGATGCCCTGAAGGGTGCCGCCGCGAACAGCGTTCTGATCACCAAGAATGCATTCTACCAGGTCAAATCCCCGGGGTCGATTCAGTCCACCGACCTGTCGGCCCTGCCGTTGACCATTACCAAGGCGACTGTGCTTGGCTTCATGCAGAATCTGCACTGGTTCGTGCCGGTTGGCTACCTGTTCATCTATGCGTTCCAGTTGGGCTTTAAGGCGCTGGATGCCGTGATCCTGGCCCTGATCGCCATGCTGTTTGCCTCGGGCTGGCGGAAGCGGGTAGAGTTCGGCGTGGGCTGGAAGATCGGCCTCTATGCCGTCACGATCCCGACCTTGCTTCAGTGGCTGTGGCCTGGTTACTCCACCATGCATCTGGCCACCTTTGCCCTCTGGTGGGCCATCGCCATTCTCTACACGGTGATGGGCCTCCGGGCGCATTTCAACGCCGAGGCAGGGATCTAGGTTCGTTCCAGTAGAATGGAAAAGACGGCGAAGAGCCGTCTTTTTCGCTTTCTCCGGGCACTCTCTTACGGGCGGCGCAAACTGAGTTAGCCTAACGTTGTTATGGAATTGACCGCTACCGAGCATGTGAAATCTATCCCAAAGAAGTGCCTGATAGACGGAACCTTGAACTCCGATTCAAAACTTCAGGAGTCCATGGACCACTCTGAAGGATCAAAAGGGCAGGATTGGCAAGGCATGCGAGCGTATACTTATTGCGTCTTGCCTTCCGACAACAATGGAGGGAACGATCGTGGCCGATAGCCCCATTCTTTTCATCGTATCGGATTCGGTTGGTGAGACAGCTGACCTGGTGGCCAGAGCAGCGGTATCGCAGTTTCCGTCCAATGTCGAGTTCCGTCGGTTCCCGATGGTGGATGACCCGGCGACTGTGCGTGAAGTGGTGGAGAGTGCCCGTCAGCAGTCGACCCTGATTGTTTACACGATCATCGTCCCGGAGGTCCGGGCGGAGATGAAGCGGTTGACCGAGCAGTACGGTATCCCCGCGGTAGACATCATGGGTCCCATGCTGGATGGACTCGCGAAGGTGATGGACCGGGCCCCCAAGCTGGAGCCAGGCGCCATGCACCGGCTGGACGAGGACTACTTCCGGAAGGTGGAAGCGGTCGAGTTTGCGGTGAAGTACGATGACGGCAAGGATCCGCGGGGCTTCCTGCGGGCGGATGTGGTCTTGCTGGGTGTTTCCCGCTCGTCCAAGACACCAGTCTCCATGTACATGGCGCACCGCCGGTTCAAGGTGGCAAACCTGCCACTGGTGCCCGAGGTCTCGTTGCCCAAAGAGCTGTTTCAAGTCCCGGCCCGCAAGATCGTGGGGTTGCGCTGCGCTCCGGATAAGCTACACGACATCCGCGAGGAGCGTGTACGGACCATTGGACTGCGCTCGGACGCCAACTACTCCAAGATGGAACGAATTCTAGAGGAACTGGAATACGCCGAGGAGGTGTTCAAGAAAGTAGGGTGTCCGGTGATTGACGTCACCAACAAGGCGGTTGAAGAAACGGCTGTCCGAGTGCTTGAGATCATTAATCGAGGAGTGAAGTTCGGTGACTACTAAGTACGTATATGCGTTTGCTGAGGGTCGCGCGGATATGAAGGCTCTGCTCGGTGGCAAGGGTGCTAACCTCGCCGAGATGACCAATATCGGTCTGCCTGTTCCTCCCGGATTCACGATCACTACTGAGGTCTGCAAGTATTACTCGGCCAACAAGTGCCTTCCCGCTGAGGTGAACGGGCAGGTCGATGCCGCCCTGGCCGCTCTCGAAGCCAAGCTGGGCAAGAGCCTGGGCAACATGACCAACCCCCTGCTGGTCTCGGTCCGCTCCGGCGCTCCGATCTCCATGCCGGGCATGATGGACACCATTCTGAACCTGGGCCTGAACGACGAGACCGTCATCGCCCACGCCAAGAACACCAACAACGAACGGTTCGCCTGGGACTGCTACCGCCGCTTCATCCAGATGTTCAGCAACGTCGTGCTGGGCGTGACCCTGCACAACTTCGAAGCGGTGTTGGAGCAGCACAAGGAGCGGCTTGGCGTCAAGCTCGACACCGAGTTGAACGCCGAGAACCTGAAGGCGATCGTCGCCGATTACAAGGGCGTCGTCCGCAAGCTGGCCGGACGTGAGTTCCCGCAGAATCCGAAGGAGCAGCTGACGCTGGCCATCAACGCCGTCTTCGAGTCGTGGAACAACCCCCGCGCCATCGTCTACCGGAAGATCAACAAGATCTCCGATGACCTGGGCACCGCCGTGAACGTCCAGTCGATGGTCTTCGGCAACATGGGTATGGACTCCGCCACCGGCGTCTGCTTCACCCGTAACCCGAACACCGGCGTGAAGGAGTTCTATGGCGAGTACCTCCCGAACGCTCAGGGCGAGGACGTCGTCGCCGGTATCCGGACCCCGTACCCGACCAGCAAGCTGGCCGAGGAGTTCCCGGTCGTTTACAAGCAGTTGTTCGATACCTGCGAACTGTTGGAGAACCACTACGCCGACATGCAGGACATCGAGTTCACCGTCGAGCGGGGCGTGCTGTACATGCTGCAGTGCCGGGCCGGCAAGCGGACCCCGGGCGCTGCCATCCGCATCGCCGTTGACCTGGTGAAGGAAGGCAAGATCTCCAAGGAGCAGGCGCTGCTCCGCATCGAGCCGAACGCCATCGACAAGGTGCTGCACCGCTCTATCGATCCGAGGGCGAAGCTGAACGTGATCGCCACCGGCCTGGCTGCCTCTCCGGGCGCCGCCTTCGGTGTCTGCGTCTTCGATCCGGACCGGGCCGAGAAGATGGTGAAGGAAGGCCACAAGGTGGTCCTCGTCCGGCCGGAGACCTCGCCGGATGACATTCACGGCATCGTGGTGGCGCAGGGCATCCTGACCAGCCGCGGTGGCATGACCTCGCACGCCGCCATCGTCTCCCGTGGCATGGGCAAGACCTGCGTCGTGGGCTGCGAAGCGGTCCGCATCGACCTCGAGAAGCGCATCTTCACTGCCGGTAACCATGTGGTGAAGGAAGGCGACGTCATCTCCATCGACGGCAGCACCGGCAACGTCATCCTCGGTGAAGTGCCGATGGTTGACCCGAAGATCACCGGCGAGTTCGGCGACCTGCTGACCTGGGCCGATGAGATCCGCACCCTGAAGGTCCGGGCCAACGCCGACAACCCGGCGGACGCCGCCAAGGCACGTGAATTCGGCGCTGAAGGCATCGGCCTCTGCCGCACGGAGCACATGTTTGGCCAGGGCGGCCACCATCCGGAGCGCATGGCTGTCGCCCAGGAGATGATCCTGGCCGAGAACCTCGAGGACCGGATGAAGGCGCTGGAGAAGTTGCTGGTCATGCAGCAGCAGGACTTCTACGAAATGTTCAAGGCCATGCAACCCTACCCGGTTACCATTCGCCTCCTGGATCCGCCCCTGCACGAGTTCCTGCCCGGTCGTGAAGAACTGGCCATCGAAGTGGCGGTCCTCAAGGCCACCGGCAAGACCGGCAAGGAGCTGGAGGAGAAGGAAGCCCTGCTGAAGAAGGTCAAGGCCCTCTCCGAAGTCAACCCGATGCTCGGCTTCCGTGGCTGCCGCCTCGGCATGGTCTACCCTGAAATCTACGAAATGCAGATCCGGGCGATCTTCCAGGCCGCTGCCCAGTTGATCAAGGAAGGCGTCAACGTTGAGCCCGAGATCATGCATCCCGTTGTCGGCCATGTCAACGAGATGAAGATCCTGCGGGAGATGACCGACCGGATCGGCAAGGACGTCATGGAGGCCCAGGCCGTTGAGATCAAGTACATGTGCGGCACGATGGTCGAACTCCCCCGTGCGGCGGTGACCGCCGACGAGTTCGCCGAGTACGCCGAGTTCTTCTCCTTCGGCACCAACGACCTCACCCAGACCACCTTCGGCTACAGCCGTGACGACGCCGAAGGCAAGTTCCTGGCGCAGTACGTCGACAAGAAGGTGCTGGCGGAGAACCCGTTCGTCACCCTCGACCGTAAGGGCGTGGGCAAGCTGGTCGAGATCGCCACGACCCTGGGCCGGCAGACCCGCCCCGGCATGAAGCTGGGCATCTGTGGCGAGCATGGCGGCGATCCTTCCTCCATCGAGTTCTGCCACAACACCGGCCTGACCTACGTCTCCTGCTCGCCTTACCGTGTCCCGGTCGCCCGCATCGCTGCCGCTCAGGCCGCTGCCAAGGCGAAGGGCCAGAAGGCCACCAGTTCCACCATCTAAGCCACGAAACCCTAAAGTATAAAGCAGGACCCGCCCAGAATCGGGCGGGTCCTGTTTCGTGCCCGTCATAAGCGGGCAGACTAAGCTGGTGCCTGTCTCATCGCTGACCCTCCCGCAAACTTTACATTATATTAAAACTTGGTCGCGAAAATCAAGCGTTCCGCGCGAAAAAGGGTACAAACTTCGCGTTGACGGTGTGCATATAGAAGGAATCACCTTGAACGTGTAGAACCTACAAAAGCGCAATTGAGAGCGGCGGCTATTTGGACGAACCCTTAACGCCCTAACCGGTCCCAGGCGGATGGAATCGGTGGCTTCGAGGGTTTTGTGCTGTGATTGAGAGGTGGTGAGCGGTGCCCTTCGACCAGACATTTAAAGACGAGGTCCGTGCGAAAAACGATATCGTCGAAGTGATCTCGTCATACGTGAAACTGGAGCGTAGGGGCAACCGCTACGTCGGTCTCTGTCCGTTTCACGGGGAGAAGACGCCATCCTTCCATGTCATTCCGCAGCTGCAGATCTACCATTGCTTTGGCTGCAAGGCCAGCGGCGATGTGTTCAAGTTCCTCCAGGAGCGGGATCACCTGACCTTCTATGAGGCTCTGGTCCAATTGGCCAAACGGGCCGGCCTGAGCCTGCCCAAGGAGGACAGGACGCCTGCGGAGGAAGAGGCCTACCAGGAGCGGCGGCGGATGTACGACGCCCTTGAGTACGCCACCCGGTTCTACCAGCACCAGCTGCAGTCACCGGCGGGGCAGGCCGGCATGGAGTACCTGAAGAAGCGGGGCATCTCCGACGAGAGCATCCGCACCTTCCGGCTGGGTTGGGCGACGGGCCGGTTCTACCAGTCGGCGCGCAGCCGGTTCACGGACGATGTCCTGCAGAAAGTGGGACTGATCCTGCCACGGCGACAGGGGCCGGGCTTCATGGATTCCTTCTTTGACCGGGTGATGTTCCCCATTACCGATGTGACCGGCCGGGTGATCGGCTTTGGCGGTCGGATTCTGGAGGGCACCGCGGCCAAGTATAAGAATACAGCCGAGACGCCTCTCTTCGTGAAACGGCATGTTCTTTTTGGCTTGTCTCAGGCCAAAGAGGCCGTTCGCGCGAGGAATCAGGCCATTCTTGTAGAAGGTTACATGGATGTGATCATGCCCCATCAGGTTGGCATCAAGAACGTGGTGGCGCCCCTGGGCACTGCGTTGACCGATGAACAGTGCCGTCTCCTGCGGCAGCAGGCCGAGCGGGTCATTGTCTCCTTTGACTCGGATACTGCCGGGCAGATGGCCACCCTGCGTGGGCTTGAGAAGCTATATGACACCGGGTGTGACGTTCGGATTTTGCGCCTGCCTGATGGCAAGGACCCGGACGAGTATATCCGTGCGCATGGGCCAGAAGGCTTTCTGCGGTGTGTTGACGAAGCTATTCCTCTGGTGGACTTCAAATTGCGTCAGGCCCTGGGTGAGAACCCGGGCGGCTCACCGGAATCGAAGGCCAAGGCCGTGGAGGCCGTGGCTCGCTTTCTGCTCGACCTGAAGAACGATGTGCTGAAGGAAGAGTACACCCAGCGGGTGGCGGACGAACTGGCCACAACGCCAATGGATATCCCGGAGATGAAAAAGGCGATTGCCAGGCAGATGAACCGCCTTCTGCACCAAGGCTTCCAGCATAACCAGCCAAATCCCAGGAATAAT
>JBLNEM010000201.1:0-2867 GCA_050262655.1 Mycobacterium leprae | reverse complement strand
TCTCTTTTAGTCAATCCATAACGTAAGTGTTTGCCGGAGTCGAAGGGAGTCCGTGCAACCGGCCCCCAGTGCGTGAAGGGCGTCGCGGTATGCTTCATCGGCGGGCAATTCTATCCACTCCACCACTGCAATGTTAGGCTTCCCTGCCACCTGGGCCGAGTCCCACTGGGTTGCTGGCGGAAGAGCCAGGGGGGGGAGTGTAACCGGGTGGCCGGAGCCACCCATGGCGGCAGTCCGCCACCCCATGGTGCCTTGCGGGCTGAGGGAGATGCGATCAAAGAAGCACTCGTATAGGCCGGTCTTCAGGCCGGGGCTCGAGCGGAAGCCCGCAGGAGGCGGGAATTGGTCCAGCACGAGGCGGATTCCGGCTCGGGTCGCGGCGATCGGCTGAACGGATGCACTTCCATCGGTGTGTTCATACATGGCGCCCAAGATAGTGCCATCCTGATCCTTGAAAAGCATGGCGGGGACGTGAATCGCCCCAAGTTGCGAAGTGAAACGTTCAATCTCCGCCAGCAGAGTGCGGACTGTAACGGGCTGCATGTGAGCCCGCGGCCGGTTGCCGAGGCGGAGGAACAATGGGTAGATGGGCGCTCCCAACTCTGCCACGACAGCCTGCAGTTCATTCAGCTGGGCCAGAGAAAGGGCGCGAATGTTTGTGTTGGGAACCTGAAGATAGAACACCGGGCGCATTGGATGCCCTCCTGCCATGTGCATTGCACTAAGAAGTATACAGGAAAACGGAGTTGAGATGGGCATGGATCCGCCGCACAAGAAGCCAGTTGGAATACACGAATCATTATGGATTTCTAACAGAAGATATGCTATTATGACGCATAAATAGCGCTAATATAGCCCATTAAAGCAGTTGATAAATGGCTAAATCGTTGACACTGATGGGGTCCGGGGATACAATAGGGGCGCGTATTACGTAATTCTTACCGTTCATGTTCCTAAGTATTGGGTCGGGTGAGCATCCTATACAGAGGGGCCACGTGGCCCACCAATTCCGGTGGCAATGGGGGAAAGGAGCGGAACCAAAGGTATGGGGGATTTATTCCGGCGGAACCATTTTCTCATGCGACGGCTTCACTCGTTGACAGGTCTCGTCCCGATTGGCTTGTTCCTGATGTTCCATCTGTATGAGAACTTCGGTGCGATCTCGGGAGCGGAGCATTACAACGAGTCGATCCGGGCGATCAACTCGACGCCGTTGCTTCCGATCGTAGAGATCCTGGTCATTTTCCTGCCTCTTTATTTCCATGCGCTCTATGGCATCTATGTGGCCCTGGATGCCAAGCACAATGTACTCAACTACACGTACGGGCGCAACTGGGCCTTCTATTTTCAGCGCATCAGCGGCTTCATCACGCTCATTTTCGTGAGCTGGCATATCTGGGAGTTCCGCATTCAGAAGCTGCTGGGCGCTTATGGCGTCTATCAGGGTGGCTCCTCAATGAGCGGCCTGCCTTCGTACGACATCGTGTCCAAAGCTTTCCACAACAACTTCATCGCTGCTGCCTACATTATCGGTGTGGTTGCCGCAGCTTACCACTTCTGCAACGGCCTTTACACCTTCCTCATCACCTGGGGTATCACGGTGGGGCCGAAGAGCCAGCGTATCACTAACATCGTGACCAACGCGCTGTTCGTGGCCGTGAGCGCCATGGGCGTTGTGGCCGTCTTTGCATTCCGTTAGGAGGAGATCAGTTCATGCCTAGAATTGTTGTTGTCGGCGGTGGCTTGGCTGGTCTCATGGCCACCATCAAGATTGCCGAAGCAGGCTATGACGTTGACCTGCTATCGTTGGTGCCTGTAAAGCGGTCCCATTCCGTTTGCGCTCAGGGTGGCATTAACGGCGCGGTCAACACCAAGGGTGAGGGCGACTCGCCCTGGCAGCATTTTGACGACACCGTTTATGGCGGTGACTTCCTGGCCGACCAGCCCATGGTCAAGGCTATGTGCGAAGCGGCCCCGGGTATCATCTACCTGTTGGACCGGATGGGCGTTCCCTTTAACCGGACGCCAGAGGGTCTGATCGACTTCCGCCGGTTTGGCGGCACACTGCATCACCGCACCGCCTTCTCGGGCGCCTCCACGGGTCAGCAGCTGCTGTATGCTCTGGATGAGCAGGTCCGTCGCTTTGAGGTTGAGGGCAAGGTTACGAAGTACGAGGGCTGGGACTTCACGAGCCTGATCCTGCATGAGGGCCGGGCTGTGGGTTGCACCGCTCAGAACCTCCACACGATGGAGTTCAAGTCCTTCAAGGCCGATGCAGTCATTATGGCGACCGGTGGCCTGGGCATGATCTTTGGCAAGTCCACCAACTCGGTGATCAACACCGGTTCGGCGGCGGCCATCTGCTATGAGCAGGGCGTTCGGTATGCCAACCCCGAGATGATTCAGGTGCACCCCACCGCCATTCCGGGCGACGACAAGCTGCGGCTCATGTCGGAGTCGATTCGTGGCGAGGGCGGCCGGATCTGGACTTACAAGGACGGCAAGCCCTGGTACTTCCTCGAAGAGAAGTATCCGAAGTACGGCAACCTGGTGCCGCGGGACGTCGCAACCCGTGAGATCTTTGACGTCTGCGTGAACCAGGGCCTCGGCGTCGACGGCAAGAATCAGGTCTACTTGGACATCTCGCACATCCCGGCTGAGGTTTCGCATCGCAAGCTGGGCGCCGTGCTTGATATTTACAAGAAGTTTGCCGGCGACGACGCCACCAAGGTCCCGATGAAGATCTTCCCGGGTATGCATTATTCCATGGGTGGCCTCTGGGCTGGCTATGAGAAGAAGGCTAACGGGGACATGGACACCGAAAGCCCCAAGACCGGCATGACCAATATCCCCGGCGTCTATGCGGC
>JBLNEM010000200.1:0-15444 GCA_050262655.1 Mycobacterium leprae | reverse complement strand
TCAGAAGCAAGGGAGGGACGCACCGTGAGCCGGTCCGTCCAGTATCATCGTTCGGCTTTGGTTAATCTGCTCCGGTCTCCCTGGACCGAGTTCTGGATCGCCACCGGCAGCTTGGATGCCGAGAGCGTGGCATTACTTCTGCCTTATCTGCAGCGGGAAGGGGCCGCCGTTCGGCTCCTGACCGATCTGTCGCCGGCGGGCTTGAGTGACGGTCGGGTCGACCCGGCGATCCTCGACTTTCTGCGGCAGTTGCCCGGTTGTGAAGTCCGGAGCCTGTCAGGGCTTTCGGCGTGCGTTTACGCCGCAGCCGGCGGAGAGGCGCTGATCACCAGCGCACCCCTGACACTGGAGGGGCTCGACGCCCCGCACCACTACGGGATTCTGACGGACGACTCCGAGGCGGTGCTCGCCGACCTGAACCGCTGGTGGAGCGTGGCCAGCGAAATCAGCGACGAAGCCTGGGCGGCCATGGTGGCCGATACCGTGCGGCGCCGGCAGGCGGCCGGGCTGCGAGATGAGATCAGCACGCTGGGCGCCTTTGTCCGGGTCAGCGTGAAGGGCACGAAGCGGAGCCGCCGCCTGGATCCTCGGGAGTTCGGGGTGAACCCCGCCGAGTGGGGCCGGGCGGTCCGACCGGTGGAAGTGGCCCTGTACAAGCTGGACGATGTGATTCGGGCGAAGGAAGAACTGGAGGCGGTTCTCGCCCAGGAGGGCCTCGAGTGGAACGGCTACTACCTGGTGCCGCGCCACTTCCTGGAACTGGAGTGGCCCCGCCTGTTCGCCAACCGGGAGCGGGAGCTGCGGGACCGGCTGCAGTCGGCGGAAGGCCGGGCGATCCTGAAGGCCCAATTGGCCGACGCACGGCGTGACCTGGAACTCTTCCTGTCGGAGTGGTACCCCCGGGCCGAGACCGGCGACCTGGACGCACAGACCTGGATCGATATGCAGGCGACCCGGGTGCTGGCCGAAGCGGTCTCCGAGTCGATTCTGGAGGAGTCCACCCTGGAATACCGGGTTCTCACGATTCTGCCGGAGGACCGGCGGAGCATCGAGGAGATGGAGCAGCTGCTGCAGGACCCGAAACTCCGCTCGGTACAGCTCACGTTCCCGTTCTAGGCTGCCATAGCGCACGAAGCAGGGCCCGCCGTTTGGCGGGCCTTTACGTTTTGCCTGAGGCGATGCGCATACTACATCCGGTGATGAGTGATGCCAAGGGAACCCTTTCACGTGGTCACCAGGCGGGTCAAACGGATCGTCTATGGGCGACCCAAGCGGACCGACCAGGCGCACCATGAGCGGCTGGGCGTTATCACGGGACTGGCTGTGTTCTCGGCCGATGCGCTCTCCTCGGTCGCCTATGCTACCGAGGAGATCCTGCTGGTGTTGGCCGCCGCCGGAGCAGCCGCCAGCGTCTTCGCCCTGCCCGTGGGGCTGGCGATTGTGCTGCTGGTCTTCATCGTCGCCGCGTCGTATAGCCAGACGATCCATGCCTATCCGGGCGGGGGCGGCTCCTACATCGTCTCCAAGGATAACCTGGGGACCTTCCCCGGGCTGGTAGCCGGTGCGGCGCTGCTGGTGGACTACGTGTTGACGGTCGCCGTTTCCACCGCCTCAGGCATCGCTGCCATCACATCGGCCGTACCGTGGCTCCGTGGGCACGTGGTGCTGCTCTGCCTCGCCGCCATCTGGTTCATTGCCTGGGTCAACCTGAGGGGCGTCAAGGAGTCGGGTACGGTATTCGCCATTCCCACCTACGGTTTCATCGTATCGATGTTTCTCCTGATCGCGGTCGGCGGGGTGCAGGCGCTGACCGGCGGGTGGCATCCCATTGCGCCGGTCAGGGCGGGATTCGGTCTGGGCGATCCGCGGTTCCAGGCCGCCACGCAGGGAATCACCCTCTTCATGCTGCTCCGGGCCTTCGCTTCCGGCTGCACGGCTCTCTCCGGCATTGAGGCCGTCTCCAACGGCGTGCAGGCGTTCCAGGCGCCTGAAGCCGACACGGCGATCCGGACCATGAACCTGGGCCGGACCATTCTGTACACCATGTTCGCCGGCATCACGCTGCTGGCCTATGGTTTTGGCTTGATGCCCCGTGAGGGGGACACCTTGCTCTCCCAGATCGCCCGGCACGTCTTTGGCAGCGGACCCCTCTACCTGCTGGTGCAGGCGTTTACCGCGCTGATTCTGCTGCTGGCAGCCAACACGGCCTATGCCGATTTCCCGCGCCTGGCCGGGCTGATCGGGCGGGACAGCTACCTGCCCCGGAAACTGGCCAACCGGGGCGACACCCTGGTGCTCAACGGCGGGGTCTACTTGCTGGCATTCCTGGCCACCGTGCTGGTGGTGGCCTTCCGCGGCAACGTCCATCACCTGATCCCGCTCTACGCGGTGGGCGTCTTCCTGGCCTTCACCATGAGCCAGACCGGCATGGTGGTCCACTGGGTAAACGCGGTGCGTCGGCGGAAAGGAGGATGGCGCGGGTACAGTTGGGCCATCTTCATCAACTCGCTGGGAGCCGTGCTGTCCGGCATCGCCCTGGTCGTGATCACCATTGCAAAGTTCGTCCAGGGAGCCTGGATCGTCACCATTGTTGTGCCCCTGCTGATCGGCTACTTTCTGTACGTGCACGACTATTACCAGCGGTTCAAGGAACGACTGATGGCGCTGCGGCACGAGCACCTGCTGCTGGACAGCCCGCGGCAGGTGAAGATCGTGGTCACCATTGGCGACATGACGCCGGTGGTGCACCACGTGATGAATCTGGCGCGACACATTGCCCGGGACATCACGGCCGTCTACATCGCCGCCGATCCGGAAGCGGGCGAGAACCTGGCCCGCCTGTGGAACCCGGAGGAGCACGGCGGGGTGAAGCTGGCGGTGGTCGAGTCACCCTACCGCACCATTGTGCCGCCCCTGCGTAAGTTTCTGCAGCGCATGCACCAGGAGAACCCGGATTCCGTCATCAACCTGCTGGTGCCGTCGGTCGTCACCAACGACCCCTTCGACGCCTACCTGCACAACGGCACGGCCAACCAGATGCTGCGGGAGCTGCGCTTCAGCGAGGGGATCCTCGTGACGGTGGTGCCGTTCTATGTGAACATGGACCCGGAGGCCCCACGGGCGATCGCAACCTACCAGGATGTGGCCGAGCCGGACGGGGAGGAGTCGTTCCCAGTGGATTGACCGCCGCCAGGAAGAGAGCCCGGAAAACCGTCTGCCCCGGCCTGTCGGGGCTTTTTCAGTCTACGGTCACGGTTTGACTAGACAGTTTGACTTAACGACCGGCCATTGGTAAACTGTATGAGGATATTTAGGCCCATTAGGTCCTGAAGAAATAGAGCATAAGCTTACATTTGCTGTTGTAAGGAGTTGGAGGCCGCTTGGCGCCTTTCAAAGACCTACATGAGTTCGCCCATGCCTGCGAGAAGCGCGGCTGGTTGAAGCGCATCAAGGCGCGGGTCAACCCCTATCTGGAGATCGCCGAGATCACCGACCGTGTCTCGAAGATGCCGGGTGGGGGTTATGCCCTGCTCTTCGAGAACGTGGAAGGCTCGGAGTTCCCGGTGTTGACCAACGCATTCGGCTCCATGGAGCGGATCTGCCTGGCCCTCGGGGTGGAGAAGCTGGACGACCTGGCGGACCGCATCCGGGATCTGATGAAGCTGCCCGGCCCGGGCGGCGGCGGCCTGCTGGATAAGCTGGGCCAGGGCATGAAACTGCTGGATGTGGCCAAGTCGACCCAGCCCAAGGTGGTCACCAAGGCTCCCTGCCAGGAAGTGGTCATGCTGGAGCCCGACCTGTCGAAGCTCCCGGTGCTGACCACGTGGCCTCAGGATGGCGGACCGTTCATCACGCTGCCCAGCGTGATCACCCGCGACCCGAAGACCGGCGGCCGGAACATCGGCATGTACCGGATGCAGGTGTACGATAAGCAGACCACCGGTATGCACTGGCACAAGCACAAGGATGGCCAGCGTCACTACGACGCTTCCACGGGCACGCGGATGCCGGTGGCGGTCGCCATTGGCGGCGATCCGGTCACCGTTTACAGTGGCAGCGCACCGTTGCCGCCAATCATTCCCGAGTTGATGTTCGCCGGCTTTGTGCGGGGCGAAGGCGTCGAACTGGTCAAGTGCAAGAGCATCGACCTGGAAGTGCCCGCCCACGCCGACTTTGTGTTGGAAGGCTACGTGGATACCGCCGAGCCTCTCCGCATTGAGGGGCCGTTCGGTGACCATACCGGCTTCTACAGCCCGGCGGAGCTTTACCCGACCTTCCACATCACCTGTATCACCCACCGCAAGGATGCCGTCTACCCGGCTACCCTGGTGGGCAAGCCGCCCCAGGAGGATGTTTACCTGGGGAAGGCCACCGAGCGGATCTTCCTGCCGATGCTGCAGATGTTCCTGCCGGAGGTGTTGGACTACAACATGCCGGCCGCCGGCACGTTCCACAACTGCGTGCTGGTGAAGATCAAGAAGCGGTATCCGGGTCAGGCCCGCAAGGTAGTGAATGGGATGTGGGGCATGGGCCTGATGATGCTGGCCAAGACCATCATCGTGGTAGACGAGCACATCGACCTCAACCATTACGAAGAGGTCTTCTGGTACGTCTCCGGCAATATTGACCCGAAGCGCGATGTCTTCTTCGCCGAAGGGCCGGTGGATGACCTCGACCACGCGTCGCCGGTCTTCCGCTTCGGTTCGAAGATGGGGATTGATGCCACGCGGAAGTGGCCGGAAGAAGGGCACCCGCGCCAGTGGCCCGACGAGATCACCATGTCGCCCGAAGTGGTCGACCTGGTCTCCCGGCGCTGGAAGGAGTACGGCATCAAATGACGACGGCTGTGACGCGGCGGGTGAAAACCATCGCCGAGCTGGTCCGGATTGAACACACCGTGTTCAACCTGCCCTTTGCCTACCTGGGCATGTTTGTAGCGGCACACGGCTGGCCCACCTGGAGTCAGTTCCTGTGGATCACGGCCGCCATGTTTGGCGCCCGTACGGCGGCCATGGCCATGAACCGGCTGTTTGACGCCGAAATCGACGCCAAGACACCCCGAACCAGGAACCGGCACATCCCCGCCGGGCTGGTGGCCCGCAAGGATGTCTGGGCCCTGATCGGTATCTCGCTGGTGCTGCTCCTGCTGGCGGCGTTCAACCTGAACCCGCTGGCGGTGAAGCTCTTCCCGCTAGCCGTGTTGACCATCGCCATCTACAGCTTCACGAAGCGGTTCACCTGGCTCTGCCACGTCTGGCTGGGGCTGTCGGTAGCCTGGGCGCCGTTCGGCGCTTACGTGGCAGTGGCCGGCAAGGTGACGCTGGAGTCGCTGGTGCTGGCCCTGATCATTACCCTCTGGAATGCCGGTTTCGACATTCCCTATGCGACGCAGGACATGGAGGCCGATCGGGTGAACGGCGTCTACTCCATTCCGGCTCGGTTCGGGCTGCCTCGTTCGCTCTTGTTTGCCCGCCTCTTCCACCTGGGCGTTGTGGCCGCCACATTGGCCTTTGGCTTCGCCGGTGGCTTCTGGTCGGGGATCAATCCGCTTCACTTCACGCTCTCCGGCTGGGTCTACCTGGCTGGTTGGGTCATGGTGGCAGCACTGCTTCACGTGGAGCATTCGCTGATCTCGCCGGACGACATGAGCCGGCTGGGCACAGCGTTCTTTGATGTCAACGGCTATGTGAGCCTGGGCTATTTCCTGTTCACGGCCGCTGCCGTCGTACTCAAGTAGGCACCTACACGCTTATGTAATGGAGGATGTTTATGTCGATCAAACGTACCGCCATGCTCCTGCTCACCGCCCTGCTGGGCGTCGGCCTCCTGGCCGGCTGCAGTTCAAAGCCCGGTGACGTCTACAAGCAGGGCGCCAACCCGGCTCCCGCCCAGCAGGACAGCAAGCCTGTCACGCTGAAGATCGGTCTCCTGCCTTTCACCGAAGGGCTGCCTTACTGGGTGGCTCAGAAGAATGACTACTTCAAGGCGCAGGGCGTCGACGTTCAGTTGGTCAAGTTCCAGTCGGCCAACGAGCGTGATACCGCGATCATGACCGGCAATATCGACGGCATGGTGACCGACCTGATGGGCGTCGCCTCCATGGTGGGGACCAACACCGCCAAGGTGCACGTGATCTCCGTGGCGCTGGGCGCCAACCAGAAGGAGGCCCCCATGGGCATCGTCTCGGCGCCGAACTCCGGCATCAAGACGGCTGCCGATCTGAAGGGCAAGGAGATCGCCATCTCCACCAACACCATGATGGAGTATGTGGCCAGCAAGCTCCTGGCGGAGAACGGCCTCACGCCTAGCGATGTGAAGTTCGTCTCGATCCCGGCGCTGCCGGTGCGGGTTGAGACCCTGCTCGCGGGCAAGGTGGCGGCCGCCATTCTGCCGGATCCCCTGTTCTGGCAGACCACCCAACAGGGTGCGACCGCGGTCCTGAGCAACGCCAAGGCCAAGCAGAACTACTACCAGTCGGTCCTCGTCATGACCGACAAGGCCATCGCCGAGAAGAAGGACGGCATCCAGAAGATGCTGATCGCCTACAACCGTGGCGTGCTGGACATTCAGACCAACAGCGCTGCCTACAAGAGCCTGATGGTGGACAACAACCTGCTGGCCAAGGAGTTCGTGGACAAGTACAACGTTGTGCCTTTCTCCGTGACTCAGGCACCCGATAAAGCTGGCGTGGAGAGTGTAGTGCAGTGGCTATTGGACAAGAAGATTCTCTCATCCAAGGTAAGCTACGAGCAGCTGGTGGATACCAGCCTGCTGCCCAAGACGAAATAATCCGGGCCGCCGGACTCGGCTATGCTTATGGGGAGACGTGCGCGCTGCGCGACGTCTCCTTTGCCCTACCCGCCGGCAGTACATTGGCCGTGGTAGGGCCATCCGGCTGCGGCAAGACTACGCTCCTGAGCATGGTCGCCGGGCTACTGCAGGCGACCGAGGGGGATCTGACCGTCGCCGGACAGCCGGTAGCGCCGCGGCGCCCGGGAACGGCGCTGATCATGCAAGACTATGGGCTGTTGCCCTGGAAGACGGTACGGGGGAACGTGGCCCTTGGGCTTCAGATCAGGCGTCAGCCTACGCAGACGGCCGATGACGCCCTGCGCGAAGTGGGCCTTTTGGACCTGGCCGCACGCTGGCCCCACCAGCTTTCCGGCGGACAGCGGCAGCGGGTGGCGATCGCTCGCTCGCTTGCGCTGTCGCCTGACCTGCTGCTGATGGATGAGCCATTCTCGGCGTTGGATGCGCTGACCCGGGAGGAGATGCAGGACCTGCTGCTCTCCATCTGGCGGCGGCACGGCACCAGCATGGTGATCGTGACCCACTCCATCGCCGAAGCCGTCTACCTCGGTGAGCAGATCCTGGTGATGTCGCCGCGGCCCGGTCGGGTGATCGGCCACTTCGACAATGCGGCGGTGGGCGACCGCCGGTCCGACGGCCATCACAAGCTGGTCAACGCGGTCCGGGACACCCTGGAGAAGGGGGTGCTGGCGGTTGGTTAAGCGTCGCTGGTATCACTATCTGATCGCCCTGGCGATTCTGGCGGTGGTCTGGGAGGGTCTGGCGATCTGGGTGAACGTGCCTGCCTTCCCCCGCCTGGAGAACGCCACCCGGGCCTTTGCCGAGGGCTTTGTTACCGGGCCGCTCATGCACCATTTTGGCGTTTCGCTCTATCGTGTCACCGTTGCAAGCCTGATCTCGCTCTGCCTAGGAGTGCCCCTTGGGCTCTATCTCGGACGGTCGGGTAGTCCTATTGGATCGGTACTAGTCTACTTGGCTCATCCGATACCGAAGGTGGTATTCCTTCCGGTTATCATTGTGGTGTTGGGCATTGGCGACACCCCAAAGATTTTCTTGATTACCCTGGTCATCTTCACACAGGTGCTGGTCACCGTGAAAGATGCCGCAGCGGCAGTCAACCCGGGTCTTATCCGGTCGGTGCAGTCGCTGGGCGGCGGTGAATGGGCGATCTATCGTCACGTCATCCTCCCGGCTTCCCTGCCGGCGATCTTCACGGCTCTTCGGCTCTCCACCGGCACGGCTGTCGCAGTGCTCTTCTTTGCAGAAACATACGCCACACAGTACGGTTTGGGCTCGCTGATCTGGGATGCCTGGTCAGGACGCAACTTTGGCCTCATGTTTGCCGGGGTGATGGCTATGGCCCTCATGGGCTTTGGCTTCTACGTTATCCTGGACTGGGCCGAGCGGCTGATCTGTCCCTGGTCTCAGGTACAGCGGGCGTAACCTCGTACACGGCGTCATCTTAACGGCATGAGCGGCGGTGCAAACCATGCTGCCCAAAGCCCTGTAGGAGGAGAGCGAGATGGCTCCTGGTTTTAAGGCACCGACCATTGAAGAGAAAGAAGCCTATGTGCAGCAGCTCTTTAACGACATCGCTGAGAACTACGACGAGATGAACCAGGTGATGTCCGCCGGACAGTGGCAGAAGTGGCACCATGAGTTTGTGAAGCTTACCGGGTGGGGCTCGGGCCAGCGGGTGTTGGACGTTGCGTGCGGCACCGGCGACCTCTCCATGCTGGATGCTTCCCAGGTGGGTACCACCGGTCAGGTCATTGGCATCGATATCAGCGAGGGTATGATCGAGGTCGGCAAGCGCCGCATCGCCCAGACGCAGTATCGGGATATGATTACGCTGCAGTTGGGCAACGCCATGGCGATCGATCAGCCCGACAACTCGTTTGACGGTGTGACCATGGGCTGGGCGATGCGGAACGTGAAGTCGATTCCGCAGACCCTCTCGGAGATCTATCGGGTCCTGAAGCCGGGCGGCCGTTTCGTCTGCCTGGAAGCATCCAAACCATACAGCGCAATTGTGCGGGCCGGCTTCTTCCTGTACTGGAAGAGCTTCCTGCCGCTGATCGACTGGGCCGTGGTGAAGGTGGGCGGTCAGGCGAAGGTTCGCCCTTACACCTATCTGGCCCATTCGCTGGACCACTACCCGATGCCGGACGGCCTGGAGCAGATGTTCCGGGATGCCGGGTTCAAGGCAGTGGGCTACAAGCCGCTTATGCTGGGGACAGTTGCGATTACCTACGGTACGAAATAACGGAGCGGGGGCCAGTCGGCCCCCGCTGTCCTTTGCCCCTAGTGTTGTGCTTCGTTGATCAGGCTTGCAGTCCAGTACCCTAGACCGGCCACCGCCAACGGGGCCGCCACAGCGGTGATGGCCCAGGCAGTGGTGTCGTCCTTGCGTTCCAGAGCACGGTCCAGCCCGTACGTCAGCGCGAGGAGACCAGCGGCCGCAGTGGCCCAACTGGTGTAAGCTGTTCCGTTCATCACGGCGCATCCCTCCTATGACTGAGGTAGCATCGGACCCTGATAGTATGTCCACCCGATCGCTATTGCACATTGCACTATGTCACCTTGGTCAGGTACACTGATGATGAAGAGGCTCCACAGTTGTGCCGCGGGGTGACTTGCTTGCATATCCGGCATTTGGATCATCCGGGGGATGTTCCGGCCATTCTCTCGTTCCTGCCTGAGCTTTATGAATCGAACTTCCCTGGTTTTGTGGCCGACACCGAGTTCATGTCCCGGAAGCGCACCCAGCTTCGGGAGGCGGCCCGTGACCCGGGGCAGGCGGTTCTGGTGGCCGTGGATGAACTGGGTATCTGCGGCTTTATCTGGCTGGTGATCGAAGTGGAATACTCGGGTCACCGGCGGGGCGAGGTCTCCGCTGTCCACGTGGCGAAGCGGGCCAGAAACCATGGGGTTGGCCGTCAACTGATGGAAGAGGGCGAGGCTTTGTTGAAAACCTACGGCTGTGAGACGGTCCATTTGATGGTGACCAGCACCAATCGGGCGGCCTATCACCTGTATGACAACCTCGGCTATGAAGTGACCCGTTATCAAATGGAGAAGAAGCTCCGCTAAGTCTCGAGGCGCCCGATCTTTCGGGCGCCTCGTTTTTTGGTTACGCTACAGTCCGCCGGAGGGGGGAGATCGCATGAGCCCTTTCTCTGAACAGTGGCCCACGGCCTGGTTGGCAGCGACCGGGATCCTGCTGATCTGGTTTGGGCTGGCGCTGGCGGCGAGGGGCAGGTTCGCGGGAATGGCAGGTGGAGCCTTGCGTTGGCTGGGCCTACTGGCGTTGGCGCCCACGGTTGCACATGTGCTCATGTGGGACTCCTTTGTCGGGGCCTGTTACGGGCTGTTGGCCGTGCCTCGCCTCTGGGCGCAGCTGCCGGACTTCCTGGTGGTGATCCTGGCGCTAGGTACAGCGGCGGGGTCCTACCACCACTTTCGGCGCAACCCGGAGGAGGCGGTGGTGCTGGTGGTGGGCGCCAACCTGGTGGCCCTCTGGTACATAACGGTGGCCATTCTGTTCCTGCTGGATGGTCGGATCAATGGGCGCATTGCCGGCAATCAGGCGATGGCGGTCGCGGCAGCATGGGCCCTCTACGGTCTGGGGCTATTCCTGGTGGAGCGCCGCCTTCCTGACCAGCGGTTGCGCCATGGCATTCGCTTTCTGCTGGTGGCCGCACTGGGCTACCTGGTTGTGGCCGCCCTCCCGGGGAACGCCCGGTGGGCGGTGCCATGGGTGCGGCTGACTGCCTATGCGGCCGTGCTCGGCAGCATCAGCTGCGTGGAACTGGCCTACCGGCGCTATGGCACCGACGATCAGACCAACGGTCTGCTAGCCTTTGCCGCAGCGGCCTCCGTCTTCTTCATCATCAACTTCGAGACCGAACGCTGGTTGGAGCCGCTCTTTACCCTGCCCGCCGGGGAGTGGCTGACGGAGGAGGGGTGGCGTTGGGAGGAGTCGACCCAGTCCTTTACACAGGTGGCATTGTGGGCGGTCTATGCCTGCGCACTCATGTGGGCCGGCAAAAGGCTGCGGTCGATCAGTACTCAGTTACTAGGACTAGGGGTTTACGCGTGGACGGTCGCAGCTGCATTGGTTGCCTCTGCACGTGGGACGGCTGCTCCATGGCTACAGGTTCTGGCAATGGGCCTGCTGCTGCCCGGCGCCCTGCTCGGACTCCGGCTGGCCAGGCGCTCCGACGCACACCACCCTACTGCTCCCCCAACCGGATGGCGTTAATCTTCTCGTTGTAATAGAGTTCCTCCCGAAGCATGTGGTCCGGAATCATCGGGTTGAGGCCCCCTACCAGAATCAGGCGCGCCTCCAGGTCTTCCCGCAGTTTCGACAGGAAGGTGCGGAAGTCGGCGATTGCAGCCATCGACTCCTGGTTCAGCCAGCGCACAATGCCGGCCGGCCGGGGATTGTTCCGCATGATGTAATAGGTCTCCAGGGCCCGCCTGTGGATCGCGTCGAACAGGTGCTGGAACGCCCGGCACCTGTTCTGCAGTTCCGCCTCTACCCCGTCGATCTCCATGTAAAGTCCCACCGCATGGCCGGCCGCGTCCGGGAGCCAGAGCATGTGCTGATGAAGCGACTCCAGCACCGGGGGCAGCGGAGCGCCGTCCCGCATTCGGGTCAGCACCCGGTGCGCCTCTTCGGCTTCGTTCAGCATATGGCGGAGGAAGACGGCGGTCAGACCGAATTTCACCGCGTAGTCCAGCTTCTTCTGGATCAGCTGCTCCTTGAAAGAGCGCAGGGCAGTCAGTTGATCCAGCAGGGTGCGGCTCAGTTTTGTAGCGTCCTGCTCCAACTGGAGCAGCGCCTCTCCCTGCAGACTGGCCAGCGGTGGTTCCGGCGGGAAGCCGGTCAAGGCGTATGAACCGGCTGGACCAGGAATGCCGGCCGTTCGGCCCATGCTGGCAGCGTCCTCGAACAACTGGGTAAAGGCCTGTTTGAAGCCAAGGGCCCAGCGAGCCTGCTCCTCTTCGTCCGGTGCGAGGTTATCGTGAATCATGGTTGCGTGATCCCGCAGGATCTGGGACCAGAACCAGTTCTCCCGCAGCATGTTGGCCACATTGGCAGTCGGCTGATCCACAGCGAGCGCCTCCTCATATCGGGTATCGCCAGAGGATACGCCGGTGAGGGGACGAGGAGAACGCACCCAGGTGGCATTGGACCGTCCCTGCAGGCTGGGCCTCACCGTCAAAGACGGTGGGGCCTTGTGTAATCCAAAAGGCCTATGGGACCGGTGAATGTCGCTCATGCATGGCATCAACGGTGCCGCATGCTCCCTGATGGAAACCGGACGGGGGGCAAAGCCTACATGGAGAAGGCTTGCATCTGGTTCTACACCGATAGTCATACTTCATCTGGGGATTAGACTTTATAATCCACCTTTTTTATGCATAGGGGTTATTGTAGGAAAAATGTTAGATACCTAAACTCAAGGGTAGACGGCGGGGCCGTAGGATCAGCCGTCACAAGTGACCGGTTAGAGTTAGCATCCTTGACCCGTAAGTTCTCCGTGGGTAGACTGGGATAAGACTCTACGGGTAATTATTCACCAACCCTTGCCTTTGTGGAGTGAGAACTCTTGCAGATCGTGATGATTGGCCTGAACTTCAAAACCGCCCCGGTTGAGATCCGGGAGGTTCTTGCAGTGCCCACCGGGGGACTGCCCGCCGCATTGGAGCGCCTTGCCGCTCTGCCGATCAGTGAAGGCGTTCTGCTCTCCACCTGCAATCGGACAGAGCTTTATGCCGTGGGCGCCGAGGCCGACGAGGCGTTCGACGCGCTGATCGACTATCTGGCCGAGATGGGGAACGTGAACGTCTCCCGGATTACCCCCCATTTATACCGCCACCAGGGGCTGGACGCGGTGGAGCACCTGTTCCGGGTCTCCTGCGGCCTCGATTCCATGGTGATCGGCGAAACCCAGATCCTCGGGCAGGTTCGTGATGCCTATGCCGGTTCCACCAGCAGCGGGATTGTCGGCAAGGTTTTGCATCAGTTGTTCGAGCAGGCGATTGCCGTGGGGAAGCGGGCCCAGACCGAAACCCGAATCGGGCAGAATGCGGTCTCTGTCAGCTACGCGGCCGTGGAACTGGCCAAGAAAGTGTTCCAGTCGCTGGACGGCCGGCGCTGCCTGGCGATCGGTGCCGGTGAGACGGCCAAACTGACGGTGAAACACCTTCAGGCCAGCGGCGTGAAGGATATTGTGATTGCCAACCGGACCTTGGAGCGGGCTCAGGCGCTGGCCGAAGAGATCGGCGGCACGGCCATTGCGATGGCCGATATCGGCGCCATTCTGCAGCGGGTCGACGTGGTCATCTCCAGCACCGGCGCCCCCGGGTATGTCCTGGGCCGGGCTCAGGTGGCTGAGGCGGTGCGCTTCCGGCGCGGGCGGCCGATCTTCCTGTTCGACATTGCCGTTCCCCGGGATATCGACCCCGAAATCGGCAAGCTGGACGGCGCCTTCCTGTACGACATCGATGACCTGCAGGCGGTGGTGAACGCCAACCTGCAGGAGCGGGCCGAAGAGGCCAAGCGGGTCGCCCGCATCGTGGACGAAGAGATTGCCAAGTTCCAGAACTGGCTCGCCTCGCTAGAGGTCGTGCCGACCATCCGGCAGCTGCGGGACAAGGTGGACTCCATCCGGCAGCAGGAACTTTCGCGGATGCTGAACCGTCTACCAGATCTAACAGACCGCGAAAAGGCTGTGATCGAGGCAATGACGGTTACGCTGGTGAACAAGATCCTGAACGAGCCGACCCAGCGGCTGAAGGGCATGGCTGGGGAGGGCACAGCCGAGCAGGCAGTAGCAACTGTGACCCGGCTGTTTGATCTGCCTCATGCCGAAGTGGCATCGGCTACCGGAGAGGGGGAGAAGTAGTTCATGCCGTTATACCTGGAGCTGATCCTGGCGGGCGGTGCGGCGCTCTACACCCTGGTGGCCATCGCCCATCTGTTCTACATCTTCCGCCGTGATTTCGACACGGTGGCCCGTTGGTCGACCCGCCTCGCCTGGCTGGTGCAGACCGTGGGACTGATCCTGCTGCTCGTCACCACCGGGCGGGCGCCATTCCATACCTTGTTTGAGAACGCCTACTTCTTCAGTTGGCTGGTGGCTACGGCCTACGTGATCCTGGAGTTCTTCCGGCATGACCAGACGGCAGGCTCCT
This sequence comes from Mycobacterium leprae, assembly GCA_050262655.1. Lineage (GTDB taxonomy): Bacteria > Bacillota > Sulfobacillia > Symbiobacteriales > Symbiobacteriaceae > DASXVX01. The sequence continues at coordinate 1,428 of JBLNEM010000200.1, read as the reverse complement.
TCCTGATGCCGGTGGTCGCCGTCATTCAGATCGCCGACGCTGCGCTGCCCAAGCCGTCGTCGGAGCACCATCTGATGGCACTGCCCACGAGTCTGGTCGGCTGGCATATCGGCGTGACCGGGTTGGGCTACGGCTTCCTGTTGGCGGCGTTCGTCAGTGGCGCACTCTATCTGCTGCAAGATTACCAACTGCGGATGAAGCGCTGGGCGCCGGTTTACTATCGGCTGCCCTCCCTGGAGTCCCTCGACATTTGGGGGGCCCGGTTCATCTACATTGGTTTTACCCTCATGACCATTGGCGTCGGGGCCGGGCTGATCTTTGCCCAGTTGATCTGGCAGCGCTTCTGGGAGATTGATCCCAAGGTGCTCTCCACCGTGCTGGTCTGGCTGGTCTACGGCCTCTACCTGCTCATGCGGAAGGTCTGGGGTTGGGGCGGGCGCAAGTCGGCCTGGTGGGCTGTAGTGGGCGCCGGCTGCCTGCTGGTCAACTACTTCATCATGGACATGTTCTCTCGCATCCACCGCTTCGGCGCGTGACGTTGATCCGTTGCAACCATTGCTGTAGGGGGAGAAACCCCTTCTGAGGAGGAACGCCTGTGACTACGGTACGGGTCGCCACCCGCGGTTCCCTATTGGCCCTGACCCAGACGAGTTGGGTGGTCGACCAGTTGAAGCAAGCAAATCCCGACGTCAACTTCGAACTGGTAACCTTCAAGACCGTAGGGGACAAGGTACTCGATGTCGCTCTTTCCCAGATCGGCGGGAAGGGCCTCTTCACCAAGGAGTTGGAGGAGGCGTTGCTGGACGGGCGGGCCGACCTTGCCGTCCATAGCCTGAAGGACATGCCGACCGATTTTCCGGCCGGACTGGTCCTCGGCTGCGTACCGCCCCGGGAAGATCCCCGTGACGTGGTGATTACCGCCACGGGCGGCAATTTCAGCAGTCTGCCGGCCGGTGCCAGGGTAGGCACCTCCAGCCTGCGGCGCCTGGCGCAGTTGAAGGCCAAACGGCCGGACCTGGAGTACGTCTCCATTCGCGGCAATGTGGACACCCGGCTGCGCAAGCTGGCCGAGGGGCAGGTGGACGCCCTGATCATGGCGGCGGCGGGCCTGCACCGGGCCGGTTTTGCCGACCGGATCACCGAGTACCTGGAGCCGGACTTCTGCCTGCCGGCCCCCGGACAGGGCGCCCTGGCCATCGAGATTCGGGAGAATGACAGCGCCGTAGGCGCCATGGTCAGCCGGATCCACGACAGCCAGACGGCCCTGGAGATCATGGCAGAACGGGCCCTGTTGGCCCGGATGGAGGGCGGCTGCCCGGTGCCGATCGGCGCCCTGGCCTACTTCGAAAATGAATCCATGCATCTGGATGGACTGATCGCCTCGCCTGACGGCAGCCAGGTGATCCGCTACGGCGCCGACGCCCCCGT
>JBLNEM010000199.1:0-3302 GCA_050262655.1 Mycobacterium leprae | reverse complement strand
CGTGCCCCCGGCATTCCCCTCGGCCCAGATCGGCCGTGAGCCCTGGCGGGCCAAGGGGCAGTCGGGCAGCACCTCGAGCCCCGGGGGCGGCGGTAATTCAGGGAGGGGGAGCCATTCGGGCATGAGGATCACCTCTCTCTGCAGGGTGTCCCGGGCGGGGGGCGCATAAACCGGAACTGGTCGGGGCTGTCCACCGTCCAACAGGCAGAGAAAGGGGTGTTCCCTTTGCGTCGCATCTGCCTGGCGCTCCTGATTGCAGTGGTTGTCGCCGGTTGCTCGGTGGAGTCGCCGCCCCGACCGGAGCCGGCTCCAACAGCCGCAGTGCCTGAAACGCCGGTGGCCCAAGCGCCACCGGTCCAGGTTGCGCCGGTTGCGCCGGCGCCCAAGGTGGTGAAGGAAGGCGCGTCGTTACGGTTGGTGGGGTTGCCCAACGTCGAGTCCGTCCGCTGGGCGCCCAGTGGGCAGACTGCTCTGGTCGGCGGCTACCGGCTCCGGCTGGACACGCTGGAACTGACCGCTGTCCCACCGGAAGGGACCGGCATGCACCTGGGGTGGTCCGGGCCCAACGAGGCGCTTCTGTTCCATTGGGACAAGGACGGCACATCGATCGGCGAACTCTCCCTGCAGACCGGCGAGGTTCGCACGCTGGCTACCGTCCCGTCTAGGCACACAGTCAGCCTGTGTCAGAGCGGGGCTGACTGGGTGTGGGTCGAAGTCCAGGCCGTCCGGCAGGGTGGCGCCGGGGCTCGGGAGATCGGCGCTGTTTACCGCACGCCTGCGCCTTCGCCCGCCATTGGCAGTGCCCCACTGGCGTTGGGCGGAGAGAAAGTCATGGCTAGAGGCGCTCTTCTGGGTCGATTGGCTGACGGCTCCTGCCTCTTGGACGACCTGGAGCAGCAGCTGTTCCTGGCCCGCCCCAGCGGGGCCCTAGAGAAGATTGCCCAGGGATTCGCACTGCCGCAGATCACCCGGGACGGGCGGGGCGTGACTTGGCGGGAGGGGGAAGAAGGGGAGTGCGCCGACTGTATCGAGCTCGGGTCGGGCGTGCCCTTCCAACGTCTGGCCTGGTGGCGGCTTGATGGGCCGAAGCTGACGGCGGACCTGGGCAAACCGCAGCGCATGACGGTGCTGCAGTCACCGGATGGCAAGCGCCTGATCATCGGGCACAGGGTCACGGGAGAGGCGGGTGCGGCGATCAGCGTTTTGAGCGCGGCGGGCTTCCAACGGGGGGAAGTCCGGAGCCCGGCGCTTGAGCCCCTGGGCTGGATGGGGACCGATCTCCTGCTTCATGCCGCTGCACCGGAGGGGTGGACCTACGGCAGCCCCATCCTGCGGGCAGCCGACGGGGCCCATGTGGCCGACTGGCTGACCATGAGTTACGACGGCAGCCTGGTGGTCCGGGTGAACGGCGAGGTGCGCTACCTCACCCCCGACGGCACGTCCTACCGGCTGGCCAACGCCGAACCGTTTCCGGCGACAGGCGGAGGCATCACGCCGGTGAGCGAATATCAGGCCGGGGTGCCTTACGTGGCGGTGCGGCAGGCGGATGGCGGGTTGCTGATCAGGCTCGAGGCGCCGTGACGCTCGATCCCGGTGCAGGAGTCGGAAGGACTTGTCTTCATTCATGCGGAAAAAGTTGAAGATGTACGATTTGGTGGACTGTTGATCGGCGCCGGCTATATGCGGGTCGGCGCATGTCTCCCGCGTAGATCCACGCAGCAGCGAAACCCTGGTAGCCACTGAGGTTTTGCCCTTCAGCGGGGAGTTACGTCGACAGCATGGGCGATAGGCTGACCGGGATAAGCACAGTTAGTCGGAGCAGATTTGCTGTACGAGGGGGCTTCGTATGTCCCATCCGTATTTGCGATACGAGGGTACTGCGCTTTGGGAAGCGGTGGACGAGGTGTTGGCGGACCTAGAGGCCAATCGGGACCTATCGCTAACAACCGCACGCCAATATGCGATCGGGTTACTATGCCAGAGACTTTCCGTCGCTCACCTAACGACTCTTGCGGCGCTTCGAGAGGCAGCGACAGGGTCGACCAGCCGGTTCGCCGATCGCTTCCAACGTGCACAATACGGGGGGTCAGAACCAGTTGCGGTTTCATGGTCCGGCAGGCGGCAGGATGTCCCGTTAAGCCTGTTCGCTAGAGCTCAGTGCCTGGCTCGTGCCTATGATCTGCACCTGCTTCCCGCCTTGGAGCCGTACGGCACGACACAACTCACGAGCCAGCAAGCTGCAACGCTTGCGGAGGAACTTGAGTTCGTTGGTGACTTGGTCGACGATCGGGTCCTGCGCCCGTATATCGATGGACTTATCTCTGTGGCCCTTGAATGCTCATGGGATCCCGGCAAAGTTGACCTGATTATCGAGGGGCCATAGCGGTGGCACAACCGTCGCTCCTCTCGTGCACCACAGGCCTGACGTATCGGTGACAAACGGATGGTGAGTGGCTAAGCCCGACTAGTAGCGGTGTTCAGTGGATGCCGAGAAGGGCTACTACTCATAACTGGGGCTTAAGGCGAAGCCCAGTGCGGCGCCGCTGACGCCGCAAACGCTAGGCGCATCAGGGATCCCGTGGAACAGATTAACATCGCCATTGCGAATGTAAGCAGCAACCTCGAGGCCGCCGGAATGCGCTTGGAAGACGTGGTGAAGCTCACGATCTACCTCGTCGGGGACATCGATATCCAACGCCGGCGTGAGGTGATCGGCACCTGGTTGGCTGATCACAAGCCCTGCATGACGCTACTGTTCGTGTCAGCGTTGGCTACACCCCAATATCGGGTCGAGATCGACGCTTGGGCATGCGCGAGGAAGCTTCGCTCGTTGATCGCGCTGGCTCCGCCGAGGAGACTGGCACCTAACACGCGCTTGCAGCGGACGCCGAAGCAGGGCCGGTGCCAGAATCAAAGGGTTCATCCCGGCACCGCTGAAAAGCCAGCCGTCAGTCGGCCATGGCCACCCCAATTGGTAGGTAGGCTGTGCAGGTTGGATGGTTTTCCACATCTTTCGACGGACGCGGAAGCTAGGTGAGTGGCGAAATTGAAATGTTCTCTCGGCGCCGCTGAAGCGCCGAACGTTATGGAGACTCTAGAGGCCAGTGGATCAGGCTTATTCCCCTTAACCGGGATGGAGGCTCCCTCATCGCACACGGGAGGTTCACAATCATGCAGACAGTCGCCGCTTGCGTGCTGGCTCTGTATCAGGGCCGTGTTGTCATCGTGGAGCAGTATCGGAAGGCCCTGGGTCAGATTGAGTACGAGTTGCCGGGAGGCAATCGGGAGCCCGGCGAAGAGCC
>JBLNEM010000198.1:0-7694 GCA_050262655.1 Mycobacterium leprae | reverse complement strand
CCCCGACTCCGACCCCGACCCCGACCCCGGCCCCGACCCCGACCCCGGCCCCGACCCCGACCCCGAACCCTGACCCGGTTACGCCGCCGGCTCCCTCGGTAGGCTCCGAGTACTTCGGTCTCTTCCGGCTGCGGATTCCCAGCGTCGCCTACACCGACATCAACAACAACGTCCACATCGGCCAGGGCACCATCACGGACAGCCTGATCCTGATCAACGCCGACGGCACGTACGTCTGGGACAGCGCCTGGGACAACCGTGAATACACGGGCACCTGGGTCAACAACAGTGGACATATCGTCATCTCCAGCGCCCAGGAGGGGCGTACCTGGAACGTCAGCCTCTACAACGGGAGCGGCGAGGGTGACATTTGGGTTTACAACGATATGACCTGGTATGTCGGCGACCGCGTGAAGTAACCGCAGAAAACGGGAGGCCCGGAGCGCTAGTGCGCCCCGGGCCTCTCTTCATTCAACCACGTTACGGCTGCTTGATCGTGACCGACAGGCCCAGCGTGTCGAAGCTGACCTGTCCGCCCATTGCCTCGACCACCCAGCGGACCGGCAGGTAGATCTTGCCGTCCATCTCCAGAGGGGTGACAATGTCCCGGCGGGTAGCCGTCCGGAAAATCAGCCCGTTGTTGCCGACGCCCATCTGCATGGTTCGCCCGCCTGGCAGTTGTTGCACAACCCAGCCAGTCTCGCCGTCGATTGAGAGGACCGCACCCGTAATCCGGACGAGGTCGTCCATGGCCAGCAGCACGCGCCCCTGGCTCAGCACCGGTTTGTACTGGGGCAGGGCGGAGGTGGTGGTGCCATCCGGGCTGGTCACCTTGATTGTGACGGCTGAGGCATAAAGCTGTACGACTTGTGGGTCAGTGGCCGCTGTCGCCGTGGCGTGGGCCTCCATGGAGGCCTTGCCCTTGCGTCCGTCGGCCAGCAGCGGGATCACCTGATAGTAGTAGGTGAGGCCAGGGGTTACGGATTCGTCCCGGTACTCGGTACCAAGGGCAGGGAAGTCGTTGATGGGCCACGTGTCTTCCTTGCCGGGGGCGGAACCACGGCGCACTACGTAACCGACGACGCCGGAATCGAGCGCAGGCGCACTCCACTGGAGCAGCACACCGCCGGTTTGGGCGGCAGCGGTAAGGGCCGGCCGGTCGGGGGCAGTGTATTCGCTGCCCCTTGCAGGGGTCGGGAAGAGGGCGATCGCCAGAACCATGACGGCTACGAAAGCCCCGAAGAATCTACGCATGAGATTACCTCCTTCTGCTTTGCCCCGATGGCCAGACGGATATTTTCCGGAGGCCAGACCTGGATCACGCTAGAGGCTCATGGGATCACTGCTCCTTGTGGCACTGGGAGCACGAAGGCTTGACCTCGTTATGGCAGCGCAGGCACGCCGCCTTGCCGCCCTGGTTGTCGATCTCCCGGGCATGGGTCACATACCAGAGGTCGGGATGCCAGGTGCCGTCGGCCTTGTGGCAGGAACTGCAGGCCTTCTGATCGCCCGGTACGCCTGTCTTGGTGTGGCAGGTGTAGCAGGCATCGGTCACCTTTGTGCCGTGGCCGGCCACCCAGCCCGCCGGATGGTTGTACGTGCCGTGGCAGGCGGCACAGAAGCTGCCGGAGGCATGGTCGGCTGTTGGCTGGGCCGGGTTCTTGCTGGAATGGCAGGCCTCGCAGGTGGCTGGATTGCTCAGCGCCTGTTGGCCGTGGGTGGAGAGGAAGGTGGGCCGGTGGGGCATCGTCTCGCCGGCATGGCAGTTGCTGCAGTAGTCATTCGAGGCGTACTCCGTGGTGGTGGTGACCGGGTTCATGCCTGAATGACAGGTCGTGCACGTGCCGTCCGGGTTGGCCATGGCCTTTTCGCCATGGATGGCCAGGTAATCTGCGCCGTGCGGCATCTCCACCTTGTGGCAGTCCAGGCAGATGCCCGTGTTGGGCAGCACCGTGGGGCTAACCGTGGCCGCCGGCTTATCACCCGGCGTGCTCCCGGAGTGGCAGTTGACGCAGACTGCCGGGTTGGCCTGGTAGGCGGCGTTGTGGCTCGCCAGCCAGTTCTGCGGGTGCGGCATCGTGGTGCCGTGGCAAGCCTGGCAGGCGTCCTTGCCGTCGCCGGCAAATGAGCTCGACTGGGAGAGCGTGCTCTTCGGTCCGGCGCTGGTTGACAGGTGGCACTGGCCGCAGTTCTGTGTCTGGCTGGCCTTGCCGTGCGCCTGACGCCACTGGGTTGTATTCTGATGGTCGGTCGGCGCAACGCTGACCGGGTTGGCATGGCAGGCGGCGCAGCTTACGTCGCCGGTCACCTTCAGCGTCACTTGCTTCTGCGTATGGCAGCTCTGGCAGAGGTCATGCGCCTCGTCCATGGCCGCCTGGGTGCCCGCTTTGGCGCCATGGGCGCTGCTGGCGTGGCAGTCCACGCAGGTAATCTTGGCATCATTCAGGTGGGCGCTGTGTGCTGCGTTCACCGGCAGCGCCTTCCCCTGGTTGGGGTTGGCGGTCGCCGTCAGCGGCTTCGGGCTGATATCCTTTAGCAGGGAATCCATTTGCGGCTGGTGGCAATCCAGGCAGCGCTGGTTCTCCACCTTCATCTCCAGCGGTTTCGCCGGAGCCGTGGTAGAGGCCGCAGCCATGTCCGTCTTGTGGGCGGCCAGTTGCTCCCGGACCTGGGCCGGGTCGCCCTCCACGTGACAGGCCATGCAGGGGACGTTCTTGTGGGACGAATCTTGCCAGGATGCGACTTCCTTGTCCATGGAGTGGCAGGTGCCGCATTGGTCCGCCAGGTTGGGCCCGCTGGCCAGAACCTCAGGGCCGTAGCCGGTCAAGTAGGTGTAACCGCCTACGACTACCAGGATCCCGATGACGACGCCCAGCCCGATCAGAAAGTTCCTGATCTCTCGTTGCACGGGCGAACCCCCTCCTTTCCGTGATGTCGAAGGGCGCCGGCTAGTGCTTCCCATGCTCGGGCATGAAGAGCGGCAGTCTGCGGGCTACCCAGTCGTAGACCAGAATGGCGGCGGAGAGCACGCCGAGGGTGACGGCGAGTTCCCCCAGGGCCGGGAGGTAGTGGACTCCTTCAGGCCGGGTCCAGTTGATCAGACCGATGTTCAGGCGGTTGAAGCAGAGACCGGCGACATAGAGGCCGGAGCCGAACTGCAGCCAGCGGGCATTGGTGCGCAGCTTCCTGATGCTGAAGATCACCACGGGTGTTACGAATCCAACCAGCAGTTCAATCCAGTAAAGGGTGGGGGCGAGTCCCCGGGTGAACAGGTAATGCCAGTCGCCGGAGATGACCAGATCCCCAATCCTTAACGCCAGGTAGATGCCGAGGATCCAGGGGATCCCGCGCACCAGGCGGCTCAGGATGTTCAGTTCCAGTCCGCGACCGTACGAGTGGGAGGAGATGGAGGACTCCAACACGGTCATGGCCAGCCCCACGGCCGCAGCGGAGAGGAAGAACAAGACGGGCTGGATGGGAGTCCACCAGAGTGGATGGATCTTGCCGATCGGCAGCAACAGACTGCCCAGAGAGGACTGGTGCAGGGTGGAGAGCAGTGTGCCGAAGATCACCAGGAAGATCGTGATCTTGTGCATGATGTGGACTGCCTTGTCCCATTTCAGCCCTTCGAAAAGGGTTGGGATGAACTCCAGTGCCAGCACGCCAAGGTAGGTCATGACACAGAGGCCGACCTCGAAGAGCGGGGACTCCGGATTCCAATAGATCACCATGTGCCAGATGCGTTCAGGGCGGGCGAGGTCGACCAGCAGGGCGAAGACGACCGCCGCGTAGCCCAGGAATCCCGTCAGTACCGCCGGCTTCACCAGCGGCCGGAAATCTTCCAGCCGGAACATGTAGACCGTGGCGGCTACGGTAAAGGCACCGGCTGCGGTGGCGACGCCACAGAGCAGGTCCACCGAAATCCAGATGCCCCACGGCACTTCGTTGCTCATGTTGCTCATGGATCCCATGCCGAAAAAGTACCGCCAGGCAGAGGCCACCAACCCGGCGACCACCAGCAGCGAGAGGACGATGCGGGCCGGGGTCCAGGTCCAGGGCAGATGCAGCGTTTCGTAGACCAGTTCGTGACTACCGTGCTTCTGCTGCGCCGGTTTGACTTGGGTCACCGGCTCGGCAACAACCGCCGATTGAGTCACGACGGCGGGCTGGGCAACGGTGGTTGGCTCCCCGATCATTGGCCATCCTCCTTTCCCCGTTCAGGCGCTTTCGCAGCGGTCTGGTCGTCTGCGTTGCGTTCCCTCAGGCGCACCAGTCCCGTGATGCCGGTCAGGACGGCTGCCCAGGACAGGGCGAAGGGAATCGTGCCCTTCATGACCGTTTCGCTGTACTCGGGCATTGGCTTGTCCGGTGGCTTCGGCAGTCCCAACTGATCAAACGGGACCCCCGATAGCAGCAGCCAGGAGGTGCCACCCGCCTCGTGCTCGCCGTAAATGTGGTTGACGTACTTATCCGGGTTGTCGGCGATCCGCTTCTTGGCCTCGGCCAGCATTTCGCTGCGCTTGCCGAAGGTGACGGCTTTGGCCGGACAGGCATCGACACAGGCGGGGCGCTTTCCTTCGGCCTGGCGCTGGAAGCAGAAGTCGCACTTGCGGATCAGGGCCTTGTCCAGCAGTCCCCGGTCCCAGTCATACTGCGGGATGTTGAACGGGCAGGCCGACATGCAGTAGCGGCAGCCCAGGCAGCGCTCGTCCCGGTAGATGACCGGTCCCTCCTTGGTCTTGTACATGGCTGCCACCGGGCAGACCGAGGCGCAACCCGGCTTGACACAGTGCATGCATGATTGCCGGCGGAGCGCCCACATACCGTTGGGACCTGTGGCCGGGTCGCTCTTCTTGTACTGAATCAGGGCAATGTCTTCAGGCAGTCCCTTGTTGACCTGGCAGGCGACCTGGCACACGCCGCAGCCGACACACTTGGTGATGTCGTACAGCACCGATGGCGTATGGGCTGCCGCCTCCGCCAGGTCATGCTCGGCGGTCGGGGGCTCGCCCGAGGCGAGTGCGTTGGCAGCCTGGGCCGCCCGCCATCGACCAAGACCGGTCAACTGCTCCAGCGCCAGTCCAGAGCCGATGGTCACAGCGCCTCTGAGAAACGTTCGTCGTGAAACGCGCATGGCAGCACCTCCAATGCTCGGGAACGGGAGTAGATGCATACGGGCTCGGTTCCGGAGCCTGGAACCGGAGCTGGAGCCGGGTACGGTGAAGTGCGGCGAGATAAAGACGTCGCGCTGCATCGCCAACAAAATAAGGCATGCACAAACGTGCATGCCTCCGGACTTAATGCCTCAGGGCTGACTTGAAGTCTTTACCTCAGGGTTCAAGACTGTATGCAGTTGTTCAGGATCGGCTGCCGACCGGGGTCGCTTCCAACTGGTCGACACTGTGGGTGTACTGGACCGCTGAGACCGCTGGGAACCGCAGAATCACGTAAGTCTTGCAATGGCGGCATAGGATCGCTGCAGCCGGACCTTGCGTGGTTTGCGGAGTCTCCTCCACTTTGGGCATTTCCGGTACGTTTGCGACCTGGCAGACGATCTTACCGCACCGACAACGGATGCTGTACATTTGGCATCCCTCCCGGGGGCGTTTCGGGCCACTGCTGGGGCCGGGACAGGAAATCGTAACAAATCAAAAAGGCATGCACACGTATCGTGCATGCCTCAGGACTTGGAGTCTCAGGGCTAAGCGACCTCTGGACTGGGTGAAATTTTTCACATATTATCCGTAGAAAAATGACCGCCTTGCAGTTCGGTCGGACTCTCCGCATATTGAACGGCGGAAATCGCTGGGACCCACAACACTACATAGGTCTTGCAGTGGCGGCACATGATCACGGCTGCCGCACTCCGTGGGAACTCCGTGCTCACTTCGCCGACGGAGGCATCCATCGGCTCCTGAACCTGGCAGACAATCTTGCCGCACCGACATCGAAGATTGTGCATGCCGCAGCCCTCCCTTATGCCGCGAGGGCGCTCCACCCGAGGAGTGGAGTACCGGCAATAAATCTAAACTATGTCTAACCAACAACAGTATAATCTTGTATCGAGGTTAGTTTCCATCGGTAGAATGGTCTTTCATTTTAGACCGTAATACTTAGAACCATTCATGCACTAAGGTCTACACGTTCGGCTGCACTCGTAACGCCGGGGAATATCTGTCAGGCGGGTCATTTCGGCCCACCCGATGGGATCTGACCGGGTGACGGAAGGTATATAAATATCAATGTAGAATGAAGGAGTCAAATTGACTGTCCGACCGAAGCCGGAATGGGGGCGACATTGTGGTAGGACTGGTCATTGCCTCGCACGGCCTCCTGGCCGATGGGTTGAAGGCGGCGGCAGAGATGATCATGGGCCAGCAGGAGAGGCTGGTGGCCGTGCCCCTGACCATAGAGGCGACGCTGGATGATTACCGCCGAGCGCTGGATGAGGCGGTAGTGATGGTTGACCAGGGAGACGGGGTGCTGATCATGACCGATCTGTTCGGCGGCAGCCCCTGTAACGTGGCGGCCCATCTGCTGGACCGGCACGTGGAAGTGGTGACCGGCGTCAACCTGCCGATGCTGCTGGAGGTGCTGGGTAACCGGCAGTCCTATGGACCGGGCGAGTTGGCCCACCGGGCGCTGGCGGCCATGCGGGAGAGCGGCCTGCGCATGGGCGAGGTTCTGGGTCGCTAAACGGGTATTTTAATAGGGCGGGTAGGCGGGTCGTGCCGGCGGCAGGGCCCTTTAGGCATTTGGGGTTATAATGGGACAGGAATTGGTTCTTTTAAGGATCAGTGTCGTGCCAACCGGCAGGAAACTCCAGCGATGGAACGAACTATTTTAGTGGTCTCTAGTTGACTGAAATAGTCACGTGTGGAGGCGTAGAAGATGGAATTGCGTCAGGCTTGTCAGGCGGAGTTTTCCCGTGCTCTCGCTGAACTGCAGGCGATGATCAAGCAGCCAAGCGTGGCCGCCCAGGGGCTTGGCATCAGTGAAACGGTCAAGTTGGTGACCGAACTGGTCGAAGCGTCGGGTGGACGGGTTCAGGTTCTTACGGAGGGCGTGCCCGGGAATCCGGTGATCTATGCCGAATTTGCCGGCGAGTCTGGGCGTACTCTCCTCTTCTACGATCATTATGATGTGCAGCCGCCCGAACCGCTGGACGAATGGACTTCGCCAGCTTTCGGCGGCGAGGTGAAGGAAGGCAAGATCTTCGGCCGGGGCGTCTCCGACAACAAGGGCGAGATTGCGGCCCGACTTGCCGCCCTTCGGGCCGTCCGTGCAGTGAACGGCGGGAAGCTGCCCTGCACCGTGAAGTTCATGATTGAGGGCGAAGAGGAGATCGGCAGCCCGGCGCTCTACCCGGCTCTGGAGCGTTACGCTCACCTGTTCAAGGCCGACGCCTGCATCTGGGAGTTCGGCGACGCCGATCAGGAAGGGCGGCCGCAGTTGTACGGCGGCATCAAGGGCATGGCCTACATGCAGGCCTGGGTCCGGCACGCCAAGGTAGACATGCACTCCTCGTTGGCGGCTGTGGTGGACAACCCGGCCTGGCGCCTGGTTTGGGCGCTCTCCACCCTGAAGAGCCCCGACGGGATGGTGCTGGTGCCCGGCTTCTACAGCGGCATTGCCGAACCCACCGCCCACCAGCGGGAGGTGGCGGCCCAGATCCCGTTCTCGCCGGCGACCCT
>JBLNEM010000197.1:0-12926 GCA_050262655.1 Mycobacterium leprae | reverse complement strand
CACACCCGACGCGATTACGTCATGTCCCGCTGCCGCAATGATCGCCGCTATTACCAGCAATGCCGCACAGGCCCAATAGCTCAACCGCCGCTGCAGTTGTCGCCGAGCATATGCCAAGAAGATGCGATCGTCCTCCGTAGAAGCCACCTCCCGATTGGTGAGGCATTGGTCTGCCACATTGGACTATTTCGCTATTGGTTAGTTTCTACCTGCTACTGATATGCCGGCAGCCAGTCGCCGTGGGCGGCGATCAGGTCGTCGACCAGGCGCCAGATCTGGTCCAGGTCCAACTCGGCGGCGGTATGCGGGTCCAGCATGGCGGCGTGATAGATATGCTCCCGCTTGCCGGTGAGGGCTGCCTCCACCGTCAGTTCCTGCACGTTGATGTTGGTCTGCATCAGCGCGGCCAGCTGCGGCGGCAGCGCGCCGATGTGGGTCGGCTGGATGCCGTTCTTGTCCACCAGGCAGGGGACTTCCACGCAGGCCTCGGCCGGCAGGTTATCGATCAATCCGCGGTTCGGCACGTTGCCGTAGATCACATGGGGCTCACCGGTCTCCAGAGCGTGGATGATGGTGGAACCGTACTCCTTGGAGCGCTCATGGGTCAGTTCGCCATCGCCCTCCAGGTGGCGGCGCATCTCCTCCCAGCCGGCGATCTGGTTCTCGCAGCGGCGAATGTACTCGTCCAGGGGGATGTTGAACCGCTCGATCAGGTCGGGGCGATCCCGCTTGATGAACCAGGGCGTGTACTCGGCGAAGTGCTCGCTGGACTCGGTGACGAAGTAGCCCAGCCGCTTGAACAGCTCATAGCGCACCCGGTTGTCGTCCGGCACCCGGCCTTCATCCAGCACCTTGCGGATGAGGGGATAGAGGTCCTGGCCGTTCCGCTCGAATTTCAAGTAGAAGGCCATGTGGTTGATGCCGGCGCAGATGTAGTTGATCTCTTCGATCGGCACGCCGATGTTCCGTGACAACTGCCAGGCCGTGCCCTGCACGCTATGGCAGAGGCCGACCGTTTTGATTTTGGTGGCCCGGGAGAGGGCACGACAGTTCATGGCCATCGGGTTCACGTAGTTCAGGAAGGTGACGGCCGGGCAGAGCTCGGCCATGTCCCGGGCCATCTCCAGCAGCACCGGAATGGTGCGCAGACCCCGCATGATGCCGCCGATCCCCAGGGTGTCGGCGATGGTCTGCTGCAGGCCGTACTGCTTCGGCACCTCGAAGTCGGTCACGGTGCACGGCTTGTAGCCGCCCACCTGGAACATCGAAATCGCATAGTCGGCGCCGTCCAAGGCCTCCCGCTGGTTGGTGGTCACCTGCAGCGTGGGGTGCGCCCCTACGGCCTTGGCCACCTTGCGGGCCACCGTGGCCGAGGTTTCGAGCCGGACGGGGTCGATGTCCAGCAGCGAGATGGTCGACTCGGCCAGTTCGGGATAGCTGAGCAGATCACCGAGCAGAACTTTGGCGAAGACGGTGCTACCGGCGCCGATCAACGTAATCTTGGGCATGTGGCAACCCACTCCCTTATGGAAGATTGCTTCACCCTGGATTGTACACCCAATGCACCTTCCAGGGGGATGAAAAGAGAAGGGCCCCGGCAGTGCCGGGACCCGAGACGGCGGGGGTGAAGCAACCTATGGGCGATCCTTCTCCCGCCGGGGGAGGCTGGGCTGATCGTTGCGGAACCCGGTATTGCCGGCGACGTTGCCGTAAGCCGTGTTGGCGCCGGTGGCCGCACGGCCGTCCATCTCCGATACCAGTTCATACTCTGATCGGGCCGAGGCCTGCGGCTGAGCCGCCGGCTCCTTGCCGTCGTTTCCTTGGGTCACAGGGGGGGCCTCCTTCGTGTCAGCATCTGGCGATAGTCTCCCCTGTGAGGCGGCGCCCACTCAGCGGCGGGGCGGCATCCGGACAAACTTGTCCATGGCGTCGACCATCTCCGGGTTGAGGCCGGTGACCTGCTGGGCTTCCCGGCCGGCGCTGCCGCCGCAGACCCGACAGATGTGCTTGTATGTAGGACTGGACTGGCTCCGGTCGTAGGCCGCCTCGCCGGGATATACGGTATCCAGGCGACCACAGAGGATGCAGCGCAAGGTGATGCTGTTGGCCATGGCGGATCCCTCCTCTGTCTCCAGTCTACTGCGGATGTGTTCATGCGTTAAATGAATGCATGGCATGGCGGAGATGCCCATCTTGTATATCGCACCGGCAATCGGTAGAGCGGGAGCAGTTTTCCGGCCTTGGCTTCCGGGTAGACTACGCCCGGGAGGGATGAGCGCGGATGGGAGATCTCCATGTGACCCTTTACTCCGGGCCCACGAACGAAGAGCTGGCGCTGGCCCGGCGGTTCCTCGAGGAACGGGGCATCCAATATGAAGAGAAGAACGTGGTGGAGAGCACCGGCGCCAGAGGCGAGCTTGAACACTACACGGGACGGGGCGATTACCCGTCGATTAATGTGGATGGCCATGTAGTCTCCGGTTTTGCGCCGGAGAAGTGGGAGCACCTGCTGATGACCAATCTGCGGCGGGGACGGTAATGCAATCAGGCGTGCCAGCAGGCACGCCTGATTTCTATTCGTGTAGCCGTTCTAACCGCAGTTCCCGTCGACCGCCTTCTGTCTCCGCCTCCAGGGCGGCTGTGTTGCCATCGGCGGAGAGGGCGAGCAGCCAGGCAGGACGGTCTATCGGGATGAGTCGCCCCGGGGTCTGTCCGGTCAGGTCGAGATAGACAAGCGTATGATCATCCTGATGGCAGGTCATGTAGGCGGCTGTTGTAGCTGACACCCGAATATCGCTCAACGGCAGGCAACTGCCCACATTACCGCCGCCAGCCGGGACCTTCGGGCCAAGGGGCCCGGACAGCTTGCCCTGCGACACGTCGTAGCGCCAGGGTTCGACCTGTCCGTCGGTCAGGCGCAGCACGAGTGCTTGCGGGGCTTCGCCGGTCAGCCATGCGCCGTATGCAGACGGGATAACCCGGTCGGGCTCCGCCTTGGTCCGGTCAAAAAAGCGCAACTCAGCCGGGTCGAAGCCATCGGTGCGCACGACATACATGAGCCACCGACTGTCCGGCGCCCAGACTGGGTCGCTCAGTCGGAGTAGGGCGTGATCGCCGGTCGGGCGGGGCCATTTCGGATCGGGCTCGAAGCGGGTCACCACGCCGGTAGCCACGTCGGCCACGGCCAACTCGGTGAGACTCGCCGGGTTGGTCTCCACCGCCCACCGCCCATCGGGCGACAGGTTCATATGAAACGGGGCTGCAGTTACCAGCGGGCCGCCCCCGGCCGGGAGACGATAGTAGAACCCGTGGCCACCGCCGCCATACTGCCTTACCAGCAGGTCACCCCCCGGCAACTCAGCGACGTTGGTGAGCCGGGATGTCCGGTCGATTAGCAACGTTAACGTACCAGCCTTAAGGTCGTACCGCTGAAGGCGCTCGCCCAGCGCATCGATCGGCGCGTTGCGCCGCCAATTATCCAGCACATAAAGGCTTTGCTCGTCAGACGCCCAGGTAAACTCGACCTCCTGCGGCAGCCCGGTCAGTTCCCGGGGGGCATCCGGCGTCATGGGCACCAGCCAGTAGTGGGCGTCCTGGAACAGATCACAGCACTCCGCCGTCTGCTTGCCGGTAATGGCGAGCAGTTGGTCGCCGCGGGGCGCCCATCCTACCCACTGCACGGGACCGCCGGACAGTATCGGCTCGCTGATGATATGCCCTTCGTAGTCCAGGATCCGCAGCCGCTGGTCCACATCTGCAATCAGATGACCGATCGGGTCCGACACCAGCAAGCGGGCATCCGGCCGTACAGGCGGCGTTGGCGGGGGAACCTCAACCACCGTCGGTGCCGCCTGGGTGGCGGCTGGTGCAGTCTGAGGAGCCGCATGGCTGCAGCCGGCAAGCAGTGCGAGCAACAGCATCAGGGAACCACAGCGTCTGTACCGCACCGGATGGCGCCTCCCTCAGTCCAGCAAGTAGACGCCCTGCCGGCAGATCACCCGGCCGTCCACCGTAATGGTAGGCGCCAGCACCCCTACGTCGCCGTGCCAGACGCCGTCATGACAGCCGCCAAACTGCATGTTGCGGCCGAAGCCGATGTGGCAGGTGCCGCGGGCCTCTTCGGCCTCCATCAAGGGGGCGTAGGGGCGGGCGCCCAGGTTCACGCCAATGCCCAACTCGGCCACGTCAGGGGCGTGCTCGTCGCGGGTCAGATCGTCATAGAGCATCTTCTGCTGCGGGTCGCTCAGATCAAGCTCCTGCAGATTGGTCACCCGCCCCGCCCGGATCTCCAGGCGGACCGGGTGCGCGACCTGCTGGTAGTAAAGCGACCCATCGATGACCAGGGTGCCTTCGGTGAGATCCTCCAGCGGGCCGGTGTAGACCTCGCCCCAGTTGTGCAGCCAGTGCCGGGGGTGCAGTGTCAGATCAGTGCCGGCCTCGGTGGTCACCCGAATCACATGGCTGCCATCCAGTGCGGCCAGCAGCCTGCCGCGGAACTGCTCCTGCTCCACCTGATCCACGCCGTAGCTCCGGATCAGCCCGGGCGTGTGCATGAACCAGTCACAGAACAGGTAATCCGCCGGCACGCGGATGCCCTGATCCGGGCGCCCCACCACCTCGAAGAGGACCGGTGCCAACGGCGTGGCCACCAGGATCACATAGCCGCAGGCCGCATCATACGCCACCAGCGCCTGGCGGAGCCGCTCCGGCTCATCGGGGGCGAAGCACTCGCCCTGCACCGCATTGCCCAGTCGCCGTAACTCCAGGGCGACCGCCTCGGCCACCGCCTCTTTCGCCGGCGAATAGAGGAGGTGAACGGTGCGCGCCGGGGGCTCACCCAGCCGGCTGGCGATGTTCTGGGCGGCCAGCGGCAGGAGGGCGTGGTTGAAGCCCACCCCCTGGTTGAGCCCTTTCCATTCCGACTTCAGCAGCCCCATGATGATCGAGTCGTAGTACTCGCCGTTCACAATCCGGGCCTGGCGGAGGCGACCTTCGACCTTGAAGCCCAACTTCTCGGCGGCGCGCATCATGGCGGCGTGCCCGGACCAGGTCTGCAGCCCAAGGCGCACCGCACCCAGCGTTTCAAACAGATAGTCGACCCAGAGGCCCAGCGCCGCGGTGCCCAGGCCCCGGCCCCACTTGGACTCATCCCAGATCGAGAGGCCGATGTAGGCGGAATTGCACGGTTCGCACTCCCAGTAACGCCCTACCATGCCGATGGCCGGCGAGGTGGGCGTCTCGCTGATGACCGCGGTTGACCGGACGGGCGGCCAGTCGTTGGCTTCAATCTGGTCCCGCCAACGCCGGAGCCGGTCCCGTAGCTCGGAGGGCGTGAGCGGCCCATAATACGGCCCGTCGGTCTCCTGCCACTTGTGTCCGGGCTGCTGCCACCGCTCGTATTCGACCAGATCGGCCAACTGCCAGTCCCGCAGGCAGAGCCGCTTGCCTTGCCGGAGTATTGTTTGCGTCAAGGTGCCACTTCCCTATGTAAATGGTCTGAGATGAATACTGCAAATGTGGCGAAATCCCTGCAAGCAGCCCGTAATCTGTGATAGACACAGAACGAATGTTCGGGTATAATGGAGCCGAAATCGATCATGAGGGGGCCCGTCCGTGGCGAATTACCTGGGAATCGTCATTGAACAGTCGTTTCAGGATCCAACGGTGCTGCAGCATTTCAGTGTGGTAGTCCGGCGGCCCGGCGGGTGGAACTTCCTGCTGGTGGAGGTTGCCGAAGCAGATCTGGCGGATCTGATTGCGCGCATGCAGGCCGCCATGCACCGGGACGACAAGTGGTACGCGCACTTCTTCCGCGGCCATGAACTGGTGGTGGTTTACCACGATGCCGTCTTCCTGGTCAGAACCGACCCGTCTACATGGCAGCCGGCGGTTGAACACGGCCTCGCCTCGGGTATTCCGCTGGAGCAGTTGGACTTCACGCCTCGGACGGTAGAAGGGGCGATCCAATTCTTCAGCCTGCAGCCCACTCCGGCCGACTGGGATGTGGCCGACCCCGCCGCACTGGCCGTCGACTGGCAGGGCGAGCACTGCCTGGGCTTTGCCAACCAGCTGCTGCTCCTCAAGCGGGAGCCGTGGTACAGGGCCTTCACCCTGGAGGCCGACCTGGCGTTGGCGGCCGACGGATACATAGGCCTGGTTTTCGGTGCACAGAACCGGGCCAACCACGAGCTGGTCTACATCTACCA
This sequence comes from Mycobacterium leprae, assembly GCA_050262655.1. Taxonomy (GTDB): domain Bacteria; phylum Bacillota; class Sulfobacillia; order Symbiobacteriales; family Symbiobacteriaceae; genus DASXVX01. The sequence continues at coordinate 6,720 of JBLNEM010000197.1, read as the reverse complement.
CGGCGAAGGACAGCCCGGCTGGGTCCAGTACGACCCGGTCATGAACGGCTCCAACACCTGGCAAATCTACAACGGCGAGCGTTACATCTCGCCGCACGTCAGCGTGCCCGCCGGCGAATGGGTGCACCTTGCGCTGCAGGTCGCGGGTGGGCAGGTGGCCATTACGGCTGGCGACGCCGCCGAGCCCCAACTGGTGGTCCCGCTGATGCTGGGGGCGACCGGGAAGGTGGGCCTCTGGAACTTCGGTGGACAGGCTTACGTGCGCAACCTGCGTCTGGTGCCGCTGGTGGAGCCGCCGACCTCTGCCGCGTCGCCTGCACCGGTTCGGCCGGCAGGGTTGGCCATGCGCTGGCAGGTCGCACCCACCCCGAACGGCCCGTGGCGCGATGCCCCAGTCGAAGAGAACGGCGTGCTCAACCTGAACCGCCACTTCGAGCCGGGTGTCGCTTATGCACGCACCACTGTACAATCGGACGCCGCCTGCACCGCCCAGCTATCCCTCGGGTTCAGCGATCAGGTGCGGTTGCAGGTGAACGGCGAGCAAGTCTACCAGGGCGAGTGGCACTGGGAGCCGCCCGCCACCGACGGCCGCATCCGGCTCGACTATGCTACCGTGCCCGTTTCGTTGCGGGCGGGCGCCAACACCATTCTGGCGGAGGTCACCCACGATGAGCCACCCTTCGGCTGGGGGCTGACGGTTGCGGTGAAGCCGAGCGGTCGGAGCTAAAGGGAAGGATCTGTTGTTGCCAATCCACGTGAAAGGTGATGTTCCTCGAAATGGAACCCTCCCATGAAGTCATGCAGCGTGCGGGTGAGTTCATATGGCAAAACGCCCGCCTGCTGGATCGCAGGGTATTCGCGTTCTTCTTTGCCGGTGCTCCGCGGGAGGCGATTATCGACGCGGTGCGCGCATACCAGAATCCGGACGGCGGGTTTGGCAACGCCCTCGAACCGGATATTCGCTGCCCGGACAGCCAACCGGTGGCGTCCGTGCTTGCTTTGGAGGCGCTGGTATGCGCCGGTGGCGACGAAGTGACGACACGCCGGCTTTGTGACTATCTGCTGACCGTTTCAACACCGGAGGGCGGTGTACCGTGCATCCTGCCTTCGGTGATGCGTTACCCCCGGGCGCCGTGGTGGAATGCGGCGGCGAATCCACCAGCCGGTATCAACCCCACTGCGGACCTGGCCGGGTTGCTCTACCAACTGGGCTGTTCACACCGCTGGTTGGACCGGGCGGCCCAGTACTGCTGGGAGCAGATCGAGGGAACCACGTTCACGGCTCCGCACGACTTCCTGTCCATCATCCGGTTCCTCGAGAACACGCCGGAACATGATCGGGCAGTAAAAGCGCTCGAAGCCATTGCCGACCAGATGCTGGCCGCAAAGGTGATCGAGTTTGATCCATGCGCCACCGGGTATATGAAGGGTCCCCTCGACTGGGCGCCTTCGCCGAAAGGCCTCTGCCGCAGGCTATTCACCGACGAGATGATGGCCCTTCACCTGGATGCGCTGCTGGCCCGGCAGCAGGCAGATGGCGGCTGGCCGCTCAACTGGCCCACCCTCAGCCCCGCCAACGAAATGGAATGGCGCGGCCACGTGACGGTAGCGGCGCTTAGCGTTCTGACCGCGTATCACAAATTGCCGTAATCCCCTACAAGGCGGAGGATGCACAGAGCAAACGCAAAGGCGAGCGGGTAACTCCGCTCGCCTTTCACCTTTCATGGGGTGAATGGACGCCCCTGTGGCCGCAAAGCGGGGGGCCTCCGCCTTCGGACCCGTGGCGGCAGCGTGCTGGTGCTGAGGGCCGCAGGCGCCGGCCCGGGGCTGACAACTTAATCCGGGACCCGCGTCGCCAACTCGGCGGGGGCTATCTTGTCTGCCGATCCCTCCGCGTAGGCCAGGGGGCAACTCGACAGTATATGCGCAATGGCTTCGTCAGAATCTCCCATGGGGCACCGCCGCGTTTGGCCCTTCCACCTGGGAAAAGTTGACGATTCGCATACCGCCAGGGGTATTTTAATACCGGGGTGGGTAGTGCTGGGCCTCCTGTCCACCCCCAACAGGCCTCTCCAGGGCACCAAAAGGGGCCAGCTGACCCAATCTGGCAGCCGAATCGTATGTTTTTCTCGCGCCCGCTGGCTTGAGCGCCTGTGAAAACCTGACGATCGACCCTGCCTGACATCAGCTTTATGGCCAAAGCATCTGACTCCCTACCCGGCAGGGTATGCCAGGGCGCGGTGTGCGCGGCGGGTACGCGTGCGCAACGGGTGCGGCGTGCACTGCGCGAGCGGCGGGTGCGTGTGCGCAACTTGTGCGGCGGGTACGACGTGTGCGGCGTGTGCAGGCGTGCGTGGTGTACGCAACGGGTGCTGCGGGTGCTGCGGGATCGCAGCCCCCGCCGCCCTCACGGCAGCATCGAGCGACGCCTTTGCTCATGCCCCCGTCTTGTGCTGGTTGCCGTGGAACGCCTGCAGGATGAAGTCGCCCATCGGCACCCCAAGCTGCGCATACGAGGCGAGGAAGGCCCGATTGTCGTAGGGCACCTCCCGCAGTTCGACGTTCATTGCCGACCGATCCAGCGTGAGGACGCCGTAGCGGGCGACCGGTCGGCCGGCGCATCCCAGTGCGCCCGGGTTCAGGTAAAGGCGCTGCTCGGAGCGGAATAGGTGGACGATATGGTGATGGCCGAAACAGATCACGTCGGCACCCGCATCGGCATAGAGCGACTCAAGCCTTTCCAGGCTGGGCTGCCGGTCGACGGACGCGAACACCTTGATCGGGTCCAGGTGATAGTGCTGCAGCAGCACAGTCCGGCCCCCCACGGCGACCCTGGCCGACATGGGGAGGGCCGCCAAGAAGGGTACGTACTGCGGGTCCAGCCGATCGGTGATCCACTCCTCATGGTCCGGTTCAATCATGCCGGGGGGCAGCGTTCTGCCCGCCAGCAGTTGGAGCACGGACCACTCGTGGTTGCCCGTCACCATGGTGAGGTTGTGCAGTGCGCCGAGCAGGTCCAACACCTCGTTGGTGTCCGGGCCGATGGCGATGGCGTCGCCAAGGCATAGAACCCGGTCGATGTCACCCCGGCGCGCCATATCCGCCAGGACCGCCCGCAATGCGGGGGCGTTGCCGTGAATGTCCGTCAGAACAGCCGCCTTCTCAGTCATCCGCAGCCTCCACCTTTCGGCCTTCGCCCACCAGCCAGCGGGCGGCGTCCAGCAAATCCGTCGCTATGTAATCGGGTTCCACGTGGGCCCAACCGCCCCGGTACTCGCCCAGGGAGCCTTCGCCCCAGCCGGTGCGCACCAGGATCTTCCGCGCCCCTACACTGGCGGCGGCCAGCATGTCGGTGCCCACATCGCCAATCACGACGCAGCGGCTCAGATCGAGGCCGTGTTCCGCCGCAGCCCGCAGCAGCAGGCCCGGGGCCGGCTTGCGGCAGTCGCACCCTGCATCGTGTGCGTGTGGACAGACGTAAGAGCCGTCGAGGCCATAGGCGGCAAACTCCGCATGGAACTCCGCTTCGGTGGCCCGACCATGGGCGATGTTGTGCTGGTTCGTAAACGCGAACAGCTTGAGACCGGCCTTCTTGAGCAGCGCAAGCGCATCGGTCGTCCAGGGGTATAGCTCGAACTCCCGTGGATGAATGAAGTGCCCGGTGCCGCCCATGGTGCCGTCGCGGTCGAGGAAGACGGCTTGCAGGTTTCGCATGATTGAGCCTCCCTTGGTGCGATTCAGACCCCTTCTGCTTCGCCCGCCACCCACCGTTTCCCTTTCGCTGCATAGGTAGCGTCGGCGGTGAGACAGTAATCTAGCGGAGGTGCGGTCATGGAAGAGAAGGTGCTGGCGCCCCACGAGTCGATGGAACTACACGAGATGCTCAACTTCAAGACGATCTGCCTGGCCAAGTCGAAGCTGATGCAGGGCCTGGTCTTCGATCAGGATCTGAAGGCGTTGATGCAGAAGGACGTCGAGCAGTCGATCCGAGCGCTCCAGGAGCTGGCGAGCCTCTACCAGCAAGCGCCGATCCACTAGAGCGGAGGCGATGAACTCGTGAACCATGATTTTCTGGACCCCATCAATGCCGAGGGCATGCCCCAGTTGGCGGACGCCTTCTTTGCCCTGGACTTTCTGCTGGCCGCCAAGAATGGCGTGCGCAACTGCGCCTTCGCCCTGGCCGAAACGGCATCGCCGACCCTCAGGGAGATTCTGCGTCGGCAGCTGTTTGAGGCCCTCGCCTTGCATGAGGAGATCGCCCAGCTGATGATCGCCAAGGGCTGGTTCTACCCCTATCAGTTGAACGAGCAGTTCCGGCTCGATATGGTATCGGCCGACACCACCGTGAAAATCGCCAACCTGCAGCTTTACCCCGAGGAGACGTCGCGGCTGGGCCTGTTCGCGACGCCAAACAAATAGGAGGGGGGCCTGCACATGAAAGCCGTTACCTACCAGGGGATCAAGAACGTCCAGGTCAAAGAGGTGCAGGATCCCAAAATCGAAAAGCCGGATGACATCATCGTGCGGATCACCAGCTCGGCCATCTGCGGCTCGGACCTGCACCTGATCCACGGCCTGGTGCCCAACTTTCCGACCGACTACATTATTGGGCACGAGCCCGTTGGCGTTGTCGAGGAGGCCGGTCCTGAGGTGACCAGGGTGAAGAGAGGCGACCGGGTGATCATCCCGTTCAACGTCGCCTGCGGACACTGCTGGTTCTGCGAGCATGGGCTGACCAGCCAGTGCGACAACTCGAACCCGCACGGCGATATGGGCGGTTTCTTCGGTTACGCCGAAGCAGCCGGTGGCTACGCCGGCGGTCAGGCCGAATACATGCGCGTGCCCTATGCCAACTTCACCCCGTTCAAGGTGCCGGAGAACTGCGAGGTGGAAGATCACAAACTGGCGGTGATCGCTGATGCCATGTCCACCGCCTATTGGAGCGTGGACCATGCTGGCGTGAAGCCGGGCGACACGGTGGTCGTGCTGGGCTGCGGCCCTGTCGGCCTCTTCGCCCAGAAGTTCTGCTGGTTGAAGGGCGCCAGGCGGGTGATCGCCGTCGATTATGTCGATTACAGGCTGGAGCGGGCCCGGACCCGCAACAACGTGGAGACGGTCAACTTCGAGCAGGAAGAGAATATCGGCAACCACCTGAAGGAGATCACCCACGGCGGTGCCGATGTGGTGATCGACGCCGTCGGCATGGACGGCAAGATGACGCCCATGGAGTTCCTGGCGACCGGCCTGAAGCTCCAGGGCGGGGCGCTGGGTGCGGTGATCATCGCGTCGCAGGCGGTGCGCAAATTCGGCACCATCCAGATCACCGGCGCTTACGGCGGTATGTACAACGCCTTCCCGCTGGGCGACCTGTTCAACCGCAACGTCGACCTGCTGATGGGCCAGGCGCCGGTGATCCCGTATATCCCGCAGATGTACGAGTTGGTGGCCACCGGCAAGATCGACCCGATGGATATCATCACCCATGTGATCCCGCTCTCCCAGGCGAAGGCGGGCTACGAGGCGTTCGACACCAAGACCGACGGCTGCATCAAAGTCGTCCTCAAACCCTGAGCGGGAGGCCGGTCCAATGACCCTGAACTATGCACTGCACGAAACCCTGGAGCTGCATGAGCTCTCCGCCTTCAAGACGGTCTGCCTGACCAAGGCCAAGATGATGCAACTGCTGGTATCGGACCCGGATCTGATCGCCCTGATGCAGCAAGAGGTCGAGCTGTCGACCAGGCAACTGACCGAACTGGATGGGCTGTTGGGAGGCGCCGTGCACGAGGGGGATCAGGCATGAACGGACTGATCGAACGGCTGATGGGCGTGAATGTGCTGACCGACCAGGTAATCGCCATGGATCTGCTGATGTCGGCGAAGACCGGCATCAAGCTGTACGCCGTGGCTGCCACCGAAGCAGTCACTCCCGAGGTGAAGGCGACCCTCGTCAAGCATCTCGATGAAGCGATCGCAACCCACGCCGCCCTCACGGAGTACATGATGGCGCACGGGTACTATCATCCCCACGATCCCGTGGAGCAGATCGCCCTGGATCGGAAGAACGCGGCGACGGCACTGAAGATATAAAAGCGAAGGCAGCCACCGTGCGGTGGCTGCCTTTTAGTCAACCTTGGCCCCGAGCGCCCGGGCCAGCATCACGGCCTGGGTGATGTCGATGCGCACGCCTTTCAGGTCGAGTGCGGGCAGGTCCACACCCTCCACGTTGGCGCCCCGCAGGTCGGCGCCGGTCAGCCTGGTTTGGGCCAAGACCGCCCGGTGCAGATCGGCCCCACGCAGGTCGGCCTTCTGCAGGTCGCACTTGTACAGGTCAGCCTCCCGGAAGCGAACGTTCCGCAGGTCCTGCGCCTTCAGCGAGTGATCCCGCAGGTTTACATAGGACCAGTCGCCGCCGGTGAGCGTGAAGCCGGCGAGGTTGGCCTCCTCGAAGGTGCTGCCGGTCATTTTGCACTCCTTGAACCGGGCGCCGAACAGGTTGGCGCCGCGGAAGATGCAGTTCAGGAAGGCGCTGCCCTCATGGTCGGTGCCGTTCAGGTAGGCCCCGGTGAAGTCGCAGTCGGTGAAGGTCGAGGCGTGGGTGAGGCCGTCGTTCAGGCGGGCGCCGCGGAAGCGGCAGCGGGTGAACTGGCAGTGCTGCAAGTTGGCGTCGGTCAGGTCTGCGCCGCTGAAATCCTTCTCGGTGTACTCCTGGTCCGTCCA
>JBLNEM010000196.1:0-4548 GCA_050262655.1 Mycobacterium leprae | reverse complement strand
CTTCGGCCAGTTCCCGGAAAAACTCCAGATGACCGCCATCCACAACGGCCAGCAGGCGGTCCTTCATCTGCTCCCGCTGCTTCTCCGCCACGTCCGCCACCGAAGGCAGCGGCCGCCGCTGGATGTGATGCTTGATCGCCCGTTCGATCAGCCGCAGCTGGCCGAACTCGCGGGACGAGATGAAGGTGACCGCGGTGCCGGTACGCCCGGCCCGGCCGGTGCGGCCGATCCGGTGCACATACGACTCCGGATCCTGCGGGATGTCGTAGTTAAAGACGTGCGTCACGTCAGAGATATCGAGACCACGGGCCGCCACGTCGGTGGCAACCAGCAGTTCGATGCCGCCTTCCTTGAAGCGGCTCATGACACGAGTCCGCTGGGCCTGGTTCATGTCGCCGTGGATACCCTCGACCAGATAGCCCCGGGCCTGCAGCCCTTCGACCAACTCGTCGACGCCCTTCTTGGTGCGGCAGAAGCAGATGCCGCGCTCCACATTGTCCATGTCCAGGACCCGGCAGAGTGCCTCGACCTTGAAGGAGGGCCGGACCTCGAAGAAGACCTGGTCGATCTGGGGCACGGTGAGCTGCGCCGGCGATACGGCGATATGCTCGGGGCTGTGCATGTAGCGCACGGCCAGCCGCTTAATCTCGTCGGGCATGGTAGCCGAGAAGAGCAGGGTCTGCCGCTCCGCCGGCGTCTCGTTCAGGATGAACTCAATATCCTCGACGAAGCCCATATCCAGCATCTCATCGGCCTCGTCCAGGACCACCATCTTCACATTCTTGATGTCCAGCGTGCCACGGCGCATGTGGTCCATGACCCGGCCGGGGGTTCCGATCACAACATCAACACCGAAATGAAGCGAGCGAATCTGCCGTTCGATGGACTGACCGCCGTAAATGGCGATGGTCTTGGCACGGGTGTACTTGCCGATTTTGGCGATCTCTTCGGCCACCTGGATCGCCAGTTCACGGGTCGGGGTCAGCACCAGCGCCTGCACCGACCGCAGCCGCGGATTCATCCGCTCAATAATGGGCACGCCGAAAGCCGCCGTCTTGCCGGTACCAGTCTGAGCCTGACCGATGACATCCTTGCCGGCCAGCAGGAGCGGAATCGTCTCACGCTGAATGGGCGAAGGCTCCTCGAATCCCATATCATCGAGTGCCTTCAGGGCCTTGTCGGACAATCCCAAGTTCCGGAACGTAAACTTCTCCTCGGATTCCGTGTTCTCCAGCTCTTCTGTGTTCTGGTCAGTGATCTCTGTCGTCATCTAATCGCTTCTCTCCTCAGTTGCATAAACCTGGGTGGGCTGACCTGCCGCACTGGTTTCCCCCCAACCCCATGTGTTGACCCTCTTCGGGCAAATAGCGCCCGATTGGTGGATGACCACAGCCGCGCAGCCGGACAGCGTAATAGTACTTTGGACGAGTTTCGAGGCGGTGCAGGGACTGACCGCTTCCTCAACGTTTTATAAAAAGAGACCAGGTATGGCCAGATGACCACACCTGATAGTCTCACCCAACTACGCCTGCTTCCTTCCGCTTTCCTGCGCCTTCTGCCGATGCAAGAACTCTGCGAAGAGACCGGCAGAACCCAGGTTGGTCGCCAGCGGAATCTCCCGCACGTCGCAGAGACGAAGCAGGGCCGAGACATCTGGCTCATGGGGCATGGCGGTCAGCGGATCCCGAAGGAAAATCACCATATCGATCTGCTCGGATGCGACCTGCGAGCCAATCTGCTGATCGCCGCCCAGCGGGCCCGACAGATAGCAGTGGACCGCCAGGCCGGTCTGCTCGTGGATCAGGCGGCCGGTAGTCCCCGTGGCGACCAGTTCGTGCCCGACAAAGGCATCCCGGTGCTCGACGACAAAGTCCAGCATCGCCTTCTTGCGGTTGTCGTGGGCAATCAGTGCAATCCGCATAAGCTTCCTCCCCAGAACCGGTGTTAACGCGCAGAATGGTAGCAAAGCAGCCCCTCATTCGCATGAGGGGCATGCCTTTACAGCAGAAACAGCGGCTTACATGCCCTTGGCGGCGATATAAGCGCAGAGATCGGCGAGGCGGTTGGAGTAACCCCACTCGTTGTCGTACCAGGAGAGGATCTTCACCATGTTGCCGTCCAGCACCAGGGTGGAGAGGCCGTCCACGATCGAGGAGTTCGGGTTGCCCTTGAAGTCCATGGAGACGAGGGGCTCGTCGCTGTAAGCCAGCACGCCCTTCATCGCACCCTCGGCGGCAGCCTTCAGTGCGGCGTTGATCTCTTCCACGGTAGTCTTGGTGGCCAGCTCGGCGGTGAAGTCAACCACGGAGACGACCGGGGTCGGCACACGCAGGGAGAAGCCGGTCAGCTTGCCCTTCAGTTCGGGCATAACCAGGGCGACAGCCTTGGCGGCACCCGTGGTGGTCGGGATGATGGACATGGCGCCGGCGCGGGCACGGCGGAGGTCCTTGTGCGGGAAGTCCAGGATGACCTGGTCGTTGGTGTAGGAGTGAACGGTGTTCATCATGCCCTTCACGATGCCGAACTTGTCCTGCAGGACCTTGGCCACCGGGGCCAGGCAGTTGGTGGTGCAGGAGGCGTTGGAGATGACATGATGCGCCTTGGGATCATACTTGCCTTCGTTGACGCCCATCACGATGGTGATGTCCTCGTTCTTCGCAGGAGCGGAGATCAGGACCTTCTTGGCGCCGCCGGAGGTGATGTGCACCTGAGCCTGCTCCTTGTCGGTGAAGCGGCCGGTGGACTCGATGACGATATCGACGTTGTGGTTCTTCCAGGGGATCTGGGCCGGATCCTTCTGGGCGTAGACCTTAACAGTCTTGCCATTCACGACGATGGCGTCCTCGGTGGCGGTCACTTCGGCATCCAGAACGCCGAAGTTGGAGTCGTACTTCAGCAGGTGAGCAGACGTAGCAGGCGGGGTCAGGTCGTTGATCGCCACGACCTCGATGTCAGGCCGGTTCAGCACAATACGGAAAAACCGGCGGCCGATGGAACCAAAACCGTTGATACCCACACGAATAGTCATGCAGTTCTCCTCCTCTTATTCACAAGACCTATCCCGCAATCTCAGGACTGCGGAACAGCTCTTCTATCACCAGTGCAGTCCCGCCCACCGGGCAGGAATCTTCGCCGATCTGGGTCGGCAGAATGCTAACCCGGGAGCGAAGGGCCGGCAGCGCTCGGGAGAGCGCCGCTTCACGGATCGGAGTCATGATCAGCTCGCCGGCCCGGGAGAGGCCGCCGCCGATCACCACCATGGACGGATTGAGCAGGTTCACCAGATTGCCGATCGCAGTCCCGATGAAACGGCCAGACTCCCATAGTGTGTCCCGCGCCACCGCATCGCCTTTCTTTGCAGCCTCAATCACGGTGGAACCCAACACCTTACTGAAATCGCCATCGACCAGTTCAGCCACCAGCGAGCGCTCGCCCTGCCGGATCCGATCGATGCTGCGATTCGAGATGGCGATGGCGCTGGCCACGGCCTCCAGGCAGCCCTTCTGACCGCAACGGCACAGGGGACCGTTCTCCTGAATCAGCATGTGACCCAGTTCGCCGGCGCCACGATTGGCACCGCCATACGGCACGCCGTCGATAATGATCCCGGCGCCGATACCGACGCCAATGCGGATGTAGGCCAGATTGTCCACCCCGCGGGCTGCGCCGAAGGAGCGTTCACCCCAGGCCATGGTCCGGGCGTCGTTCTCGACCAGCACCGGCAGACCCAGCCGATCTTGCAGCAGGCTGGCGACGGGCATGTCGGCCACATCAAAGTGCGGTGAATAGCGCCAGATCCCGGCATTCCGGTCCACAACGCCGGTAATGCCCACGCCGATGCCAGCCACCGGCGCCCTGTCCGGGCGCAGAGAGAGTGCCTCCAGCAGTTCCCTGACCGCAGACTCCAGCCGCCCTACCTCGCGTACTGCAGAACTGGATTCTACCCGGTGTTTGACCCGGTAGACCACCTCACCCGACAGATCGGAGAGGACGGCCCGCACGTGGCCTGCACCCAGTTCTGCACCGATGACCCAACGGGCCCGGGGATTGAATCGGAGCAGGATGGGCGGTCTCCCACCAGAGGATTCGCCGGTTCCCATCTCCTCTACCCAGCCTTCATCTAGGAGTTCGGTCACCACCGCCGAGATCGTCGGCCGGGTCAGTTTGGTCTGTTCGGCCGCATCTGCCCGTGACAAGGGGCCAGCCGATCGGATCAGCTGTAGCACTCGCTGCTTGTTAATGGCTCGGATTAACTCGGGACCCGCCGGCATTAGCCGTCCCCCCCGATCGCCCGTCGGATTCGCAAGCTTACGTAAAGTGTCTTAACGAAGTTTGCGGAGAGAGAGCCGCCGTTCGGCGGCTGCAGATCTATTGTCGCCCTTTTACCCTCTCACTGTCAAGCGTTTTTCCATCAAGTATGATCGCAATCAGGATGGCACAACCGGTTGTCCCAGCAGCCAGCGGCGCACCATCGCCAGGGCCTGCACCGCCGTCCGCTCCCGAACGTCGCTGCGGCTGCCCCACAACTGGAGCGTCCTTGCCCAGACC
>JBLNEM010000195.1:0-7875 GCA_050262655.1 Mycobacterium leprae | reverse complement strand
TCATTAAACAGCCCCTGCATGTAACGGCAGTGTTCCTTCAGGGGCTGCTCCCAGACCGTCTTGCCCTCAAGCCATGCTGGCCCGGGGCGATAGACCACGGCGAAGTACATGAAACCGCCTCCTCTACTTTCGATGTAGGTAGCCGGCCGCAGCTCATGAAGGGACCTCCGATTTCAACGCCGACCAGACCCAGCGGGAAACCAGCTCCTGCGCCTGCCTGACGGCGGACCAGCATTCGGACTGAAAGGACGAGCTATAACCATACCGGACCGCTGCAGCCTTGAACTCATCTTGATCCCTGACTTCGGGAACCTGGCCGATCCGCTTGACCACATCCAGCTCGTAGTCATGGTACTGCAGGCCGCCCGCCACCACCGTGAAGGGTGAAGCGATGTGAACGTACAGATGGGCGGGATCGCCAGCAGCCGTGAAGCATTCGACCAGGTTAAACGGCCGATCCGGCCAGTAATAGAAACGGTAGTGATGTTTCGCCGGCCACCCGCCGTCAGGCTCGTGGGCCCACTCCCCGAAACGCATGTATGTGACTATCCGCTCCGGGGAGACCTGCTCCACCAGGGCGTCCCACCAGCGATAAGGCGTGCCGTCGGCTCTCAGTGCAGTGATGCGGATTGATTCCTTTGCCTCCATGCCAGCCCGCCCCTCCCGCCTGTTATGTCAGTTGGACGCCTTTACCCGCTGCTTGGTTCCATAAATAGCAGGACCGCCTGGATGCCCAGGCGGTCTTCTTCTATTCAGCTCAGATCCCCACCACCGGGAACGCAAATGGATAGGCGCCGGGCAAGACCAATGGGTAGGTGACTGTGCCCAACCCGGGGTTCGGGATCACGAGTCCCGCAGGTGTCGGGACGAAGGGGAAAAAGCCATAACCCATGGACTTCACCCCCTATCGACAGGTTATGCGTTGTCACGCCACTCTGATCCTGCTCAGCAGCAATCGCAGTCCGTTGAAGGCCACCAGAATGGTCGATCCCTCATGCCCGACCACCGCAAGGGGCAAGGTAATCTGCCCCCACAGCACCGTCGAGACCAGCGTGACGATCACGAGCAGCGCAAACCCCAGGTTCTGCAGCACCGTCCGCTTCGCCTTGCGGGCCAGGTTGATCGCCTCGGCGATCTTCTCCAACTCGTCGGCCATCAAGACCACGTCGGCCGTCTCCATCGCCACGTCGGAGCCGATCCCGCCCATGGCGATGCCGACCGTGGCCGCAGCCAACGCCGGCGCATCGTTGACCCCGTCGCCGACCATGGCGACGCCGCCGTGCTGCTCCTTCAGCCTGCCGATCAGCCGCAGCTTCTCCTCCGGGAGCAGTTCCGCCCATACCTCATCCACACCGACAGCGCCGGCCACTGCCTGCGCCGCCCGCCGGTTGTCGCCGGTCAGCATGACGATCTTCGTCACACCGATCCGCTTCAGGTGGGCGAGGGCTGCCTTCGCTTCAGGGCGGGGCGTGTCGGCCAGGCCCAGCAGCCCCATCAGCCTGCCGTCGCAGACCACCACCATGCTGGTGAACCCTGTGTCATGGAGTTCATGCAGGGCCGCTTCGGCTTCCGAGGGAACCGGTACACCAAGGCGGTCGAGCAGCCGGGGAGCACCCACATAGAGCTCCCGTTCATCTACGACCGCCCGCAGCCCGAGACCAGCCAGGGCTTCGAACGAATCGGCCAGCGGGTAAGGGATTCCTCGCTCCTGGGCGGCCCGAAGCACGGCAGCCCCCAGTGGATGCTCCGAACGGGACTCAGCGGCTGCCGCCAGCGCCAGCAGTTCCCGCGGATCGACGCCGGCTATAGGCACCACGGCCGTCACGCCAGGACGACCGGTGGTGAGTGTACCCGTCTTATCCAGGGCCACGACTGTGACGTTGGCCGTCTGCTCCAGGTGCACGCCACCCTTGAAGAGAATGCCGGCCCGAGCCGCCCGGGCAATCGCCGAAAGAATGGCCGCCGGCGTGGAGATCACCAGGGCACACGGGCTGGCCACCACCAGCAGCATCATGGCCCGGTAGAAGCTGGCGCCCCAGCCGTCCAGCGAACAGAGCGGCGGCAGAACCCACGCCAGGAGCGCAACCCCAATGACGATCAGCGTATAGTAGCGGTCGATCCAGTCCGTAAGCCGCTGAGTGGCAGCTTTCTGCGCCTGCGCCTCCTCCACCACCCGGATGATCCGGGCCAGGGTGGACTCGGCCGCACCCCTGGTTACCTCGAATTCGATCACGCCATGACCGTTGACGGTACCGGCGAAGACCTTGTCGCCAATCGTCTTCTCCACGGGAATCGACTCACCGGTGATGGCGGCCTCGTTCACGGCCGAGGCGCCCTTCAGGATGATCCCGTCGGCCGGAATTCGCTCGCCCGGCGCCACAATCACCAGGTCTTGGTGCACCAGTTGATCCACCGGAACCCGCCACTCCAGACCGCTGCGCCGAACCAGGGCATCCTCCGGCGCCAGATCCATTAGCCGCCGAATCGCCATGCGGGTCCGCCCTACGGCATATGCCTCCAGCGTAGCCGACAGGGTGAAGAGGAACATCAGCATGGCGCCCTCTTCCCACTTCCCCAGCACGGCGGCGCCCGCCGCCCCCAGGATCATGAGGAAGTTGATGTCCAGGTTCCGCGCCCGTATCAGGGCCTCGAAGCCCTCGATCAACCGGAAGTACCCGCCGCTGGCATAGGAGAGTGCGTAGAGCGACACGTAAACCCAGGCGTTTCCGTGCAGGATGTGGTCGATCAGGTAGCCGGCGGCCAGAAAGAAGGCCGCCAGAACGGTCGAGTAGAGAAGTGGCCGGACCATCGCCTCCTCCCGCCCGGGCCCCGACCTGGCCACCTCCGCCGCAGGAGCGGTGCGACTAACGTCCCGGGCAGCGGCCACCAAGGCCGCAACCGGTGTCAGCAGTGCCGGTTCCACCGGAGCACGCACCATGATCCATTCCTCCCGTCGGATGATGGGAACGGGCAGGTAGTGGTCATGTCACTCAAGGCGGTTCGTCGTGGCACCATTTTAGCTTCTGGACGAACTGTTTGTGAAGATATTCTCTTGTTAGGAATGGTTCTCACCAGAGCCATTCGAGAACCATTATCAAAAAGGGAGGACAGCAAGCAAACGCTTCCCTCCCAGGTGCGCCTTGTTGAACCTGCTCAGTATATCCCGTCCACTTCCCTCCTACCAGTCTTGATATTTTTGTAAATTCGCGTTATAATAGTATTGGAACATAGGGACCCCCAGCGAGCGCAAACTCGCTGGGGGTCGTCCTTTTTCCTATCGATGGATGCTGACCGTCCGACTCTTCTCATCCCACTCCACCTGATAACCCAGTGTCTCGCAGATAAACCGAACGGAAGCCAGGGTTCGATCCTTCACCAACACGGGCGCCACATCCATGAGGACCTCCTCGCCGTCCACAATCGCGTGGATGTTCCCGATCTGCAGGGTGATCACCCGCTGCTCGTCGATCACCACCCGGGCCTTCTCCTGGCTGCCGAACTGCTTCTGTGCCCACTCTTTCACCCGCTCCAGCACGGGAGCCGACAGGGGTGGCATCCCTTCGTTCACCGGCTCCCCCCATATGGCGGCCGATACATACTCGGCCATTCGTTCCTGGGGGCGCTTCTCCCATTCGGGGTCCAGCTCACTGCCACGCAGCTGATCGATGAGATTGAAGAACTCCTGCTCTTCCAGCTGGTTTACATAGGTGCGCAACAGTTCGTGGGTTAGCTCATGGCTCAGGATGTCTTCATGGCTCGCATCGATCCGGCCGGACAGAACGATGAATCCGGGAAAGCGCTGCCCATCGACCATGGCGGATGCGGGATCGAGTGCCTCCATGATCTGCGCATTCAGCAGGAGCACTTCGTACTCGCCCAGCCCACCCAGAGGCAGCCGCTCCTGGAGGCGCAGTAGTGAGTTCCTGATCTCCATGGGCGGAATGCTCTGGGGTTCGGTGTAGGGAAGCAGGTAGTTGTGCTGCCCGTTGTAGAGCAGCCGCTGCATGCCGTAGCGGTCCCCGGGGATGGGCTGTATGTACTCCTTCAGCGAGGTCGGCGGATAGATCGTAATGGTGTGCACAGGACACCCTCCTTCACGCTTCTTCGCTTTCGCCGAAGAAAATTCAACCGCGACAGGCTGACTCCCTGCTCCATCATCGAATGGATAAAAAGGCCGGGTGCACCTGCGCACCCGGCCTTCGCCTTACACCTAACTGATCGAGGTGGGCACCGTGAAGCTGAACGTCGAACCCTTGCCCGGCTCGGACTGCACGTCCACCTCGCCGCCCAGGATCTCCACCAGTTGTTTCACGATGGCCAGTCCCATGCCTGTGCCGGAGCCCTTGGTCCGGGTACGGGCCGGATCGACCTTGTAGAACCGGTCCCAAATATGGGCCAGGTGCTCCTTGCCGATGCCGACGCCTGTGTCGGTGACGCCGACCCGAACCATCGCGCCTTCCGATTTCGCCCAGACCCGGATGACGCCGCCCGCTTCAGTAAACCGCAAGGCGTTGTCCAGGAAGTTGGTCAGAATCTCCTCGATGCGGTCGTAGTTGGCCATCACCCGGAGGTCGGGCGACTCTACCTTGAGCGTTACCCCCAGGCTCTCCACTCGGGGCAACCACTTCTCCTCGATGCCTTCCAGCAACGGGCGGATATCAAACTCTTCCCGGAGGATCTTCAGCACGCCGGAATCCAATCGGGTCAGTTCCAGCAGGTCATTGACCAGACGGCGAAGCCGTTCGATCTCCGAGAGCATCGCCTTCAGGTAACGGGGCCGAGACTCCTCGGGGATCACGCCGTCGTGCATCGCTTCTACACCGGCCGAAAGGGCCGAGAGCGGTCCGCGCAGCTCATGGGAGACGTTGGCCACGAAGTTCTGCCGCAGCTTCTGCAACTGGGCCTCCATGGTTACGTCCTGAAGCAACGCCACCGCGCCGCCGAGCCTTCCACCGGGGCTGATCACCGGCGAGACCATGGCCCGTAGTTCGGCGCCGTTACAGGTGAACTGGATCACCGAGTGTTCGGGCTGCTGCGGTGCGGCGCCCCGCGTCAAACCATCGGAGAGCGGCTCCGGCAGTCCAACTTCCGTCGGCGTGGGCCCGGACTGGCCTAATGCCAAACCGAGCATGCGCTCGGCGGCGGGGTTGGCCAGCAACAATCGGTTCGCCTCATCAACAGCTACGACCCCTTCGGCCATATCCTGGATCAGCGATTGAATGCGCTGCTTCTCCTCCACCACGGCTTCGAAGCCAGACTGCAACTGCTGAGCCGCCTCGACCAGAGCCCGGCCCAGATGATCCAGTTCATCGATTCCGCTGGGTTTCAGCGTATTGGGGAAACGCAGCTCCCCCAGGTTTGCCGCAAAGCCGGACATCGCCTCGATCGGCCGCGAAAACGAACGGGAGAGCCCCAGTGCCAGGAAGAGCCCCAACAGGCCAACCGCCGCTACCGTAAGGCCAATCACCAGCCGGAAGTTGGCCATGTCCCGCGCATAATGGGTCGCACCCAGAAAGAGAAAGGCAGCGCCCACCACCTGGCCGCCCCGCATGACCGGGTGTCCAACGGTGATCGTCGCCTCATTCCAGGGGTTAGGACGGTTCTCCTGCAGCTCACTGCCGCTCAGGACTTTTTCGACCCAGGGATCGGCCAGCCGGGTACCGACGAATGAGTTGCCGGAGCTACTGTCGGCCACTACCTGGCCATCCCGGTTGACCAGCCAGAGCCGGTCGACTGTGACCCGATCCACCCAGGGGAAGTCAGGCCCCAGCACCCGGTGCAGGGTTTCCTGCGAGTCGATGAACGGTGAGGCCCAGATGGCGATCTGCTCGGCATCCTGCGCCAACGCTTCGGCGTTCTGCTCCTGAATCACCGAGCGCAACAATGTTGCGTAGATGAGAGAACTGACGAGGAGGGTCGCCACCAATACCGAGCCGACAGCCAGAAGCAGCCGCCAGAAAAGCGAATTGAAGCGTGCCCTCCTCATTCTCATGTCCGAGCTACCTCAAACTTGTAACCCACGCCCCAGACCGTGTGGATATACTGATACTCCTGGTCCTCGAGCTTGGCACGCAGTCGGTTGATATGGGTGTGGATGGTCCGGTCATCTTCACCCAGGCCATAACCCCAAACCTTTTCCAGCAACTCTTCTCGCCGGACCACCGTGCCGGTGCGGCTGGCCAGGTACCAGAGCAGTTCAAACTCCTTGGGCGTAAGGGCGACCTGCTTGCCGCTCCGCTCCACCCGATGGCGCCGGTTGTCGATGGTCAGGGTCGGGAAGGTAAGTACGCCATCTACGGGAGCCGGTGTCGGGGCGGATGGCGCATTGCCGGCGCCCTGGGTCCGCTTCAGCACGGCCCGAATCCGCGCCAGGAACTCCTGCATGGAGAACGGCTTGGTCAGGTAGTCGTCGGCGCCCAGTTCGAATCCCTTCAGCTTGTCCTGCTCTTCACCACGCGCCGTCAGCAGAATGACCGGGATCTGGCTCACTTCACGCAGCTGACGAACCACTTCCCAGCCGTCGATCCGCGGCAGCATGATGTCCAGGATCACCAGGGCCGGCTTCGAGACCAACGCCTGGGTCAAGCCTTCCAACCCGTCACCTGCCACCGTCACCCGGTAGCCGTCCTTCTCCAGATACATGCGTAGCACATCTGCGAGCATGGTGTCGTCTTCAATGACAAGGACCAGCGGCGGCAAAGTGTTTCCCCTCTTCCGTGCATATTGTGTTCGCCCCCGAGTCTTCTCGGGTTCTGACCCCTCTCGCGTACGCCATCAAGGCATAGGACAATTGGGCTGTTCGAATGGATTCCATGTGGCCGGGCGCTCTCCCTGCCCACCCGGTTGAATGTTTAGCAAGTGTTAAGAAACACAAAGCCAGAGCGCTGGCTCTGGCTTTAGGTTCCCCAATGCTTCTGTTTATTCTTTCCGCTTTCGCCGCCACAACCAGAGCAGACCGACCAGCGCCAGCAGCAGCGGAACGGCAAACGGAACGGCTGCGACCAGGCCGATCAGCGCCACGGTGCCCAGGTGCCCCAGGGTTCCGACCGAGTGGGTGAAGGTCTGACCGAGCTGCCGCCCGAGACCTTGCGCTGCCGGAGCCGCCAGTTGCTCCACCGTTCCCGGAGCCTGCTGGTGCAGCGCAATGGTCAGGGTCGAGTAGTCGACCTGATTGTCCAACTGCTTCAGGTTCCCCTGCATCTGCTCGATTTGCGCCCGGGTCTCGTTCAGCTGTTTGGCCAATTGCAGCCAGTCGTTGAAGGTAGCGGCCTTCAATGACAGCTCTTCCAGCTTCCCCTGCATCTCCTGGAGCAGGGCGATGCGGGCCTGAAGATCCGAGTAGCGGTCGGAAACGTCCTGTGTCCACTGCCGCTCCTGCGTCACCTTGCCGGACTGCCGTACCTGATCGACGGCGCCGGTATAGGCGCCGGACGGGACCCGCAGCACCAGACGCCCCAGGTAGGAAGCATCGTTCCCCTTGGCGAGCGTGGCCTCTACCACATAACCGCCGGCGGCAGTGGCCATCTGCTGCAGGTGGCCCATGGTCTGGCTTGCATCGGACACATCCAGGGTGTAGTCGGCGTTCAACACGATCTTCTGGCCGGGGCGGGCCTCCACGCCGGGGATGCCGGCGCCTGCGGCAGTGGATACTGCCCTGCCGGACTGGTCCAGGATCGGGGAAGTGACGGTGCTACCGAATGTCACATTGCCTCTGGCGTCGCCGACCACCACCTTCAGGGTCGCTGGGCTGTCGGTCAGGGTGATGCCGTCGGCTGCTGCCGCCGGTGCAGGCGGCGTAAGCGGTGGCAGCGGTGCGGGGGCAGTGGCCTGCTCGGTGACGCTCTTCTTCATGGGCTCGACGGCACGGTTCATGCT
>JBLNEM010000194.1:0-3251 GCA_050262655.1 Mycobacterium leprae | reverse complement strand
CGGGGGGACGACGACTCACTCCCTGGTGTAGGGCTACGACCGGCGGAAGCCGGATGCGTAAATAGCGCACGTCCGGTTTGACGAGGGGGCGTCGCTCGAAAGGGCGGCCCCTACTCTATTGATCGGGGGTAGTTCAACAACTTCGTTTGTGACATATTTCGCCATTGATGTTCTTAGTTTCACATGTTTTCCCTATTACCAGAACTATAGGCCAATGTGACTATGTACCAGTCTGAAGTTCTGCATTATCATTTATTTGGCTGGTTGTACACAACCAGGATAGCAAGGAGGGGTTATAGTGAAGAGACTCTCGGTGTCTTTGGTAGCGGTCTTTGTGCTCCTGGCGGCTCTGGTTGCCCCGGTTTCTTATGCCCAGCAATCCGAGTCCAATAGTTCCAGGACCGAAGTAGTCGCACCGGCTGTGCCGGGCGAGTATCTGATCAAGTTCCAGCCTGGTCTGGCCGCCGGCGAGCGGGCCGCGATCGCGGCCGAGCATGGTGGGCAGATGATCGACAAAGTTTATGACCTGGACGTCGACCTCGTTTCGTTCCCGGCACTGAAGAACGGCAACGCCCGCGCGGCCGAGGCCGTTGTGAACGCCATCAAGCACAACCCCAACATCGTCTACATTGAGCCCAATTACATATACACCACGACCCTGACGCCCACCGATCCCAACTACAGCTCGCAGTGGGGCTGGCCCAAGATTCAGGCGCCACAGGCCTGGGACACCACTCTGGGCAGCAGTTCCGTCGTCATCGCCAGCGTCGACACCGGTGTGCAGTTGAGCCACACGGAATTCTCCGGGAAGATCGTCGCCGGCTATGACTATGTGAGCGGCGACGCCACCGCCGATGACGGCAACGGCCACGGCACCCATACCGCCGGGACCTTTGCGGGCAAGCTGAACAACGGCGCCGGTGGCGTCGGCGGGTGCCCGAACTGCAAGATCATGCCGGTCCGGGTCCTGGACAACAACGGCAGCGGCACGCTGACCAACGTGGCCAACGGCATCAACTGGGCGGCCAATAATGGCGCCAAGGTCATCAACCTGAGCCTCGGCGGCGGCGGTTCCACCACCCTGCAGCAGGCCGTTGACAATGCCTGGAACAAGGGCGTCTTCCTGGCCTGCGCCGCCGGTAACGACGGCACCAGCTCCACCACCAACGCCTATCCGGGCGCCTACACCAACTGCTTCGCCGTTGCTTCCACCAACAGCAGCGACGCCAAGTCCTCCTTCTCGAACTACGGCACGTGGGTCGAGGTGGCAGCCCCTGGCGAGTCGATCTACTCCACCTGGCTGAACAACGGCTACAACACCATCAGCGGCACCTCCATGGCGACGCCGCATGTGGCCGGCCTGGCTGGTCTGCTCTCTTCCCAGGGCCTGACCAACGCCCAGATCAAGGATCGGATCTGCTCCACTGCCGATAAGATCAGCGGCACGGGCTCGTACTGGAGCTGCGGCCGGATCAACTACTACAAGGCCGTCACCGGCGGCACCACGCCTCCTCCGCCCAGCGGCGGAACCCTGACCAACGGCGGCTTTGAGAGCGGCACCAGCCCGTGGGTGCAGACCTCCACCAACGGCTATCAGTTGATCGACACCACCCGTCCGCATACCGGCTCCTACAGCGCTTACATGTGCGACTACAACAGCTGCACCGACACCATCTACCAGCAGGTGACGATTCCGACCAACGGCACGTTGAAGTACTACTGGTACATGAGCACCCAGGAGACCAGCGGCACTTACGACTACCTGTACGTCCGGCTGTACAACACCAGCGGCGGCCTGGTCGCCACGCTGAAGACCCACTCCAACGCCGACGCCAAGAACGCCTGGTATCAGGACAGCATCAGCTTGGCCAGCTACGCCGGCCAGACCCTGCGGGTTGAGTTCTACTCCACCAACGACTCGTCGCTGCCGACCGCCTTCTTCATCGACGACGTCACGCTGTAGGAAACCGCAGTGCATAGGAGACAGGGCAGGAGATTCTCCTGCCCTGTTTTGCTTTATTGTGAAGTACTAAATCGGTCTGGTTGCGTCTAAGGGGTAGCAGAAGGAGGCGCAACATGACAACGGCACAGCCTGTTCAAGCGGATCGGCCCAAACGCAAAGGAAGGCTCAAGCGATGGTTACGTGGTCTGGCGCTGGGATTGGTCGTTCTGATCGCAGTCGGCATCGTGGGCGAGGGGATCGCCGAACGCATGGATGCCAGGGCGTTTCCACCGCCGGGGAGACTGGTCGATGTGGGTGGATATCGTCTACATTTGAACTGCACCGGTAAGGGCAGCCCTACCGTGGTCATGGAGAACGGGAGTGGGGCACCATCCGTGGGGTGGGCACTGGTGCAGCCGGCGGTGGGGCAGTTTACCCGGGTCTGTACATACGATCGGGCTGGCTACGCATGGAGCGATCCGGCCAAGACGCCACGTACCGGCGAGCAGGTTGTGGCGGATCTGCACACGCTGTTGGCGCGAGGGGGCGAGCAGGGGCCGTATATCCTGGTGGCCCACTCGCTTGGTGGGCTCTATGCCCGGTTATATGCAGCCCGCTATCCGGACCAGGTGGCGGGGATGGTGCTGGTGGATGCCCGGCACGAAGACTACTCCCGCATGGAGAAGGATAGCGTACCGGGACCTGGCTATTACATGGCGGGAGCCGCGGTCATGCGGGTTGGGCTCGCGCGTTCGCTGATTTCGGTGGTGGGGGCCGAGCGTTTGGCGGGGAATGTGCCGCCGGAGCTTCTGCCGGTGGCCAAGGCCACCCTGCTGTCGCCCAAGCTCATGAATGCCGTGGCGGCTGAAGCCAGGGAGCTCACCGGGCTGGAGGATGCGGTACGGAGCGGGGGCACCCTGGGCGACAAGCCCCTGGTGGTACTGACCCACGGAAAGGCCTTGTTCCCGCTGGCGGCCGAGGAGACGTGGCGCGCACTGAACGCACGGCAAGCTGCCCTGTCGACCCATGGCAAACTGGTTGTCGCAGCCGAGAGCGGCCACAACATCATGCTGGATCAGCCCAGTCTTGTGATCGACGCCATCCGTCAGGTGACCACTGCCGTCAGGGGAGATCAATAAGCGAAAACCTGGCGGGGAAGATCCCCGCCAGGTTTCTATTTACGCCGGGCGTATGGCCTCGATGTTGGCCGAGAAAACCACGTCCTCCAGCCTGGTATCGCCGCCCCAGGTCTGAATCAGCGCCCGACTATCCTTCGGTGTGATCTGAATCTGGGTGAAGCCTGCCTGCT
>JBLNEM010000193.1:0-4449 GCA_050262655.1 Mycobacterium leprae | reverse complement strand
GCTGGTGCCGCCGCCGATCACCAGCACGTCCACCTTGAGCTCCTCGGGTTGCGACGTTGGGGCGGCCCCCACCACGTCCGGGGCCGAAGCGGTCCACCGGGCGTCGGCAAAGGCCGGATGCTTCTCCTTCAGCCAGCGCACCACCGCCGGCGCCGCCAGCCGGACCTGGAGGTCGTCCCCCTCCAGCCCGTAGGTGACCAGCACGTGGCCGTGCTCGACGGCAGGGCCGGGATCGATCCGGCAGTAGGGAACCACCGTCGCCGGCACCGACGCCTCGGCAAGGTGCGCCAGATCGACGCCGGTCAGTTCCAGGGTGCGCTCTCCCCGCCCGGCGGGCGCCGTCTGACGGGCGAGATTCAGGTACTCCCGGGCGGTCACCGTCAAACGGCCGCCCTTCCCCACGAACTCGATCTGCGCCCCATCCACTCGGATGGGGCGCAGGCCATAGAGCAGTTCCACCCCAGCGGCGAGCAGCCGCTCTTCCAGGGCGAGCTTCAACTGATCCGGGACGGGCGGGAGGCCCTCCGCTTCCGCCAGCCAGTAGCGGCCGGTCGCGGTGATCTCATGGCCCAGATAGGTGCGGCGCTCCACCAGGAGGCAGCGCTTCCCTGCCGCCGCTGCGGCGCAGGCCGCCTCCACCCCCGCCACGCCGCCGCCGTAAACCAACAGGTCCACCTGCTTGTTGCTCATCGGCCGCCCACCAACTCATCGGCCGCCCAGAGGCAGCGGCGGGCAAATTGATCCAGCAGGGCGCCTGCTACCCAGTAGGGATGGCGCTGCAGCAGTTCCGACGCATCGGCCACTGCCTGACGCAGGTCATCGACCTCGCCGTCACCGTTCAACGTCGCACGCAGGACCGCCAGCGCCGGCCGTGCGGCGGCCAACTCCAACGTCAGCTTCTCGATCCAGGGCGCCAGATCCGCCTTCAGCAGGGGATTGGCCATCGGCCCCTGCAGCCGGTCTGCAGCCTGCTGCAAGCGGTCCAGTTCCGCCGCCAGCGCGGCGATGGCGCCACGCCGCTGTGCCGTGGAACCGGGGAGGCTCCCCTCCGGCAGTGCCGCCGGGGGCAGATCCTTCAGGTCCGGCCCACTCTCAGCTGGTGCCCCGCCCCAGCGCTGCCAGAACGCCACCACCTGATGCCCCAGGCTGCTGTACAGCGCCTTGCCCCGCTCGATGCAGGCCCATCGGGTGGTGTCGCCCAGCACCGCTACGGCGTCAGCATCAGCCTGATCACCGGCAACAGCGCGCAACGCCTCCAACCAGGCGGCCTCCGGCTCGTAGCCGATGGGGTCCCGCAGGAAGGCCCCGTAGGTGTACAGCGGAATCTTGCAGGCCTCCGGCTGGAGCGCCGCGTTCACCACAATGCCCCGGGAGACCTCCCCCAGGTCCGCATCCCGACCCCGCACCGGGCGGAGGTGCGGCCGCCACTGCATCGCCCCGTCGTTCACCGGGTAGTTGTCCCAGTACAGCACGGGCCGCTTCAGGGTAGCGGCGACCTTGCGGGCATCCTCGCTCCGCAGGAACTGGGCGCAAACCTCGGTGCCGGTCCAGAAGACGTCGATGGCCGGCTGCAGCTCCTTGCCCAGCGTCTGCAGGTAGGGCGAGGCGCCCTCGCCGCAGTATTCGGTGGGGCAGAAAACAAACCGGCGCAGTTCGCCCAAGGCCTCCAGCCGCTGATAGACGGTGTTGGCCAACCAGGACTGCGCCTCGGCGAGGCTCCCGAACCGCTCCCCGTCATCGGCGTGATGAAAGCGGTCGGGCATATCGTCCACCAGGAGGGCGAAGCTCCGAATCCCGCGCTGGTACATGGTCAGCAGCTTCTGCCACAGGCACTCCAGGTCGGCGGCGTCACTGTAGTGAAACTGCCACGGGCTGATGCCGAACAGAAACTCCAGCCCATGGTCCCGGCACTGCTCGGCCAGTTTGGTGAAGCGGCTCAGTTCCTCCCGCAGGTATGGCTCCCGCCACCGGTCCCGGTGCAGGGGGTCCTGCTTCGGCGCGTAGGCATAGAGGTTGTATCCCTGCTCGCCCAGGAAAGCGACCATCCGCGCCCGCTCCGCCCAGGTCCAGGGCCGGCCGTAAAATCCTTCGATCACGCCGCGTACGGCAAAAGACATGAACGTTTTCCCCCAAGCTCTCTCTATCCACTAGCCAAATTAGACCGCAGCGGCGCAACTCCCTGCTAGGCCACGTCACCTTTGCTGCACTGGCGGGCGATTTCTTTGGCCAGACTGGCCACCGCCGGCTGCGCACTGCCGCCCAGCGTCCGCAGCGACACCCCGCGCTCGGTGCGCACCAGCAGGCTGAAGGCCGCGGGGTTGCCCGCATCCCGCAGGGCGGCGGTCACGTCGGCCAGGCTCTGTTCGGTCACCACGCAGAGCAGGTCGGGCTGCAAGCGCCGGCCCTGGGGCCAGAGTTCGTCGAGGTCGCTGCGGGTGAGCCACAGGCTGGCAAAGAGCACAAACGGCGGCTGCGACGGCTCCTCCACCCGCCAGGCGCGGCGGCCCGGTCCGAGGTCGAGCGGTGTGACCTGGACAGGCCAGTAGGCGGTGCAGTGCGCATCCAGTGCGGTCTGCAC
Source organism: Mycobacterium leprae (assembly GCA_050262655.1). Classification (GTDB taxonomy): domain Bacteria; phylum Bacillota; class Sulfobacillia; order Symbiobacteriales; family Symbiobacteriaceae; genus DASXVX01. The sequence continues at coordinate 1,871 of JBLNEM010000193.1, read as the reverse complement.
CCGCCCGAAGAGTGCCTCAAGCCGCGCTGCCTTCTGCTGGGCCAGGTGCTCCAGCAGGCTCTCCCGATAGAACGGACTGACGGCGGCAATGCGGGCGCAGCGCCGGTCCGGCGCATCAAAGCCCAGCAGGCCGCCAATAGGGACCAACACTTCGGGCACCCCACCGGCATAGCCCCGCACGCCGGGCCACCGCTGCCCCAGCGAGTGGCTCTGCGCCACGTCCTCGAGGGCTGCGGCAAAGGCAAAACGGCTCTGCCCGAACAGGCCGGCGATCAACGAAGCCACATCCGGCCTGTTCCCCCGGGCGAAAAAGTCGGTTAACATGAAGGGGACCGCGGGGCCGTATGTATAGGTCTCGCTCACCACGCCACGATCCGTGGTCCAGAAGGAACGATTCAGCAGGCCGCAGCGGACCAGCTCCTTGCGGACGATCCGCAGGCAGATCTCCTCCGGTGCCGCACCCCCGGCCACCGATCGGATCAGGGCCGGCATCACCGGCGACAGGATCGACCCCAGCGATTGATCGGCGAAGTAGGCCGGCGGCAGGTTGAGCGCATGAATCAGGCTCAGCATCGCCCGGGCCGGGACGCTGCTCGCCTCCAGGGCGGCCACCACCTGCGTCCGCAGCGGCAGACCCAGCGGGCCCTGCAGCAGGCCGCGCATCTCCTCGGCGATGGTACGGGTCTCCAACTGCGCCATCAGGGCGCTGCATTCATCCTGCAGGGCGGAGACCGCCTCAATGGCCGCCGGCTGGCCGTAGCGCAGCATCAGGTTGCTCAGGGTGCAGGCGTAGAGGACATCCAACGCCCCCTCCTCTTCCTGCGTCTCATCGTCGTCGCCGCCCAGTTGGGCCGGGGCGCTGCAGGCCCACTGCCAAAATGCGTCCAGCATGGCGACGCTCTCTCCGTAACGGCTGATCGCTTCCTGTACCAGATGAACCGGCATTCCCTTCACCCCATCCGCTTTCTCTGGGAAAAGGATGGACCATTTAGCCCTGCCTTAAACCTATACCCCTGAAGCGGAGGAGAGCGCCATGAAAGCGATCCTGTTCGATCTGGATGAAACGCTGATGCCCGACGAGCCGTTAAGTCACGACGCATTCCTGGCCGCCGCCGAACTGGCGCTGCCGCTCTGCGCCGACCAGGTGGCACTAGCGGCCAGGGCCAGGGAACTTGCCGCCCGGTACTGGCGGGAGGGCCCCTGCTACGAATACTGCCGCCGCATCGGCCACAGCGCCGCCGAGGTACTGTGGACCGATTACCCGACGCCAGGCGGTCACCCGGAGGTCGACCGCCTGCGGGCGTGGGCCCCGGGCTATCGGGTGGCGATCTGGCGGGCTGCGCTGGCCCATCAGCCCAGCGCAGCCGACGCACTGGCGCTGCAGATGGCGGAACGCTTCGCCTCCGCCCGGCGGCGCTTCCCGCTCTACCCGGAGGTGCCGGCCTTGCTGCACGCGCTGCGTCGGCAGGGCTACCGGCTGGGCGTAGTGACCAACGGCATCGGCACACTCCAGCGGGCGAAGCTGAACGGCGGCCTGCTGCCGGACGGCAGCACCCTGGCGGCGCAGTTCGACGCCATCGCCATCTCCGGCGAGATCGACTGCGGCAAACCGGAGCCGGGGATCTTCCACCACGTCGCCCACGCCCTGGGCGTCGCCCCGGCCGATTGCGTCATGGTGGGCGACAACCCGGACCGGGATGTGGCGGGTGCCGAGGCCGCTGGCATGAAGTCGGTATGGGTCAGCCGCAACGGCCGCCCCCGCGACCCGGCCCACCCCGGCGATCTGGCCTGTACAGACCTGTCGGCGATCCTGCCCAGGGTTTGACTACGTGGGCATCCCCTCCGCCGTCGGGCGGGTGCTGCCACGGACG
>JBLNEM010000192.1:0-7869 GCA_050262655.1 Mycobacterium leprae | reverse complement strand
CCCCCCGGGGCGTGGGTGTCCCCCGGCGCCAGCGCGGGGGCATTGGGGGGGCTGGGGGGGTGGGCGCCGCGCCCGCCTCCCTCTTACCCAAGGTGGAGCTGGTCAACAAGGCGATCGGTGCCGAGGCTGCGCCCAAGGCCGCAGGCAACCTGGCTGAAGAAGGATTCGCACTGGTCACGGACGCAGCCAACCTGGGCAAGCTGATCAAGATCGGGCCCCAGGGGGTGGCGGAGGCCGCCAACGCCCCCGGCGCACCGCTGGATTCGAATAACCGGCGGGGGGCTCCCTACTCCGTGCCGCCCACCCACCAGTGGGTGATGGTGGTCGACCTGGAGAAGTGCGATGGCTGCCGGCAGTGTACGGCCGCCTGCGACAAGATGCATGACGTTCCGGCTGGCCAGGAGTGGGTCAAGGTCTACACCATGCGGGACAACCAGGACTCCGACCCCTACTTCATTCCCCGGTTCTGTAACCACTGCGACAATCCCCCGTGTGTCAAGGTCTGCCCGGTGGGCGCCACGTTCAAGCGGGAAGACGGGATCGTCCTGATCGACCAGGATCGGTGCGTCGGCTGTCGGTTCTGCATCGCGGCCTGCCCGTACTCGGCTCGGTCCTTCAACTGGACGGAGCCGCAGCAGACGGCGGCGCAGAAGGCTCAGCCGTATGATATTGAGATGAACACGCCACACCGCAAGGGCGTTGTCGATAAGTGCCTCTTCTGCCCCGAACTGCTGGAGAAAGGCAAACTGCCGGCCTGTGCCACCTCCTGCGAGATGGGCGCCATCTACTTCGGCGATCGGAACGAAGACGCCGTGACCAACGGCAGGGGCGATACCCTGAAGCTTTCGGATGTGAAGGCGCACGGTGCTACCCGACTGCTGGAGGAGCTGGGCACAGAGCCGCGGGTTTACTATCTGCCGCCGCGGAACCGCAAGTACCCGGGTCCGGCCAGCAAGTAGGAAAGGGGGAGAGCGTATGGCCGCGAAAGGCCTGGCGCCGGATGCGCCGGAACTGCTCCAACCAGTGGTGAAGTCCGGCTGGGGCGGTAAGTTGCTGGCTGGCATCCTGGGGCTCTGCGTGATCTGGGGATTGGTCGCCTACGGCGATGAACTGATGAACGGCCTGGGCGTTACCGGTATGCGTGACTACTTTTCCTGGGGCAACTATATTGCAACCTTCATCTTCTTCGTCGGGGTGGCAATGGCCGGGACGTTTATCTCATCGGTGCTAAAATTGAGCGGCGCCACATGGAGCCATCCGATCGCCCGAATGGGCGAGGTGGTCACCGTGGTCGCCCTGCTGGTCGGCGCACCGATGGTGATCGTGGACATGGGCCGGCCGGATCGGCTGCTGAACCTGCTCATCCACGGGCGGCTCGCGTCGCCGCTGATCTGGGACGTGATCTGTCTGACCACCTACCTGGTGGGCAGCATCCTCTACCTGTACCTGACACTGATCCCCGACATGGCGGCGGCCTATCCGTACCTGGAAGGACGCTACCCGTTCCGGGCAAAGCTGTACAAGACGCTCGCTTCCGGATGGACAGGCTCCCCGGCACAGGTGAAGCTTTACAACCGGGCGACTCAGATCATGGCCGTGATCCTGATCCCCGTGGCGATCGCCATGCATACGGTCACGGCCTTTATCTTCTCCATGACGCTGCGGGAGGGATGGCACGACGCCATCATGGGGCCCTATTACGTAGTCGGCGCCATTTACTCCGGCACAGCGGCGATCATTGTGGCGATGGCGATCTTCACCAAGGTCTATCACCTGGAGAAGTATATCACCTGGACCCACTTCCGCCGGATGGGCTACCTGATGCTGACCGGCGGCCTGGTCTACCTGTATATGACCTTCGACGAGTATATTACCCCGTCGTTTGACGGGACCAAGGCGCAGCAGGCGCTCTCCCAGTCGGTCTTCACCGGCCAGTTCCACGGCGTCTTCTGGTCGACGATCCTGCTCACTTTTGTGCCGGTCATTCTGGTGGCTTGTGCCCGCTGGACCGGCAAGACAGGGCTGATCGTGGGCGGCATCCTGGCCAATATTGGTATGTGGCTGAAGCGGTACCTGATCATCGTCCCCACGCTGGCCAACCCGTACCTGGGGATTCAGGGGGTTCCGGCCCAGTATGCCCAATACCACATGACCTGGGTGGAATGGTCCGTCTCCGGTGGTGCACTGGCCGGGTTCATCCTCCTCTACTTTGCGTTCAGCAAGCTCTTCCCGATCGTCTCCCTGTGGGAGACCCGGGAGACCACCGAACAGGAGGTGGCGTAGCATGAAGCGCTGGACGACCTCCCTGGGCCTTGTGCTGCTCATGCTCCTACTGGTTGCCGGCACTGCACTGGCGGCTGGCAACAGCAGTAGTGACAAGAGTGCGAAGCCGACGGGCCCCGCTGTGGCCACACAATTGACGGAGACGCTGACGCTGGTGCCAAAGCAGGCGAATACCGCTCAGGCCGAGGCGACCCTGAAGGATGCCAGCGGTCGGCCGCTGACCGGCAAAGAGGTAGACTTCACCCGGAAGACCACTTTCGGCGTCCTCGACCTTGGCACCGCCAAGACCAGCTTCGACGGCACGGCGGAGATGCCGCTGCCGGCCTATGCGGGGCAGACCATTCAGGTGACCGCCAAGTTTGCGGGCGACACGGGTTTAGCGGCTGCTACGTCGGACGTGGCAACCTTGACGCTGCAGCCAGACCCGATTCCTCGGACCCTCGGCATCTACAGTGAACTGCCGAACCCCTGGTACGTGGCGGCCCTGGTGGTAGTGGTCGGCGGCGTCTGGGTCATCTTCGCCCTCGTGGCGGCCCTCATCGCCAAACTGAAGAGAGCGGCTTAATCGCCAAACGCCAAAGCGCCCTGCACGTTGATGCGTGCAGGGCGCTTTTTTGTTGGTGATTAGCCCAGGAGCGGGTAGTGGCAGGCCACCTGATGGCCGCCGCCCAGATCCTTCAGTTCGGGCTGGACCTCGGCGCACTGCGGCTGCGCATAGGCGCAGCGGTTGCGGAAACGGCAGCCGGACGGCGGGTTGACCGGGCTGGGGGGATCGCCCTCCAGGATGATCCGGTGCCGCTGGCTCTCCACATCCGGCTCGGGAATCGGCACGGCCGAAAGCAGCGCCTGGGTGTAGGGGTGCGTCGTCTTCTCCACCAGCACATGGGCCGGGGCCAGTTCGACGATCTTGCCCAGATACATCACCGCGATGCGGTGCGAAATGTGCTTCACCATCGAGAGGTCATGGGCGATGAAGAGGAAGGCCACGCCCAGCCGCTCCTGCAGGTCTTCCAGCAGGTTGACCACCTGAGCCTGAATCGAAACGTCCAGGGCGGAGATCGGCTCGTCGCAGATGATGAACCGGGGTTCCACCGCCAGCGCCCGGGCGATGCCGATGCGCTGCCGCTGACCGCCGGAGAACTCGTGCGGGAAGCGGCTGGCGTGCTCGCCGGCCAGGCCGACCATCTCCAGCAGGTTGTAGATCCGCTCCTGCCGCGCCTTGCCGGAAGCCAATTGGTGGATATCCAGCGCCTCGCCGACGATGTCGCCTACCGTCATGCGGGGGTCCAGGGAGGCGTAGGGGTCCTGGAAGATCATCTGCATCTTGCGCCGGAAGGGCAGGAATTGCTTCTCCGGAACCCGGGTGACGTCCTGACCGTCATAGAAAATCTTGCCGGCAGTCGGCTCGTAAATCCGCAGCAGGGCTCGGCCGACCGTGGTCTTGCCGCAGCCGGATTCACCCACCAGGCCCAGCGTTTCGCCGGGGGCGACGGCAAAGGAGACGCCGTCAACGGCTTTCACGTGGCCGATGGTGCGGCTGATCGGGAAACCGGCGGTGACGGGGAAGTGCATCTTCAGGTCCTGTACTTCCACCAGCGGTTTTGTCGGAAGCGCCATCTCAGCCGGTCACCTCCTTGCGGAAATCGACCTTCGGCGCTTGCGGATGCATGAGCCAACAGGCCGCACAATGCTCCGGACCCTGAACGTTCTTCATCTCCGGCTGCTCTTCGGTGCAGATGCTCATGGCATACGGGCACCGGGGATGGAAGGCGCAGCCCGTGGGGGGTTTCAGCATGTTGGGCGGGGCGCCGGCGATGGAGAGCAGCTTCTGGTCGGCGGCATCCATGCGCGGCACCGAGCGCAGCAGCGCCCAGGTATAGGGATGGGTGGGTTCGTGGAAGATCTGGCTCACCGTGCCCTGCTCGACCACTCGACCGCCATACATGACGGCCACCCGGTCGGCCATGCCGGCCACGACGCCCAGGTTATGCGTAATAATGATGACGCCGGTGTTCAGTTCCTTCTGGAGCTTCTTCAGCAGTTCCAGAATCTGCGCCTGAATGGTTACATCCAGGGCGGTGGTGGGCTCGTCCGCAATGACCAGCCGCGGGTTGCAGGCAATGGCGATGGCGATCATCACCCGCTGCCGCATGCCGCCGGAGAATTCATGCGGATACTGGGCCAACCGCCGCTCCGGTTCCGGCACACCCACCTGATGCAGCAGTTCGATCGCCCGCTTGGTGGCCTCGGGGCCCGACATGCCCAGGTGATACCTCAGTCCTTCGGTCAACTGCGTGCCCACCGTTAAGGTGGGGTTCAGGCCGGTCATGGGGTCCTGGAAGACCAGGCCGATCTCACGGCCCCGGATCTTGTTGATCTCCCGGTCGGAGATGCTGACTAAATCGGTGCCGTTGAACAGGGCCTGGCCACTGATCTTGGCGTTCTTGGGCAGGAGCCGCAACGCCGAGAGCATCGAAACGCTCTTGCCGGAGCCGGACTCGCCCACCACAGCCAACACTTCGCCTTCGTGCACGGTCAGGTTGACCCCGCGGACAGCCTGCACGTCACCGGCGTACGTCTTGAAAGTGGTCGTCAGGTCCTTGAGCCTAAGCAGTTCTTTCATGTGCCTGTACCCCCTACTTCCGCAGCTTCGGATCCAGGGCGTCCCGGAGTCCGTCGCCGACAAAGTTGAAGGCCAGGGTCGTCAGAACGATGGCGAGTGCGGGGAACGTCATCTCCCATGGGTACGAACGGAGTCCCTGGAAGCCTTCGTTGGCCAGAACACCCCAGGAGGCCATCGGGGCGCTGACGCCCAGACCGATGAAGGAGAGGAAGGCCTCCGTGAAGATCGCCCGGGGAACGCTGAAGGTCAGTTCGACGATGATCGGGGCCATGGCATTGGGCACCAGGTGGCGCAGGATCAGCCGCCAGCGGCTGGCGCCCAGCGCCCGGGCCGCCAGCATGAACTCCTGCTCCTTCAGGGAGAGGACCGAGGCGCGTACCAGGCGGGCCATGGGGGTCCAGTAAACCAGGCCGATCGCCAGGAAGACGTTGGTCAGGCCCTTGCCCAGCAGAACGGCAAACAGGATGACGTAGATCATCATCGGAATGGTGTCGATGATGTCGACGATGCGCATCATCAGGTTGTCGGTCCGCCCGCCTGCCATGCCGGAGACGGCGCCATACAGAACGCCGATACCGAGTTCAACCAACCCGGCAAAGAAGGCGACTTCCAGCGAGATCCGGCCGCCGTAGAGCACCCGGACGAACAGGTCACGGCCGACGTAATCGGTGCCGAACCAGAACTCGGCCGACGGCTTCAGGTCATGACGAGTGATCGCCTGGTCGGAATAGGTATGCGGCGAGAGCAACGGGCCGAAGATTACGGCCAGGAGAAAAAGCGAAATCAGGATCAGGCCGAGCAAGGCCATGGGGTTAGCCTTGAACCGGCGCCAGGCATCACGCCAGAAACCGATAGGCGGCGTGGTGATGCGGTCGGCGGCTGCCTGCCGGTTGGGCAGTGGGGCGAAACGGTTTTCTGTAGTTGCAGCCATGCCTTACGCCTCCTTATCCAGCCGCACCCGTGGGTCGATGAGGGCGGTGGCGATGTCGCCGATCAGGGTGAACGAGCAGAGGAGGAGACCGAAGAAGACCGTCATGCCCAGGGTAACCGTGTAGTCGCGGTTGGTGATCGACGTGACGAACTCACGGCCGATGCCCGGAATGGCGAAGATCTGCTCAACGATGAAGCTGCCGGTCAAAACACCCGCCGTCAGCGGCGCTAGCGAGGCGATGACGGGAATGAGCGAGTTCTTCAGCATGTGGCGGTAGATCACCGCACCGATGGGAATACCCTTGGCGCGGGCGGTGCGGATGTAGTCCTGGTTGATGACCTCCAGCATGGAGGACCGGGTGATCTTGATCGTCCAGGCCAGGCTGAAGGAGCAGAGCGCCAATACTGGCAGGACCATGTGCTTCGGCTGGCCCCACATGGCCGGGGGGAAGGCCCGTAGCTTGTAGGCCAGGTAGTACTGGAGCAGCGCGGCAATCACGAAGGAGGGGGCAGCCGCAGTCAGAATGGCGAGACCGGAGACGGTTCGATCCAGCAGGCCGTTATGACGCATCGCGGAGGCTATCCCCAGCGGAACACCGACGAAGAGAGCCACCAGGATCGACAGACCGCCGACCGTGGCCGAAATGGGGAAGCCCTTCGCGATGATCTGATTTACGGTGACGCCCTGCGTCCGGAACGAGGGTCCCAGATCGCCGCGTGCGACGTCTTTCAGGTAGTCCCAGTACTGGGCCATCAGCGGTTTATCCAGGTGATACTTGCGTTCAATGTTTTTCAGAATCGCTTCCGGGAGCTTTTTTTCAGAGGCAAAGGGGCCGCCGGGAAGCGCGCGCATCATGAAGAAAGTCAGCGTAATAACGACCCAGAGCACCACGACCATGGTGATGAGACGCTGGAGCGTATAGCGAGCCACAGGCATCACTCCGTCTCACTGCAGGAAAGGCACAGGCGGCGGAAAGCCGCCTGCGCCCCACCTACTAAATCGGGCCTTATTCGAAGTAGGCGTCGCGGACGTTGAAGCCGGAGGTCAGGGGTTCAGACCAGCCCTTCAGCTTCGGGGAGATCAGGCGGACACGGGTGTAGAAATAGATCGGCATGATGGGCATCTCGTCCATCAGGATCTTCTCGGCATCGTGCATCGCCTGCATCCGGACCTTCTGGTCGGCGGTGGACTTGGCCTGCTTGACCAGAGCGTCGTACTGCTTGTTGGCCCAGCCGGTCTCGTTGTTGCCGCCGCCGGTGACGAACATGTCGATGAAGGTCATCGGGTCGATGTAGTCACCGATCCAGCCAGCGCGGGCGACCTGGTAGTCCAGCTTGGACTCACGGTCGAGGTAGGTGCCCCATTCGGCGTTGGTCAGGGTGACTTCGATGCCGAGGTTCTTCTTCCACTGCTCCTGAATGGCCTCAGCGATCTTCTTGTGGGCTTCGGAGGTGTTGTAGAGGATCTCAACCTTCGGGAAGCCCTTGCCGTCCGGATAGCCGGCCTTGGCCAGCAGGTCTTTGGCAGCAGCCAGATCTTCCTTGAAGAAGTCGCCGCCGGTCTTGCGGAAGTCGCCGGATACATCGGGAATGCCAGGCGGGGTCAGGGCAAAAGCCGGAATCTGGCCAGCCTGGTTGATGTTCTCAACGATGGCCTTGCGGTCGATCGACTTGGCCAGGGCCTTACGGACTTCAGGCTTGTCGAACGGCGCCTTGGTCACGTTGAACCGGTAGAAGTAGGTGGCGAGGTCATCCAGGATCTTCAGATCGTTGGGCCGCTCCTTCTTCAGGCGGGCGAGTTCGGTGACGGAGACGCCGGACTCGATGACGTCCAGGTCGCCGGTCTCATACATGGTGGTCGAGGTGGACTCGGCGTCGATTAGGTAGTACTCGACCTTGTCGAGCTTGACGCTCTTGGCATCCCAGTAGTTGGGGTTCTTGGAGACCACGATCTTGCTCTTGGCATCCCAGCTGTCCATCTTGAACGGGCCGGAGGTGACCATGGTCTTGGGATCGCGGAACCAGGCGTCGGC
>JBLNEM010000191.1:0-8652 GCA_050262655.1 Mycobacterium leprae | reverse complement strand
TCGTCCACAACCGTGCCGTTCTCATAGCACATCAGGCTGTACTGAATCTGGCCGATCTCCAGCTTGGCGGCGTTGTTGACCGAAACCAGCTGAATCAGGCTGAGCGCATCCGGGCCCTTGATCTCGAACTCGCCCATGTGGGAGACATCAAACAGACCGCACTGGTTACGAACGGCCTTGTGCTCCTCAATGACTCCGGTATACTGCACAGGCATCTCCCAGCCGCCAAAGGGAACCATTCGGGCACCGAGCTTCAGATGAGACTCGAATAGCGGTGTCCGCTTCAGGGACTCTTCCACGACATGCACCTCCGGATCTGGCTTTCGTTAGTCTGGCGCAGGGGCCGGAAAAAGATAAGGACAGAAGGTATGCCGGAACTACCGCTCCCGCATCCTCTGTCCTAGAACCTGAGAGTTTAGCTCCCGGTGGGAAAAGGCCCTCCCCCACGCGTGAAACGTTCCCCTTTGGTGGCCCCGGCTCGTGCCGAAGCGCTCTCCAGAGATCCGTCCGACCCCGGTCGCCTGTGCCTGAGAGATTCAGCCCCGTCATGAGCGCGACTGGGCGTTGCTCCTTCGGCGTCTGCTAGGTATGAGCCCGCAGATCTCTTCCGAGAGTCATCATCCGTCTTTGATAAAGTTGTCGGGGCGCCCCCACGAGCGTGGAGACACTTCCAATCGCTATTCAAGAAGGAACCAGCCGATTCCTCCTTTATAGCCACACTTTGCATATGATCACGGTTCTGCGGCCCCACGCTTCCGCCGCCACCGGAGCACCAATTCGATCGAAATGACGAGTGCGAGGATCAGCACCACCACGACGGCCAGCCACCCAGCCCGCAGGCGGAGCAGACGGGGCAGTGCGTCGCCGAACCGGAAGAAGGCATAGGCCCAGAAGCTGTTCCAGATGAGCGAGGCGGCCAGCGCATAGGCGGCGAACCGCCATGGTTTCATGTGTGCGGCGCCGGCCGAGTAAATGGTAGCGGCCCGGATAAAGCCGATGTAGCGCGAGATGAAGACGGTCAGCGGGCCATAACGGTGGAAGAACTGTTCCATCCGGGCGAGCGCAGCCGGCTTGATGCCGAGCAGTTGGAAGATCCGGTGGATCAACTTCTTCCCGCCGACGTAGGCCACCGCGAAGCCGCTCATGTTCCCCAACAGGCTCCCCAACGTAGCCACCACGATCACGGTGCCCAGCCGGGCGTCCCCCCGGTGAATCAGCACCGCCGTAGCCAGGAAAAGCGCCTCGGACGGCAGCGGCAGGCCCAGCCCTTCCACTGCGGCGGCGCCAAACAGTGTCACATATAGATGGTGACGCAGCCAAATATGCAAACCCCAGGGCATGGTTCCACCCCTGTTGTGTTGGACTTATGTAGCACCCCGACGGCCAGGGGTTGTCCCCCCAGACGCCTCTTTCCACTATAGCCCACTGGCCCGCTGCCTGCCAGTCCCAAATAACCTGTTCGGCAGGAACCAGGGTGACAGTGGTGGAACCTTAGCAGAACAAGTGTTCTGCTAAGGAGGACCGAACATGGAAGACTTTTCACCCGAAGACCTGCATCGGTTCATCATCAAGGCCAAGGCGGCGACGTACGCGGGGAACGGCCGCAAGCTTCTCCCCTACCGCCTCTGCTCCAAGGATCTGCAGTACGCCGAAGAGGAGTTCGTCTACCACGACAGCTACTTCGGCGAAAGCGACTTCTTCGGCCAGGAAGTGGTCTACCACGCTGGGCAGGCGGTGTGGGGCATGAACTACTTCGGCCGGCTCCTCCGGCCCGATCTCCTGACTGCGGCCGAGGCCGGCCGCATGATCAAGGAGAGCCTCTCCCACCTCTACCGGGAGGGCCGCTTCCTGGGTAGCTTTGAGTACATAGCAGACGATCTGCGCTACACGGATACCAACGAAGGTACCCTGGACTGGTTCACCGGGCGGGAACAAATCGACCGCCGTGGTCTGCTCGCCTATGAGCTGCACTACCACGGCGGCTTCTGTCACTAGTTGTTGATCGATTGCCACGCGGCCCCCGCCACCCGCATGAACGCCGCATCGACGCCGTAGTGGTCGTTGGTGGCGGTCATCATCACCAGCACGTAGGGCTTCTCGCCCCAGATGATGGCGCCGTCGTTCTCATAGGGCGGGAAGGTGCCGAACTTATGGGTGACCAGGTCAGGCCGTGGGGTGCCGGCCTGAAGCCGCCCAGTGTACGTGACCGCCCGCAGGGGCGTCAGCAGGTTTTCTGCCACCTTCGGCCGCTCCTGCGCCATCCGCCAGACGGCCAGCCACCAGGCTGCCTCGTCCCCTGCGGTCACCGCCGTGGAGCCAGCCTCGGTGCGGGTGATCAGGCCACCCATGCCGGCCGTGCACTGCTTCAGCCCATCCCAGGTGAGGGTGCGGGCCAGCATCTTCACGGCCACATTGTTGGAAGAGATGATGGAGCGGTCCAGCAGGTTGCGGACCGTATACTGGCTGCCATACTCGGCCCAGGCGAAGGCGCCCTGGCCGACTGTGTCATCATCGGGCTTCGTGAAGGTGATCAGGCTCTCCCATGTCAACTCGCCCCGCTCGATCGCTTCTACCGTGCAGATGGTGACCGGCAGTTTGAAGGTCGAGGCAGGCAGATAGCGGTCGTGGGGCCGGAAGTCATACCGGTCGCCGGTGGTCAGGTCGATGGCCGTCACGCTGAGACGACCGGCGAAACTGGCCGCCTCGGCCCGAACGGCCGCGTCCAACTGGCGCCAGACCGGCGGCACGTAGGCCGGGGACGGCAACAGCGGATCCACCCGGACGGGGTCGACGTAGTCTGCCCGGGCGGCCGTCACGGCTTCCCGCCACCGTGCGTGGGTTTCCTGCCGCTCCCGTAGTAGATCGTCCCGAGTCCGATCCAGGGCCTGCGCCGGTTGTGCCACTCCAGGGCGCAGCGCCGTCGCCAGGGCAAACGGGGCCTCGGCAGGTTTCAGGGTACAACCCGACAACAGGATCAACGACAGCAGCAACAGCACAACATGCCACAACATGACGTGCCGCCTCCTCCGGGGCTACCCGGAACAAAGTGGTCGATCTACCCTGAATAACGGATCGACTTTGTCCAAGGTTGCGGGGAGGCGGAAAGCAGGAGCGCCGGCCAAGTCGCCGGCGCCCCTTCATGCTCTTCAGCGCAGATTCTTCTTCAGCACCCGCGGCCCGGGGATGAATGCAAAGCCGAGCCGCCGGTTCACCGCCAGCATCGGCGGATTGTCGGGATCGTTGTTGGTCCGAATGTAGGGCGCACCGGCCGCAGCCGCCGCCTCGATCGTCAGCAGTTTCGTGGCCATGGCAATGCCCCGTCCCCGGAACTCCCGGAGCACACCGGTGTAGTCGATGATCGCCCCGGCGCCCTCGGTGCGCGGCATACCCAGAATGCTCATGCCCACCAGCCGCTCCCCGTCCAGCGCCAGGCCCATGATGGGCGGATGCTCCCCATACCCGGAGGAGAAATCGGCCGCCCATGCTTCATAGGTGCCGAACTCCCCCTCCCAGCCGGGCAGGTCCACAGCAGTCTCCTTCCACACCCGGTAGATCTCCGGCATCAGGGAGGCTGTCGGGAAGTCATGGGTACAGACCAAGCGGATTCCGCCTGCCTCCACCCGAGCCACCTCTCCGGCGAACGGCGCACCGTCCCAGCTCTTCAGGTCCAGCACCGCCTCGGTCCGCTGCCGGTCCAGGTGGAAGCCACGGGCCAACGCCCAGGCATACGATTCATCGTCGGTGCCCCGCACATGGCTCTTCAGCGTGACGGCCTCGTACTGCTCCGCCAGGCCAAGCAGGGCGGTGTAGAGTTGTAGCCCGAGGCCCCGGCGCCGGACTGTCGGGTCTACCGCCACATAGACGTGGAAGAGCCCGGCAGGATCATCGTCGATCCGGCTGATCACGGTGTACCCCACAACCGGCCCGTCAGCTTCGGCCACCAGCAACTGCCGCTTGGCCCCCGGATATTGCCAGAACGCTTCCTGCAACTGGACAAATTCGGTTACGGTCAGCGGCTCTGGCTGAATGGCGTTCCGGATGGCCACGATCGCGGGAGAATCATCCCGAGTGGCCGGGCGGATTTGCAGCATGTCCTTTCCTCCCACCTGCTAATCTACAAAAACATCACATTAGACGTATCCGTCCGCCATTTGTTCCGAGCCACCTCGTTTCGGATGCCGCCAAAGAGCAACGCACCTTCAGCCTCAAGGAAGCCGAAGGTGCGTCCTGGGGGATCCCACTGCCGCTGACGCTCCTCTGCGGCTATGATAACTTGCTGCCGCAGTGGAGACAATCCGCCAGGGCAACCCCAGCGTTCCAAGTGCCACAGGTCACGCACTGTTTGAGCCAGCGATTCCGGACCGGCTCTCCCGGGTCTGCTTCCGGCAAGGGTCCATACTCGCTCTGCTGCACCAGCCCGTCCGGCCGCCGGGTGGCGAACCTGAACACCCGGCTGGCGGCATCCGCCCCCTCTGAAGAAAGAATCTGGATGCTGGCCCCGATGCAGTCGCTGCAGATATAGACCCCCGGCCCGGCAATCAGGCGCCATACCTCCGTCTCCTGTCGGCCACAGAACGAACAACGAATCACGGAATCAGCCATTCTCCCGTTCCTCCCCTTCAGTCTCAGCAGTCAGGCCGGAGCGCAGGCGCTCGATCGCACGATGCAGCCGCCAGCGGACCGTCCCGGGCGCCGTGCCCTGCATCTGGGCGATCTCCGCCGAGGTCCAGCCCGCCACATAGCGCAGCAGCACTGCCGTGCGATCGGTCGGCGACAGCAGCCCCAGTGCGGCCTGGACGTCGGCCTGCGTGGCGACGGCGGGAATCGCGGCGTCGGTTTCCGCCGGCTGCCACAGCTTCGGCCAGGCGGCCGCCTCGGCGTAGCGCCGCCGCTGCCACTGCATCGCCCGGTTGTAGGCTATCGTCCGGAGCCACGGTCCGAACAGTTCCGGGCGCCGCAAACCAGCAAGCCCGGCCAGTGCGTGGAGGCACGCCTCCTGTGCGATGTCTTCGGCGTCCGCCTGCGAAGGCATGAGCCCCCGCAGCATGCGGACGACCCCCGGCAGATACGCCACCAGCAACTGCTCGGCTGCCGCCATGTCGCCCTCCTGCGCCTTCCTGACGCAGGCTGCCTCATCCAACCTCCCACCCCCTTCCACTCATAACGTCGGGAATGTGGCCTAAACTGTTGGGGGTTCAGCGCAAATCGGAAAAAGAGCCCGGGGGTGATCGCCCCGGGCTATGTTGTCGTTATACGGTTGCGCCAATCTCCAGCACGGGCAGTTCCGGCTTCATGATGTCCGGATACTTGATGCCGGCGCCGGTGTTCAGCAGCAGCACCTGCTCATCCGGCCGCAACCAGCCCTCCCGCAGCAGGTTGCGGGCGGCGCCTACCAGCGAAGCGCCCTCGGGACAGATGAAGGTGCCTTCCAGCCGGGAGACCTCCTGCAGGCCCCAGAGGGTATCGGCATCGGGGACCGCCACGCACGTGCCGCCGGTGGCCCGCACCGCTTCCAGCACCATGAAGTCGCCCAGCGCCTTGGGCACACGGATCCCCTGCGCCACGGTGGAGGCGTTCTCCCACTTCTCCGAGACTTCCTTGCCCTCCTGAAAGGCCTTCACGATCGGGGCGCAGCCTTCAGCCTGCACGGCCACCAGCCGCGGCAGCTTCACGTTCTCTGGCAGCCACCCCATCTCCCGCATCTCCAGCAGCGCCTTGTAGATGCCGATGATGCCCACGCCGCCGCCGGTGGGATAGAGGATCACGTCCGGCAGCTTCCACTCCAACTGCTCGGCGATCTCGTAGCCCATCGTCTTCTTGCCTTCAATGCGGTACGGCTCCTTCAGCGTCGCCGCCTCAAACCAGCCGTGCGCTTTGGCCGACCGGGCGATGATGGCGCCGGCGTCGGTGATCTGGCCGCGGACCATATAGGCCTCGGCGCCTACCGCCGCCGCCTCCAGCACCGACATGGCCGGGGCGTCGGTCGGCATGATCAGGCTGACCGAGATGCCCGCCCGAGCGCCATAGGCCGCCCAGGCGCCGCCGGCGTTGCCGTTGGTCGGCATCGCGACTGAGCCGATGCCCAGTTCCTTGGCCCGGGAGATGCCCACGGCCGCTCCGCGAGCCTTGAATGTGCCGGTGGGGTTCACCCCTTCGTCCTTCAGCAGCAGGTTCTTCAGGCCGATGGCCGCCCCCAGCCGCTGCAGCGGAAGCAAGGGGGTCATGCCTTCGCCGAGGGAGATCACGTTCTCGTCCCGCTCTACCGGCAGTACCTCCCGGTACCGCCAGAGGCTGCTGACCCGGCCCTTCAGATCGGCGGGCCGCACCTTCGCCGCGACCGCCTTCAGGTCGTACCGGACCACCAGCGGGCCGCCGCAGGTGCAAAGGTTCTGGACCTGGTGGTGGTCATAGGTCTTACCGCAACGGGCACATTCCAGGTGGGTGACATAGCTCATTTGAAAAGCCGCCTCCATCAACTTCGATTAGCGTTGCACGAACCAGACCCAAAACGTGAGCGAGACCAAGCTGAAAATCGTGGTGGCCAGGGTGGCGCCCGAGACCTGATCCGGCTCGGCGTCGAACTGAACCGCCACAAGGTTGACATTGACCGAGGCCGGCATGGCCGACTCGAGAATCAGGACTTTCCCGATCAGGGGTTCGGGATGAAGCAGTCCGACCAACAGAATCGCAATCGCCGGCGAGAGAAAGAGCCGCATCAGCGTCGCGGCGGCGATCTTCACCCGGGCGCCCTTCATCTTAATAGAGGCGACCTGCATGCCCAGAATAATCACCACCACAACGGGGGTGGCGCTGGCCAACATGCCGATCGGCTTCATGAGCATGGCCGGCAGGGTGATGCCGGTGAGCCGGACCAACAGGCCCGCGATGACCGCCCAGACCAGCGGCAGCTTGAACACGGCCAGCAGTGCCTGCTTCGCGTCCATTTTGCCCTGTGCGGCGATGAAGACGGCTGTGCTGTACATCATCAGGCTCTCGAAGACGACGAAAACGGCGGCCCGGTCGAACCCGGCCTGGCCGAGCGCCAACAATACGACCGGCAATCCGAAGTTGGCGGCGTTCATGAATGCTGTGGTCAAGGTAGCTGCGCTGCGTTCGGCCGGGCGCCAGCCGAGGGCCCAGCCCAGCAACATGGTGACGGCGATCATGATGGCCGTCAGCAGGACCCCGAAGCCGATGATCTTGCCGATGTCGCCCGCCACCAACTCGGTGGTAAGGATCGAGTTCAGGATCAGTCCGGGGGTCATGAAGTAGATGGTGACTTTGGCGACTTCCTTGGGCTCCGCTTTCAGCTTCACGCGGGCGATGTAGCCGAGGGAGGCCAGGATAAAGACCGGCAGCACGGTGTTCAGTAGCGCTGTCAGCAAGCTCATGGGGATTGTTCACTCCGACTGTTTTGCTATAGGTTCATGTTCCCATGATTCTTCGTATGGCGAAACGATTCCTCCAAATCTTGGGGTGGGACTTCGCGAGAGTACCCTACGCGGCAGGACTGTGACGCCACGGACGCTGATCCTTCGGAGCCCCTTCGGGTCTCCTCGGGCGTCCGAACGGCGTCACAGCCCTGCCGCTTCGGGAACGCTCAACTTCGTCTGGCGGCTGGGAACCTCAACACCCTGGCCGATACGACCCTTCTGGTCTCCGCCGGGGCGTCCGCTCAGCCTTACTTCGCCTTCCCTGGCACTGTCGCCACCCGGAAGCGCTCCCACGCTCCGGCGCCGAACTGGCAGTTGACCGTGCCGCCGCCGGGGCCGGTGGGGGCCGTGACCCCGTTCCCGTCCATTCGCAGATAGACGCCGGGGAATGCTACGGAGGCGATGGCGAAGAACCCTTCCCCCTTGGGCTCCAGCCGGAACTGCTCCCATTCGTATGCACCGAACTGGCAGTTGACTGTCCCACCACCAGGGCCGACGGGTGCCGTGACTACGGTCCCGTCCATCCGCAGGTAGACGCCGGGGAATGCCAGAGACTCGATGGTGATCACGTCATTGGGCTGGCGCACGATGCGGAATACTTCCCACTCCTTGGCGCCGAACTGGCAGTTGACCTGGCCGGCACCCGGTCCGGTGCGCGCCGTGACCCCCGTTCCGTCCAGGCGCAGAAACACATTCGGGAAGGCGGCAGACTCGAAGGTGACCAATCTTCCTTCTGGCACGGTACCATCTCCTCCCTTACTCGTAGGCGCATGTCAAGCGTAATCGGGCCACTGCCTGGGGTTCTGTCATGCATTGTACATCAAGCAGGAGCTTATTGTCGTAATCTTAACCCTAATAACACATTCGGCGCACCCGGTGTGTGCGCGCCGGAAACCTAAAGCCACGGGTCGGACTCCCGTGGCTTGTTCTGTGTCATTCGCCGCAGCGCAGCGAGGCAAGTTCGACCCGACCGGCCGTCGTGCCGGCACCGCCACCGCCGACCTTCAGCCACCAGAGGGACTCACCGCCAGTGTGCAGCTCGGTCGCATGGCTCGGAATCAGGCCGGCGGGCAGGGCGCACCACTGCTCGGCGCCCGGTTTGAGCAGGTACCAGGTGGCGCTTTGACTGCCAACATCGCCCTGGATTAGCGAGCCGTCCGGCAGCAGTTGCAGGGCCGAGTGCACGACCGTGTTGGTGTCACCGGGCAGCACCGACAGC
>JBLNEM010000190.1:0-10190 GCA_050262655.1 Mycobacterium leprae | reverse complement strand
GCTGCGCGTTTTTAAACGCCGCCTAACCCTTTTTACTTGGGTTCGGCGGCCTCTTTCTTCTTCCTACATATAGCGCGTGGCCAGCCCCCCGCCTTTGGCCCAGAAGCTGTCGGGATCGGGATGGGCGTAGATCTCTTCAATCCAGTCCAATGCATAAAGATGCGGCTGCGTGTTGCCCTGATCGTCGACCGGGACGTGGACCGTCAGGAAGCGAGGGGTGGTGGGGGAGCAGACCATTTCATGCAGTTCATCCAGGGTCTGCACCGACCTGCCTCTGGCCGGATCTGTCACGAAGCCAATCACCCCGTGGTTCCGCTTCAGTTGGATCACACACAAGAGACCGTACTGACTCGGCACAGGAAGCCCCCCCTTCTGGATTGGCAACAAGTCTACTGCCAATTATGGCGATTCACATAGGGGGATTCGGTGCACGGTGGGGCGGTTCCTGCCAAAGAAGGGGTTCGTCCGCCTTCCTTCGAAGGCCTCACGTTTTTTTTGCGGTTCTGCTCAAAATAGTACGTTAGTCCTAGAGGAATTTTCGTTTCACTGTCAAAAACGTAGGTAGAGTGGTGGAAAGTGGCGCGAAGTGGTGCATCAGCCCATTGAAACTCGTTCAAGTGGGGCTGATGGAGCCGAAAAGCGGTGGCGCACTGGAGAGACGTAAGCCATGTTCATGGGCGAATTCCAACACAACGTGGATGCAAAGGGGCGTCTCATCATCCCGGCCAAGCTACGCGATGGCCTGGGTGAGCGCTTTATTGCCACGAAAGGGTTGGAAGGTTGCCTCTTCGTCTATCCCACAACTGAGTGGGAGGCGATCAGCGAGCGGATGCGCACGCTGCCCGTCACCAGTGTAGATGCCCGAGCCTTCACCCGACTCTTCTTCTCCGGCGCAACCGAATGTGAACTGGACCCGCAGGGCCGCATCCTATTGGCCGCCAACCTGCGTGACTACGCCAAGATCGACCGCGATGTGGTGATTGTCGGCGTATCGACCCGAGTGGAGATTTGGTCCGCTGAACGTTGGGCAGAGTACAGCCAGAAGGCGGAAGAGTCTTATGGCGAGATTGCCGAGAAGCTGCTCAACTTCTAGGGCGGGTTGGAGGTTGTCCTGTGGAGTTTCATCATCTGCCGGTCTTGTTGCATGAAACGCTGGATGCGCTGGCGATCACCCCGGACGGAACCTATGTGGACTGCACCGTGGGTGGGGCCGGTCACAGCCTCGAGATCGTTAGGCGGCTGGGGCCGACCGGCCGGCTCATTGGCCTCGATCAAGATGACAACGCCCTGAAGGCTGCCGGCGAACGGCTCAGCCCCTTCGGCGACCGGGTTACCCTGGTGAAGACGAACTTCGCTGCGGTCTCTGAGGTGCTGGAGCGGTTGGGAACGGGCCCAGTCCAGGGGATTCTGATGGATATCGGCGTTTCGTCCCACCAGTTGGATGAGGCGGAACGGGGCTTCAGCTTCCACCAGGAGGCGCCGCTGGATATGCGGATGGATCAGTCCAACCCGCTCTCCGCTGCGGTGGTCGTGAATGAGTGGCCGGAGGAAGAACTGGCCCGGGTGATCTGGGAGTACGGTGAGGAACGTTGGTCCAAGCGCATCGCCCAGTTCATCGTCAAGGCCAGAGCCGAGCAGCCCCTGCAGACGACCGATGACCTGGTGAAAGTGATCAAGGCGGCCATTCCGGCCTCCGCCCGCCGTGAGGGTGGGCACCCCGCCCGGCAGACCTTCCAGGCGATCCGCATCGCCGTGAACGATGAACTGGGCGTCCTGCAGAAGGGGCTGGAAGGGGCCCTCAAGGCGCTGGCACCTGGCGGTCGACTGGCGGTCATCACCTTCCACTCGCTGGAGGATCGGATCGTCAAGCAGACCTTTGCTCGCTGGATCAACCCCTGCACCTGCCCGCCGACCATTCCGGTCTGCGTGTGCGGACAGAGGCCGATGGCAGAAGCGGTCACCCGGAAGCCGGTAACGGCGACCTCTGATGAATTGGCGCAGAACCCCCGCTCTCGCAGCGCAAAGCTGCGGGCGGTTACGAAACTAGAGACGACCCCACGATAAAGAGTCTGGTTCAGGGAGGCGGGAACCCATGTCCTTAGCGCATGATTACTCCAGGTTCGGTTCGCCGACGGTGGGCAACACGGCCCCGCAGCTTCCGTCGTACTACGACGAGGCGCCGCGGCACAGCAGGAGAGTCGCGCCCGCGCACAAGGCCAAGGTAGCGCCGAAGGTGATGACCTTCGCCGTCATCTGGCTGTTGGTCATGGCCTTCTCGCTCTTCTCGGTCTACCGCAACACGGTGCTGCAGCAGGAACTGCGGGGGATCACCAGCAGCCGGGAGGAACTGGCCAACCTGCAGCTGCAGAACCGCGAACTGCAGGACAAGCTGGTGACGTCGGTCTCGGTGGACACCATCCAGAAGTGGGCCATTGCCCACGGCATGTCTCGTTCGGAGAATGTGAAGCCGCTGAAGGATGACCCGCTGGCGGTCGCTCCCCGGCCGGAACCGGCAGCTGTTGCGGTCACCACGCCGGCCACCCCGGCGGCGACCGGATTCCTTGGTTCGGTTCAGACCTACCTGGCCCGGATCGTCCGTGGCTTCGAATCGGCCAAGCCGTAAGCTTAACAGGATCACCAGGCCCCCCCGCCAGAGAGCGGGGGGGCTTCTTTGTTGTCCACCTTCCTCATAGACTTTCTCGATGGTTGTCTCAAGGATGGGGGTCCAAGGTGTGGGAATTAAAGGGAGACGGCGCATTGTAGCGCTGATCGTGATTTTCCTGGCGGTCTTCAGCGGACTGATCGGTCGCATGGGCTTTCTCCAGTTGTACCGGGGGAACTGGCTGGCGGAGCAATCCTTCCGCTATCGGATGCGCCCCACGCCCATGCCGGCAGACCGGGGGGATATTCTGGACCGCAACGGGCAGCCGCTGCTGCTGAACCAGGTCTGCCCGTCGGTCTACGCGCAGCCCTTGCTGATCAAAAGCAAGCCGGCGGCCGCCAAACTGCTGGCCCCCATCTTGAATATGAAGCCGGAGGAGCTGGAGACCCGGATGAACCGGCCCAGCTACTTCGAGTGGCTGAAGCGCAAGGTGACGCTAGACGTGGAGAAGCAGGTCCGGCAGTTGGGGATTGCCGGCATCGGCTTTGCCCCGGAGAAATGCCGCTACTATCCCGAGGGCGATCTGGCCGTGCATGCCCTGGGTATCTCCAACCTGGATCACCGGGGCATTGAGGGGCTGGAACTGACCTACGACCAGTACCTGAAGGGCAAGAACGGCGCCATTCAGTGCGAGTTTACGGCCCGGGGACAGCCCATGGAGGGCGGCGAATGCCGGGTCATGGAGGGGGAGCCCGGCCTGACGCTGATGACCACCCTGGACATCGGCCTCCAGCGGCTGGTGGAGAAGAACACCGAGCGGGCCCATCTGGAGACACGAGCCAAGCGGGCCACCATCATGGTGATGGACGTGAAGACTGGGGAGATCCTGGCCCTCTCCCAGTGGCCGCGCTACGATCCCGCTCTGGGCGGCAACTCCGACCCGGCCCTGCGCCGCATCTTCACCGTGGCCGATACCCTGCCCCCCGGCTCCATCTTCAAGCCGGTGACCGCTTCGGCCGCCCTGGCCACCGGCACCATCACCAGGGACACGATCATCAACGACACCGGCTGCATGAAAGTCAGCGGCTGGACCATCTGCAACTGGGACTCCATGGCGCTGGGCGGCGTGAAGATCGACCAGGTGATGGCCAAGTCGTCCAACGTGGGTTTTGGCACCCTCGGGATGATGTTAGGCGTGGATAAGTTCTACCGCTACCACGATTTGTTCGGCTTCACCAGGAAGACCGGCATCGATCTGCCCGGTGAGGCGGTGGGGCAGTGGATTCCCTCCAAGTCTGCCACTGACATCGATCTGGCCACCCAGGCCTTCGGCCAGACCCTGACCGTGTCGCCGATTCAAATGCTGACGGCGATCGCCGCCATCGCCAACGACGGGAAGCTGATGTGGCCCCATTTGGGCAAGGCGCTCCTGGACGAGGACGGCAACCAGGTCAAGAGCATCGAGCCAAAGGTAGTCCGGCAGGCGATCCCGCCTGAGGTGGCCCGCTATGTGCAGGAACTGATGGTGGGCGTCGTCGAGACCGGCACCGGCAAGAACGCCCGGGTACCGGGCTACAAGGTCGGCGGGAAGACCGGCACGGCCACCAAGGTGGTGGACGGGAAGCTGGTCAGGGGCCTCTATATCGCTTCCTTCGTAGGCTTCGCCCCCTATCCTGACCCCAATGTAGCCGTGCTGATCTCGGTGGATGAGCCGCAGGGCGCATACTACGGCGGTCAGATCGCCGCCCCGATCTTCGGCGAGGTGATGGGGGAGATTCTGGCCTACTTGAATGCCCCGCAGAGCAAGGAGCCGCCCGCACCGGCCCAGCCGGGTTTCCCGGAGGCGCCGAAGCCGCCGGAGCCGGTCACCGTGCCCTCGGTGATCAACCTGCTGCCGGCCGATGCCGAGAAGGTAGCGGCCAAGGCGGGTCTGACGCTCTCGCTGGAGGGTTCAGGCAGCAGCGTCATCACCGGTCAGTTCCCGCTGGCGGGCACCACTGCCTATAAAGGCGGGAAGCTAACTGCCCGGCTCACGCCTCTGCCGCTGGGCACCGAACAGGTCCGGGTGCCCGACCTGGCAGGCAAGACGATGGCACAGGCCGCCGAGGAACTGGCGCTTCGCTCGCTGACGCTGGCGCCAGAGGGAACGGGGAACGCCGTCAGCCAGACGCCCGCCGCCGGTACCGTGGTCAAGAAGGGCAGTACCGTACGGGTCAAGTTCCAGGCACCGGTGCGCAAGCCGTAGGCCGCACTACCAGCCATATTCGGTGCTTATGCGCATATCTCGGCATTCGTAGGAACCATAACGGAGAGGCCGACTCGGCGAAGGTATTGCCTGACTTGGATGTGGAAAGAATGGAAAACAGCTTACAAATGAGTGGTAAGCTGGATGGAAGGTGGAGGTAGCCCCAATGCGACTGCGCGACTGTTTAGGGCTCGGGCATTTGCTCTGTGGCGACCCAGAGACGGAGATCAGCCGGGTTGTGTATGACTCCAGGCAGGCGGGGCCCGGGACCCTGTTTGTGGCACTGCCGGGCACCAAGACCGACGGGCACCGGTACGCCTACGATGCGGCCGTCCGGGGCGCCGCCGCGGTGGTGATGGAGCAGACGGTGGATGTGCCGCCGGGGACCGCTGTGCTCCAGGTGGAGTCCAGCCGGAAGGCGCTCTCGGAAATCGCCGCCCGGCTGTACGACTGGCCGTCCCGCCGGCTCCGGGTGATCGGGGTGACGGGCACCAACGGGAAGACCACGACGACGCATCTGATTCGTGGCGCACTGATGCAGCAAGGTCACAAGGTGGGGCTTATTGGCACCGTACATAACTTTATTGCCGACGAGAAGCTTCCCGCCAATCTGACTACACCCCAGGCCTCCGACGTGCAGGAATTCATGCACCGCATGGTCGAAGCAGGCTGTAGCCACGTCGTGATGGAGGTCTCCTCCGAGGGACTCGACATGCATCGGGTCGATGATGTGGAGTTCGACGTGGGTGTCTTCACCAACCTGACCCAGGATCATCTGAACTACCACGGCACCCTGGAGCGATACCGGGAGGCCAAGTTACAGCTGTTTCGGCAGGTATCCCAGCTGGGCAGCAAGAGTCGGAAGGCGGCTGTTCTGAATCAGGACGACCCTTCGTTCCATCACTTCTTTGAGGCTTGTGCGGTGCCGGTTCTGACCTATGGTCTGGACCCCCGCAGTGTGGTAAGCGCCCGAGGACTCGATGTCTCGATTCACGGCAGCCGGTTCGTCATGCGCACGCCGCTGGGGGACCTGCCCATGCAGATTCCACTGGCGGGCAAGTTCAACGTGATGAATGCGCTGGCAGCAGTCGCCACCTGTGTGGCCGAGGGACTGGAGTTCCCGGTGATCGCCAGGGCCCTGGCCTCTACCACCGGCGTGGCCGGGCGGATGGAGGCGATTCAGGTGGGTCAGCCCTTCGGCGTCTTCGTCGACTATGCCCACTCGCCGGATGGATTGGAGAACGTCCTGCGCACGGCACAGGCCTTTGCCCGGGGGCGGGTGATCGTGGTCTTCGGCTGTGGCGGTGACCGGGACCGGACAAAGCGGCCGCAGATGGGGCGCATTGCCGCCCAACTGGCGGACTATGCGATCATCACCTCCGACAATCCCCGCTCGGAGGAGCCCGAGGCGATCGCCGGGGAAGTAGAGTCCGGCGTCAAGTCGGTGCTGGGGGCAGGGCGCTACTACGAAATGGTGTTGGATCGCGCCACCGCCATCGAACGGGCCATAACCATCGCGGGGCCCGATGACGTTATTATTATTGCGGGTAAGGGACACGAAACGTACCAGATTCTCAAGGACAAGACCATCCACTTCGACGACCGGGAGGTTGCGCACCGGCTGCTCGAAGTGTGGCTCAGAAAGGCAGGGGCTTGAGTTGAAATCGTTGTTCACCGTAGCAGAGATCGTCGCCGTGACCGGGGGCCGGCTTCTGGCGGGAAGTCCGGATACCCCGGTTTCCGGTTTTGCCTATGACAGCCGCAAGGTCGCCCCGGGTGATTGCTTTGTGGCCATGCCCGGCGAGCGGGTCGATGGCCATGATTACACGACGAAGGCCGCCGCCGCAGGCGCAGCCTGTATTCTATGCAGTCGTCCCGTCGAGGCGCCAGGCGCGGCCGTTGTGCAGGTCATCGATCCGCTGATCGCTCTGGGGCAGTTGGGGCTGCATCAGCGCCGGCGGTTCAACCTGCCGGTGGTGGGGGTCACTGGTTCGGTGGGCAAGACGACCACCCGGGAACTGGTGGCCGCCGTTCTGGCGCGCCGCTTCAACGTTCTGCGGACAGCCGGCAACCTGAACTCCGAAGTGGGGCTGCCGATCATGCTGATGGGCCTCACCCCCGAGCATGAGATGGCCGTGTTGGAGATGGGCATGCGGGCCCTGGGGGAGATCCAGTACCTGGTCTCCATCGCCCTGCCCCGGATCGGCGTGGTGACCAACGTGGGGCAGACGCATCTGGAACTGCTGGGCACCCAGGCGAACATCGCCCGGGCGAAGGGCGAACTGGTGCGTGGCCTGCCGGCCGACGGTGCAGCCGTGCTGAACGCCGACGATCCGCTGGTGGCGGCCATGGCCGGCGAGAGCCCCTGCAAGGTCTGGTTCTACGGCTTCGAAGCGGAGGGGAAGGGGGAGCGGTGGGTTACCGCCCGGGATATCCGCCGTGAGGGGGAGACGGGCCAGCGCTTCACCCTGGTTACGCCGTGGGGCGAGGCCGAGGCTTATCTGCCCGCACCGGGGCGGCACAATGTACTGAACGCCATGGCTGCAGCCGCGGTGGGCCTGGAGTTGGGCATGACTCTGCAGGAAGCGGCTGAAGGGCTGGCGCAGTATGTGCCCAGCGGCAGCCGGATGCGGATTCTGAACGTGGGCGGTGTCCGCCTCCTGGATGATACCTACAACGCCGCACCGGCTTCGGTGATTGCGGCGCTGGGGGTCATGCGGGAGGTGGCCGGTCCGGAAGGGCGCTGCATTGCAGCCCTGGGCGACATGTACGAACTGGGAGCCGCCGCCGAAGAGGGGCACCGTCAGGTGGGGATCGAGGCTGCCCGGAAGGCCGACCTGGTGGTGGCAGTGGGCGAGCTGGCGCGGTGGATTGCCGATGCAGCTGGCGACAAGGCCCGTCACTTCCCGGCGAAATCCGAGGCGATTGCTCTGTTGCAGGGCATGGTTCGCCCCGGCGACACGCTCCTGGTGAAAGGCTCCCGGGGAATGGCCATGGAGGAGATCGTTCAGGCGCTGGAGAAGCACTTGACCGTTTAGGGACCGGGCCTCAAGCGATACTGCTCGTTGGAAAGGACTTATGCCGAAATGTCACCACAGATCTGGCGCCCCATTGTTGCTCTGGTCGTCTCCTGCCTGGGCGCCCTGCTGCTCGGTCCGGTCATTCTGCCCCTCCTGCGGCGATTGAAGGCCGGGCAGACCATCCGCGCCGAGATGCACGCCAGCCATCAGGCGAAAGCCGGTACCCCTACCATGGGCGGGCTGATCTTCGCCCTTCCGGCGGCTGTCGCCACGCTGCTCTTCGCTCCCCGGCAGGACGGCGGACTCGTCCGGATGCTGATCGCACTAGTGCTGATGATCGGCCACGGTTTTGTCGGTTTCCTGGATGACTATATCAAGGTCGTGCTGCACCGTTCGCTGGGGCTGCGTGCCCGCGAGAAGCTGCTGATGCAGCTGGCGCTGGCGGCCGTGCTCTATTATGGCACCGTCAACCTGCTGGGCCTCGTCACCGATGTGGTAGTCCCGTACCTCGGGCTGCCCATTCACCTGGGCAAGGTGCTCTACTTCATCCTGATCGTGATCATCGTCTGGGGCGCGGCCAACGCCGTGAACTTTGCCGATGGCGTCGACGGCCTGCTCTCCAGCGTTTCGGTGGTCGTCTTCCTGTTCTACGCCGCCTTTGTGGCGGGCCTGCGGGGCTACACCGACATGGCGGTGCTCAGCCTCTCCCTGGTGGGCGGCTGCCTGGGCTTCCTGCGGTTTAACATCCACCCGGCCAAGGTCTTCATGGGCGACGTGGGCTCCTTTGCCCTCGGCGGCGCCCTGGCTGCCCTGGCGGTCTTGACCAAGACCGAGCTGCTGCTGGTGATCGCCGGCGGCCTCTTCGTGATCGAGGCGCTCTCGGTCATCCTCCAGGTGGCTTCCTTCAAGCTGACCGGCCGCCGCATCTTCAAGATGGCGCCGATCCATCATCACTTCGAACTGTCGGGCTACACCGAGAACCAGGTGGTGCGGCTCTTCGTGCTGGCCACGGTGGTCTTTGCCGTGCTGGCCTATTTCGCCCTGCCTTCACTGGCAGGACGCTAGCTTCGTACCTTTTCAGAGGGGGCGGCTGCTCTGCATCAGGTTGAACTGCAACGCAGAGAACCGGATTACACCCTCATCACAGTGGTTTCGCTTCTTCTTGGCATTGGCATTCTCATGGTGTATACGTCCAGTTCCGCAATGGCTGAGGCCGACTTCGGCAACCCGTTGCACTTCTTTCAGCGCCAGACCCTGTGGGCGCTGATCAGCCTTGGTTCCATGCTGGTTTTTGCCCGGATTCCACCCTGGTTCTGGCAGAAACACGCGCCCAAGATCGCTCTGGCGGCGGTCATTGGTCTCATCGTCGTGCTGATTCCCGGCATCGGGATCTACCGGCTGGGGGCCAGGCGGTGGATCGGTGCCGGTCCCGCTCAGATCCAGCCCTCGGAGATCGCCAAGTTCGCCTTCGTGATCTTCCTGGCCGACTACCTGAGCAAGCGGGACCGAGAACTGGAGGACTTCTGGCGGGGGCTGGGGCCACCGCTGCTGGGGCTCCTGCTCTGTTTTGCGCTGATCATGCTGGAGCCGGATCTGGGCACCTCGCTGACGCTGGGCGCTACCTGCTTCCTCATGCTCTTCGTCGGCGGAGCCCGCCTCGAGCACCTGGGCTTTCTAACGCTGGGCGCTGCGGCCGGCGTCTTCGGCCTGGCCAAGATCGATCCGGAGCGCATGAGCCGGCTGACCACCTACCTGAACCCGTGGTCGGACCCTACCGACTCGGGCTACCAGATCATCCAGGCCCTCCTCGCCTTTGGCTCCGGCGGCCTCTTTGGCGTGGGGCTGGGACGGAGCCGGCAGAAGTTCTTCTATCTGCCGGAGCGGCACACGGACATGATCTTTGCCGTCCTGGGGGAGGAACTGGGACTGATCGGCGCCGTTTTTGTCCTGCTGCTCTTCTTCATCTTCGCCTGGCGCGGCTACCGCATCGCGGTTTCAGCGCCTGACCGCTTCACCAGTCTGCTGGCGGCCGGCATCACGTCGTTGATCACCCTCCAGGCGGCGATGAACATCGCGGTGGTGACGGCATCGATTCCGTCCACCGGCATTCCGCTGCCATTCGTGAGCTACGGCGGTTCCTCGTTGTTGATCACCCTTTCGGGCGTGGGGCTCCTGCTGGGAGTTTCACGGTACGTTCGCAATTGATCCGACTCACCCGAGTGTAGGGAGGAGTTCATCCATGCGTTATCTGCTTGCTGGTGGCGGCACCGGCGGCCATATCTATCCGGCCCTGACCATTGCCGACCAGCTCAAGGAGCTGGAT
>JBLNEM010000189.1:0-3400 GCA_050262655.1 Mycobacterium leprae | reverse complement strand
ACGCTGACCAAGATCAAGTCCACCTATGTGGATGCGCTGGGCAGCCTGATTGCACGGGATGGCCGCATCCACACCACCTTCGCTCAGACGGTGGCCGAAACCGGGCGGCTCTCCAGCAAGGATCCGAACCTGCAGAACATCCCCATCCGGGTGGAGGAGGGGCGCCGGGTGCGGCGGGCGTTCGTGCCGATGACCGGCCACGTTCTCCTCTCGGCCGACTACTCGCAGATCGAACTGCGGGTGGTGGCGCATTATAGCGGCGACCCGGCGCTGCGGGAGGCCTTTGCCACCAACCAGGATATTCATACCCGCACGGCCTCGGAGGTCTGGGGCGTCAAGATGGAAGCGGTTACCCCCGACATGCGCCGCAAGGCGAAGGCCGTCAACTTCGGCCTCATCTACGGGCAGACCGACTTCGGCCTGGCCCGTTCGGTGGGCATGAGCCGGGCGGAGGCGAAGCTCTTCATCGAGACCTATTTCGAGAAGTTCGTGGGCGTTCGCGAATATATGGACAGCAAGAAGGCCGAGGCCCATGAGAAGGGCTATGTCACCACGCTGGACGGGCGGAAGCGCCCGCTGCCGGAGATCAACCACCGCATCTTCACCATTCGGCAGAATGCGGAGCGGATGGCGATCAACACGCCGATTCAGGGCACCGCGGCCGACCTGATGAAGCGGGCGATGATCAACGTGCGCCGGGCCCTGGCCGCCTCCGGCCTGAAGGCCCGCATGCTGCTCCAGGTGCACGACGAACTGGTGCTGGAATGCCCCGAGGAGGAGCAGGAGGCGCTGGGCGCCCTGGTGCGCCGTGAGATGGAGAATGCCATGGCGCTCTCGGTGCCGCTCAAGGTGGAGGTCAATGCGGGCCGAGACTGGTACTCTGCAAAGTAGGTGTAAACGCCTTGCCCGAGTTGCCGGAAGTGGAGACCGTTCGCCAAACCCTATATCCCAGGCTGGTGGGGCGCCGGATCGAGCGCATCGAGTTGATCACACCCCGCCAGATCTACCATCCCGATCCCGACACCTTCCGGGCCGAACTGGAGGGCGCCCGCTTCGACGACATTCAGCGGCGGGGCAAGTACCTGTTGCTCCTGCTGGGACCGCTGCGCCTGGTCTGCCACCTGCGCATGTCCGGCCACTTCTTTGTCTGTGACCCGGACCGGCCCCGGGATAAGCATACCCATGTGGTCTTCCACCTGGACAACGGCACGGAACTGCGCTACGAGGATCAGCGGAAGTTCGGCGGTTTTCACCTGCTGGGGCCCAAAGGCGAGGGCACGCCCTCCGGGCTGCTGAGCATCGGACCGGAGCCGCTTTCGGCCGAATTTACCCCCGAGGGGCTCTTTGCGGCCCTGAAGCGCCGCCAAAGTCCCATAAAAGCGGTGTTGTTGGATCAAAAAGTGGTGGCCGGACTAGGGAATATCTACGTGGATGAAGTATTATTCTGTGCCGGGGTTCATCCGGAGCGTCTGGCCTCTTCCGTTACGGCGGCAGAAGCCACCGATTTGTATGGATGCATCCGGGCCGTCCTGACCAGGGCCATCGCCAAACGTGGCACTACCTTCTCGCTCTACCTCGACGGCGAGGGGAAGGGCGGCGACATGTACGATGAGCTGCAGGTGTTCGACCGGGCGGGGGAGCCATGCCCGCGTTGTGGGACGATCATTCAGAAGCTGGCAGTTGCGGGGCGGGGGAGTCACGTGTGCCCTCTCTGTCAGCCGGCTCCGGCGGAAGCCAAGTTAGCACCCCGGCGGGCGAGGCCCGGCCGCAGGGGCGATTCGGTGGCGGTCGCGGCTGAACCGGCCCGTCCCTACCGCAAGCAGACCCGTGAAAGGTGACTGGCATGCAGTATTTGGAGTTTGAGTTCGAGACCGAGAAAGAACTGCGGGATACCGTGAAGAAGCTCTGGGACGGCCTCAACGTTTCGGGGGAGATGGTGGTTCGCCCCATGGCCAACGGTCGCTGGCGGCTTGAGGTCATCGCCGAGAAGGAACTGCGGGACTCCACCCTGGAGAAGTTCTCCTCCTTCCGCATCCAGGCGGAAGAAGAGTAGAGCATGAAGGTGGTCGGCCTGACCGGCGGCATTGCCAGCGGTAAGTCCACCGTCAGCCGCTTCTTGCGGGAGATGGGGGCGCCGGTGGTCGATGCCGACGTGATCGTGCATGAACTGCAGCAGCCCGGGACCGCGGTCCTGGCTGCCATTGTGGATCAGTTTGGTCTGGAAGTGCTGCGGCCGGATGGAACGCTGGACCGTGCCCGTTTGGGGCAGCGGGTCTTCGCCGATCCGCAGCAGCGCCGTCAGTTGGAGGCAATCGTCCACCCGGCGGTGGAGGAGCGGATGTGGGCAGAGGTAGCCCGGCTCCGAAGCGCTGGGGCTCAGGCCGTGGTGCTGGATGTGCCCCTGCTGATCGAGGGGGGCCTGTATAAGCAGGTGGATCGGGTCTGGCTGGTCTATGTGGACCGGGCCACCCAACGGGCGCGTCTCATTGAACGCGACCACCTTTCCCCCGCAGCAGCAGAGGCGCGGCTGGCCGCACAGATGCCGTTGGATCAGAAGCGACAGGTTGCCGACCTGGTGATCGACAACCGGGGCAGTCAGGGCGAGACTCGGCGTCAGGTGGAAGAGGCCTGGCGCGTCATCAGGCAGGACAAAGGGGAATAGGCTGTGCGGCATCGCTGGCCACCGGCCCTCTGGCCGGGGCTGGTTCTCGTAATGGTGGTGATGGCGATCCTTGGCGGCCGCTGGCTGATCGCCACGTACTACCCACTGAAATACCGGGAGAGTCTCTACCGGTACGCGGCAGAGTATGAGTTGGACCCCTATCTGGTAGCAGCGGTGATCCGGACGGAGTCGAAGTTCAAGCCCGATGCGGTCTCTCGCACCGGTGCCCGTGGGCTGATGCAGATCATGCCGGATACCGGCGAATGGATTGCCAGACAGATGGGGATCGCTTATGCGCCGGAAATGCTGTATGATCCTGACTATAACATCAAAATCGGCTGCTGGTATCTGGCGGACCTGAGCAAGGAGTTCCACGGCGATGTGGTGATGACCCTTGCGGCGTACAACGGCGGGCGAACCAACGTCCAGCAGTGGGTGACGGACCGGGAGTGGACCGGTCAGCATGAAACACTGGATCAGATCCCCTTCAAGGAGACACGGCTCTACGTGGCGCAGGTGATGCGCGACCGGGAGCGGTACCACTTGATTTACACAGCGAAGCCGTAGAGCGGAAAGGGAGATGGGCATGCAGGGGCCGTTTTACAACGACAACCGGAGCGGCCGGCGGACCGGGCGCAGTGAGGACGAGGACGAGTTGGAACTGGAAGAGAAGCACTCCGTGAAGGCAGACTGGAAAGATGTCCTGGCCTTGACCATTGCAGCCTACCAGATCCTACT
>JBLNEM010000188.1:0-11332 GCA_050262655.1 Mycobacterium leprae | reverse complement strand
GGGGGGCCCTGGCGGAACTGCCCGCCTGGTGCGCCATCTTCGTGGCCGCTGCCGGTCTGGTGGTGACCAACCGGGTCAACAAGTTTCCCGTGGTCTTCTCCTTCCTGGGCACCTATTTCACGCTCTTCCTGGGCGCAGCCCTGCTGCATGTGAACGGCGTGGGCGACGCCCTCCGGATGCCGTTCACCAACTCAGTGCTCTTCCTGGCCCTGTTCATGGTCTCCGACCTGCCTACTTCGCCCACCAAGGCGAAGGACCAGATCATCTTCGGCGTGATCGCCGCCGTGATCAGCGTGGCCGACTTCATCGCCCTGAACGGACTCTCGTTCCTGCTGTTGGGCCTGCTGGTCGCCAACGCCTGGAATGCATGGCGCTCCTACAAGCCTAAGGCCGTGGCGGCGTAATCCTTTCAAGTAATAACAGACCCCGTTGCCTTCACTGGCAGCGGGGTCTTCTGCGCGGTCAGCAGGATTCTCACTATATGCGCACTGAATTACCATCACGCCCAGCCCGAGCCTGCGATCAGCGTCCGTGCCGCCACCGGAAGTAGTGTGCGAGGGCCGCCTGCGTCAGCCAGTGGAATTCCCCCGGTGCGGTGCGGAAGCGCTCCTCCAGCTCGGAGACGCCCACCCAGGTGTGACCGCTGGCCCAGTCACCGGCGGAGGTCAGTTCGCCCTCCGCCTCGCAGCGGAAGAAGAAACCGGTGGAGTCGATCGGGCCGTTTAGCGTCTGGT
Source organism: Mycobacterium leprae (assembly GCA_050262655.1). GTDB lineage: Bacteria > Bacillota > Sulfobacillia > Symbiobacteriales > Symbiobacteriaceae > DASXVX01. The sequence continues at coordinate 10,598 of JBLNEM010000188.1, read as the reverse complement.
AGACGAAGAAGGGCTTGAGGCACTCCACCTGGGTGCTCTCCCCGTCCCACACAGTCCAGCCGGTATCGTCCAGAATCCGGCTCACCTGCAGGCCGGTCTCCTCGCGGATCTCGCGAGCCAACCCATCCAGAATCGGCTCGTACTCTTCCAGGGTGCCGCCTGGCAGTTCCAGCCGCCTGGGCTCGTCCGGTCGGTCCCGAAATTGGAGGAGAAGCTGCGTTCCCTGGTCGGTCATCCGCTCAATGAAGGCTCGGGCATTTACATACACGTGCGCTGTTCACTCCCTGAGGGTGGATTCGTATTAGAGGGATGATTTGCGAGACGGGAGAGCGATTCCTGCCTTGGTTTCCCCTCAGCCCCGGTTGTCCATAATCGAGAAGACGGGCCGAAAAAAGCACGAACCTTTTCGCCCGGTCCCTGCATCTTCCTTACGTGAAGGCGGTAAATCGTAAGGGTGCAGGAAAAGCGTAACGATACCGCTAATAAAGTCACAATGAACAACAATCGCCGGGAGGCTACCCGAGGATGACCATTCCCTGGCTGCAGGACCTGGTGTTCAAGTACAACAGCTCGATCGCCAGCGTCTTCGTGCTCCACTTCAACGTCGGCGACTACGCCGGGCCCGACAACCGCCGGGTGCGGGATGTCCTGATCCAGGACTTCCTGCTGAACGGCAAGAGAAGCGCTCCGGCCCGCAAGGTGGTCGCCATCTACAACCGGGCCGAGGGGATCACCTTCGCCAGTCCCGAAATGCGGGAGGAGTTCATCCGCATCCTCACCGGCGAGAGCGGCTTCAACACCAACGAGGTGAAGCTGCCGGTGGCGCCGGGGCAGGCATTCGCCCTGCTGGACCGACTGATCTACAGCGAACGGTCGGCGGTGGTGATCGAGCAGGCCGAAACGATCCTGCCCACCGAAGATCTGGCCGGCATGGACCAGGAGGAACTCCGGGCGCTCACCTTCCTGAAGAAGTGGGCGGCAGATGTGCGGCTGAACCGCATGGGCAGCCCGGTGGTGCTGCTCACCCAGTCGCTGAGCGAACTGCACCCGCACCTGCGGCAGGCCTCCACGAAAATCGAGTCGAGTCTGGTGCCGCTGCCCGACCAGGAGGAGCGACGCCTCTACATCGAGACCATGGTGGCGCAGCGGAAGCTGAACATGAGCCTCAGCCCCGTGGAACTGGCCAACGCCACCGCCGGCCTCTCCCGACTCCTCATCGAGGACATCGGCCTGCGGGCCGAGGCGACCGGTGCCCCCGTTACGCTGGACTTCGCCCGGGACCGCAAGGAATCGCTGATCCGGGCCGAGTTCGGCGACGTGCTGGAGATTGTGGAGCCCCGCTTCGACTTCAGTGCACTGGGCGGCCTCACCGAAGCGAAGCTCTTTGCGGTGCGGAACATCGTGGCGCCGCTGAAAAGCGGCAACGCCCGCCGGGTTCCCCTCGGCGTGCTGCTGACCGGTCCGGCCGGCACCGGCAAGTCCGCCTTCTTCTACGCCCTGGTGGCGGAGGCGGGGGTAAACGGCGTCAAGCTGAACCCGGGCAAGATTCTCGGTCCCTATGTCGGTCTGTCCGAGCAGAACCTGGAGAAGGCCCTCCTGGGCATCCAGTCCCTGGCCCCCTGCCTGGTGCTGATCGACGAGATCGACCAGATCCTCCAGCGGGGCGGCGCATCCGACAGCGGCGTGCAGCAGCGGCTCTTCGCCCGCATGTTGGACTTCATGTCTGACCCGAAGCACCGCGGGAAGATCGTCTTCGTGGCCGCCACCAACCGGCCCGACCTGATGGACCCGGCACTGAAGCGTCCCGGCCGTTTCGACCGCAAGATTCCCTTCCTGATGCCGGGCTGGGCCCAGCGGGTGGCCGTGCTTCAGGCGATTCAGCAGCGCTACCAGATTCCGGGCGCGGTCAACTGGGAAGAGGCGGCGGAGCAGACCGAAGGCTACACCGGCGCCGAACTGGAGTCGGTGGTGCTGAAGGCCTGGGAACTGGCCGAAGATGCCGGCCGCCAGGAACTGCAGGCCGCCGACGTGACCGGCAGCCTCGGCCGGATTCGTCCCAGCACCGCCCAGGTGGAGTTCATGACCGACCTGGCCCTGCTGGAGTGCGACGACAAGGATGTGCTCCCACCCGAATTCCAGGACCGGCTGGAGAACCGGCAGGCCCTGGCGGAACGGGTTAGGCAGTTTAAATTGAACCAGATCGCATAAAGTTGTGTGCCCGATTTTAAGGAGGTTACCGTCATGGGATTTTTCCAGCGCCTTGGTCGCCTGATCCGTGGTTTCTTCTCCCTGTTCATCGGCGGTTTGGAAGAGAAGAACCCCAAGCTGATGCTCGAGGACCTGAAGAACCAGTTGAACGCCGCCAAAGTGCGGTATAACACCACCACCGCCAACATCATCGCCCGCGAGAAGGTCGCCGCTGCCAAGCTGAAGGCTTCCCAGAAGGAACTGGCCGACTGCCAGGCCCTCATTCAGGAAGCGAAGCGGCAGAACAACCGGGAGATGGCCCTCCAGCTGCTGATCCAGGAGGAGAACCTCTCGGCGCAGCTCACCACCACCCAGACGGCCTATGACGCGATCAAGGCCGAGGCGGACAACGCCCGCAAGGAGTTCGAGAACTTCCAGAACGAGATGTTCCAGAAGATGTCCCAGATCGATCAACTGAAGACCCAGGCCGACCTGGCCGAACTGAAGAAGGACATGAACCAGCTCCGCTCCAACTATGCCACCGAGGGCGGCGCCGGCCAGATCAACGAGGGGCTGAAGCAGGCCGAGGAGATCATCACGGGGCGCCTCGCCCAGGAAGATGCAGTCTCCGAGCTGGGCAAGAACTCCATCGACGCCAAGATGCGGGACCTGAAGGCCAGTGCCTCCAAGAGCCGGGCGGAAGAGAAGCTGGCTGCGCTCTTCGGCGATGCGCCGGCCACCACCACGCCGGACGAGGGCCGCGTGGTGAAGGAGAAGACCGACGGCACCATCTAGTGCACCCATCAGGAGGCCGGACCTGAGGGCCCGGCCTCTTTGCCAATAGGAGGGTTCTACATATGCGGATCAAGTGGGGGAACCTGCTGATTTTCCTCGTGATCATCGGCGGCGTCGTGGGCTACTTCAAGTGGGATACCATCCAGGGCTACTTCATCAAGGAGCGGACCACCAGCGTGGCCCCCGCCAAGGATGCGGTGGTCTTTGCCCGTGACAGCTGGGTCACCGGCTCTGTCCCCGAACTGGGCATTGCCCGGGGCTACAACAAGGATTTCAAGCTGGACCTGGCGCAGGCCTATTACGGCTCCGACAAGGACCGGCTCCAGGCGGTGGGTCAGGGGAAGGCGCACTTCTCCGAGATGTCCTGGCCGTCGCTTCTCTATAACCTGGAGAAGGTCGATGGCGGGAAACTCCAGGACCAGGTCGTGGTGCTGGGCTTCATCGACTACAGCCGCGGCGGCGACGGACTGGTGGTCCGCAGCGGCATCAAGACCGTGAACGAGCTGGAAGGCAAGCGGGTCGGCTACCTGAACGACGGTACCGGCAAGTACCTGATCTCCTTCCTGCTCCGCATGGTCGATATGCGTTTTGAAGACGTAAAGGGCGTACCGTACGAGGACGAGACCAAGATGACGGCCGACTTTGCCGCGGGCAAGCTGGACGCCATCGCCTACTGGCAGCCGGGCATGAACGACGTGCTCAAGAAGGTGAGCGGTTCGCAGGTGCTGCTCTCCACCGCCGACATGCCGACCCTGATTCCGGACGTGCTGATCGCCAACCGGAAGTATGTGGCCGAGCATCCGGACAAGACCGACGCCTTCGTCCGGTTCTGGTTCACCACGGTGAAGTACATTCAGGAGAAGCCGGACCTGGCCTATGACCGCTGGGCCCAGGCGATGAACCAGGCCACCTACACCGACGGCGGCAAGCAGGAGCCGATCTACGGCACCGACAACACCAAGGACGGCCTGACCGCGATCTTTGCCAAAGAGGTGCGGCTGGTCGGCTTCGACGAGAACCAGAAGTTGATGGTGACCAGCCCGGCGGCCGATCAGGAGCAGCTGGTGAAGTTCGCCATCGACAACTGGAACCGGCTCGACAACCTGAAGGGCACCGCCGCCAGCCAGCTGCTCAACAACCGGGTGCTGGCCGCCATGAAGGATGACGTCACGCTGAAGGCCGGCGTGATCGATCAGTCCAAGACCGGCGCCGCCGCCCCGGTAGTCGAGAAGCCCAAGGAGTTCAACAAGGCGGCCGACATCAACCAGTTGAACGAAGTGGCGCAGATGGCGATCCCGAACATCGAGTTCGAGCCCGATTCCGTCGCCATCACCCCGGCCGGCAAGAAGGTGATCACCGATGTGGTGGTGCCTCTGCTGAAACAGTTCCCGAACTTCTACCTGATGATCGACGGCCATACCGACGTGGGTGGCGACGAGGCTGTGCTGACGAAGCTCTCCCAGGGGCGGGCCGACTCGGTGAAGCAGGCCCTGGTGCAGTTGGGCTTCCCCGAGGCCCAGTTCATCACCCGGGGTTTCGGCGACAAGAAGCCGCTCTATGCCAACCCGAAGAACGACACGGAGAAGGCCAAGAACCGCCGGACCGAGTTCCGGCTGCTGCGTGACAAGTAATCGCACTGTAGCAAAGGAGGTGGGCTCACCATGAGACTCTATCTGGCAGCCGCTCTCGAGTGGCGGACGCTGCTCTGGCTGGGGGCGGGCCTGTTGGCCTCAGTGGTACTCGCCAATCCCTTTCCCGCAGTGATTGGTTTCGGCATTTACCTGTGGGCGGCGAAAACCCTCGCCGGCAGCAAGCGCTTCCAGGAAGCGGCTGAGGCGGTCCGGATGGCGGAGGCGATGGCCAAGCGCTATACCGCACTGGAGGGCACGGCCCGGTCGATCACGCCGCGGCTGCCCAATATCGTGCCGGCCGGACAGCATCGTTCCTGGGCGGCGCGGGTGGCCGACGTGTTGACCGCCACCCGCGGCATCTACCAGGAGTGGCTCTCCCAGCCGCAGGAACAGGCCGACCACCAGGCCGCCGTGGAACAGGCGATCCAACTGGCCGACCTCTATCTGCGGATCGTGCGGGCCTACCTGACGGTCTACACCGGGCGCAAGCCGGTCGACATGCAAAACGTGGCCGAGCGGATGGAGCGGAACCAGCGGAAGCTGGCGGAAACCAGCGACCAGGAGGCCCGCCGGCTCCTGGATGAAGCCATTGCGATGGATGAAAAGGTCCTGGCGCAGCAAGAGCATGAAGAGGCCGACCGGGAACGTTATTTGGCCAAACTGGCCGCCATCGAATCGGCGATGGACCTTTTGCGCCGCCAGATCTTCGATCCGGAAGCGACCCCTGACGGGAATAACCTCCAGGACATTCTGCTGGAGGCGCAGGCGACGGACGAGGCCCTGCGTGAGGTGGAAGCCCGGGTACGGGTGCGCAGTTAGGAGGGGGGAGGGCCCATGGCCAACCTGTTCAAGAAGGCAGCCTCCTTCTTTGTGGAGGTTGAGGCGGAGAAGCAGACACCGGCGGCGAAGCCGGCCGAAACCGAGCCGACCACCGAGGCCGCGGCTGTAACGGGTGCGGACGCCAGCAACGCCGACGCCATCCATGCCGAACTGAGTCAGGATCCCGACGTGGCCCGCACGGCTCAGGCGACGCAGCTGTTGACCACGCTGGACCTGGAGGCGATCCCGGCCGACAAGGCACGGGAGTTGATCCTGAAGACCCTGGCCTTTGCCGGGCTCAAGCCGGAGGAACTGATCACGTCGTTCCGGCGGGCACGCTCCCTGTACCAGGCGGCCATTCAGAGTGAGCGGGACGCTGCCGCCGCCCGCCAGGCGCAGCACGATGAACGGATCAAGCTTCTGGAAAGCGCCATGGCGGAGGAGAAGAAGCAGTTCGCCGATGAGATCTCCACCCGGGAGAGCCGGGTGCAGCAGGCCACCGGCCAGCTGACGGCGATCGAGAAGGCGATGGGCTTCTTCGCCACCGAGGAGCAGAAACAGTCCTGACAGCGCAATGGCGCCGACACCCCAACGGGGGAGTCGGCGCCTTTTCGCCGCTTTTCAGGGGGCGGGCAACTCTGGTAGAGTGGTGGCGGAGGGGAGATACGGCATGTTCGACGACGCAATCACGCCCGAGGTACTCACACCCCTGCTCCAGACCCGCCGGCTGGGCCGGTCGGTCGTCTATCGTCCGGAGGTCGACTCGACCAACCGCCTGGCCAAGGAACTGGCCAGAGATGGGGCGGCCGACGGCCTGTTGGTGGTGGCCGACACGCAGAGTGCCGGTCGGGGACGGCTGGGCCGCTCCTGGCAGACCCCCGCCGGCTCGGCTATCGCCATGAGCCTGGTGCTGCGCCCGAACCTGCCGGCCCGGGCGATGCCCCGTATCACCCTGACCGCTGCCGTGGCGGTGGCGGAGGCGATTGAGCAGGTGACCGGCGCAGCGGTGGGCATCAAGTGGCCCAACGACCTGCAGTTGGGCGGGCGAAAGCTCTGCGGCATTCTCACGGAGGGCGAGCCGGGCAACTTTGCGGTCCTTGGCATCGGCCTGAACGTGAACGTGCCGGCCGCGGCCTTTGGCGCCGACGTGCGGGAGACGGCGACCTCGCTCTTGATTGAGTTGGGCCGGCCGGTCGCCCGGGCGGCGCTGGTCGCCGGGATTCTCCGCGCCCTGGAGTGCCGGCTGGATCAACTGCTGTCGGGCGACTTTGCCACGCTGCTGGACGAGTGGCGGCGGTACTCGGTCACCCTGGGCCGTCCGGTCCGGGTGCTGTCGGCCGACGGGAGCCATCGCTTCGACGGGGTGGCGGAGGCGGTCGATGAAGAGGGCGCTCTTGTCGTCCGGCGGGCCGATGGCATCCTGGAGCGGGTGCTGGCCGGCGAAGTATCGATCCGGCCCGCATACGGCGCATAAATCGTGATGATGTAAAATTTTACAGTATCTGGATGGAAAACGGCAGGGAAACGGGAGGGCGCTGTTGAATACCTATGTTGATCAGTTCCCCCGTGGCTGAAAACGTATAGCCGTACAGGAGGGAGGTCAATCGGTTGGCCAATCCGGACCTGTGGCGCAGCCTGTTTTGCAGCAGCAGCGACGGGCTGTTTGAGCTTGCTGAGGGCGGGTGTATTGGGGACGCCAACCCTACCTTCCTGGCCTGGCTCGGTACAGAGCGCGCAAGTGTCACCGGGTGCCCCCTGGCCCGTTTCGTCCGGCCGCCTTTCGCCGCCCGCTGGTTGAACGGCGATCAGGCCTGGTCCGGTTACCTGCGGCTCTTCGGTCAGGGCGGCGATCTCTTCGTCTCCGTCACGATCACGCCGGTGACCCGCGGCGGCCCGGTGCGGGCACTGGGCGTGGCACGGCGGCTGCCATCCGTCATGCCCATGGCCGAGGAGATTCGGCGGAAGATCGACGAACTGGACACGGTCCAGCTGGTTACGGTCAACAGCATCGCCCGGCTGGCTGAGTTCTATGATCCGGATGTGATCGGCCACCTGGAACGGGTGCGGCTCTATTCCTTCACCCTGGCTGGCTACCTGAAAGAGAGCACCGGCATATTCACCGAAACGCAGGTGATCCAACTCTCCCGCTCTGCCGTGCTGCACGACGTCGGGAAGGTAGCGGTGCCCCAGCGGATCTTGCTGAAGCCGGGGCGGCTATTGCCGGATGAATGGGAGGAGATGAAGAGACACGCTGCCTTCGGCGGCATGTTCCTCGACGAAGCGGACACCGAACTGCAGCGGCTCCTGGGGGTGGATGCCACATTCCTCAGCACCGCGCGTGATGTAGCCCGGTGGCACCATGAACGATATGACGGCAAAGGGTATCCGGACGGACTAGCCGGCGAGGCCATCCCCTTCAGTGCCCGGGTGGTGGCCCTGGCCGATGTGTACGACGCCCTCACCTCCCGCCGGGTCTATAAGCCGGCCTGGACGCCGGCCGAGGCCCATCAGTTGATCGCCCGGGAACGGGGGGCGCAGTTCGACCCGTCGGTGGTCGATGCCTTTCTGGCGACCGAAGAGGTTCTGCTTCAGATTTACGGCTCCATGCAGCCCGACAACCTCCTACAGGTGGCTGAGGCGAGGTGAGGCAGATGGCGACGCCGGTCTATGAGCAGCTCCTGGCGCAGCTCTCCCCTTATGTGGGGACCCAAATGGCCCGGGCCATTGTGAACTCGCACTGCCAATCCATGGGGTTAACGCCCACCGATCTGTGCGCGTCCAACCTGGAACCACTGGTGCAGAAGTTGGAGACGGCCCTCAAGGCTTTTCTCGGCGGCATGCGGGCCAGCATGGTGGTGGCCACCATCGGCAAGCAACCATAGCGTACGTCGCATTTCCAGGCCTCTGCTGAACAGGAAACTGTTAAGCGGAGGCATTTTTCATGTGGTGTGATACAATAGGCGGGTATGCGTACAACGGAGGTAAACATAGAAGTGAACTTTGTCGCACGTCTTCGCAGCCAGATGAGTGCTTACCCACCGCTGTTGTGGCTCCTCGGTGTCGGCAGCTTTATTAATGTGGCCGGTAGTTCATTCCTGTGGCCGTTGAACTCGATCTATATCCACGAACAACTGGGCAAGCCCCTGACCGTGGCCGGTGTGGTGCTGCTGCTCAGTTCCGGCGGCGCCACCCTGGGACAGTTGGTGGGCGGCACACTCTATGACCGGTTCGGCGCACGGCCGGTCATGTTGACGGGCTTGTTTGCGGCGGCCGGATTGGTCGCACTGCCGGGCCTGTTCAGCAGTTGGCCGCTCTACGTGGCGGTCATGCTGCTGTATGGCTTTGCGGGCAACCTGGTCTTCCCGGCGGTCCAGGCGCTGCTGACCAAGGCGTGGCCGTCCGGCGGACGGAAGGCGTTCAACTTCATCTATGTGGCCAACAACCTGGGCGTCGCCGTGGGCACCGCCATCGGCGGCATCGTGGCCCAGCACTCGTTCCGGCTGGCCTTCGTGTCGGCCGCGTTCATGTTCTTCATCTATGCGCTCTACGTCCTCTTCTTCATCCATGATCCGAAGGAGGAGCCCGTGGCGGCGGATTCGGGTGCGGCGGCTGCACTGGCTGCCAACCGCGAGTACGAACGGCCGATTCCGTGGGTGCCGATCGGCGCCCTGTTCTTCGGCTTCGCCCTCATGTGGCTCGCCTACGTGCAGTGGCAGGGCGCGGTGGCTGTTCAACTGCAGAGCATGGGAATCCCATTGTCCGCTTATAGTCTGCTGTGGACCCTCAACGGCCTGATCATCTTCGTCGGTCAGCCGCTGATCAGCCTCATGGTCCGCATCTTCCGCACGTTCCAGGCGCAGCTGTACGTGGGCGTTGTGCTCTATGTCTCGGCCTTCACGCTGCTCTTCCAGGCCAACCACTATGCCGTCTTCGTCGGCGGCATGATCCTGCTCACCCTGGGCGAGATGCTGGTACAGCCGGTGATTCCGGCAGCCGCCGCCCAGATCTCGCCGCCCTCGCGCCGCGGATTCCTCCAGGGCTTCGTGGGCAGTGCGGCCACGGTCGGTCGCATGATCGGCCCGCTGGTAGGCGGCATGATCTTTGACCGGGCGGGCTTCCATTCGCTGATGGTCGCCATGGTCTTCGTGCTGTGTGTGCCATTCGTCAGCTTTGCGGTCTACGCGCGTAGCCGCCACATAGAGGTGGGGGAGGTGCCGGCGGCTTGAGCAGAGGGCGACTGCGATTCATGATCCTGGCCGCTATCATCGCCGCACTGACGGCGGTGGTGGCGCAGGTGAAACTCCTACTCCCGATCACGGTCGTGCCGGTGACCTTGCAGGTGCTAATGGTCTACCTGGCCGGTGCACTGTTGGGACCCGTGTGGGGCGCAATTTCTATGCTCCTGTACCTGCTGCTTGGGGCCATTGGGCTGCCGGTCTTCGCCGGCGGCGCCGGCGGGCTGAACGTGCTGGTGGGGCTCACCGGCGGGTATCTGGTCAGCTACCCGGTCGCCGCGTATCTGATCGGCCTACTGGCGCCGCCTGGCCGCACGCAGCCTTTCTGGCGGATCGCCGCGGCCATGCTGGCCGGCCTCGTGGTGGTCTATATCGGAGGGGGGCTCTGGGCCATGGTTCTGGGCAAGGGCTTGGCCGTGGTGGTCACCGCGTTCGTGCTGCCCTTCTTGCCGCTGGATCTGGCCAAACTGCTGGTGGCAGCCGTATTGGCCGCCGCCGTGCGACGTGCTCTGGCGAGCCAGGGATATTGATCGAACGCTTTGCAGCCCCGATCGCTGCCGTGTGATTTCCACCATCTGGTGGTTGCATGGCGGCGGTCGGGGCTGTAATATAGGGAAACGTCGCCGATACGCACGGAGCGAACGGCGGCTGCGATGCTTGATACTGTAGCCTTTCCTCAATCTGGTAGCGATTTTTGGGTTGACGGAGGGCAAGGCATCTGGTATCATCTTAAAACGTCGGCAGTCGACACTGCTTGGTAGAAACTGAGTGGTTGACGCCGATCGTTGAAGCTGATAAGATAAGCTCCTGTCGCTACGGCGGCACGGACCTCTAACCTTTAAAACTACACCGGGGCGGTTTTGGGGCGACGGCCAAAAACCGTGGAGCGGCAGCCCTTTGCGTAGCAAAGGGCGAGAGCGACCCCCTTCAA
>JBLNEM010000187.1:0-6423 GCA_050262655.1 Mycobacterium leprae | reverse complement strand
TGGTCAGGCGGTGCATGCCCACCATGACGTTCTCCAGGGCGCTCATGTCGGCGAAGAGCCGGATGTTCTGGAACGTCCGGGCCAGCCCCAGGCCCGTCACCTGATGCGGCTTCAACCCCGTGAGGGGCCGGCCATGCAGCAGCACCTGGCCGGCGGTGGGCGGAATCAGACCGGTGATCAGGTTGAAGCAGGTGCTCTTGCCTGCGCCGTTCGGGCCGATCAGCCCGTAGATCTGGCCCTCCGCCACCCGCAGGCTGACCTCGTTCACCGCGGTCAGGCCGCCGAACTTCACGGTAAGATTCTGCACATCCAGCATCAGGCCGCCACCCCCTTGCGCCGGCGGCGGGACAGCAGCCCCTGCGGCCGCAGCGCCATGACCAGCATCATCAACAGGCCAAACAGGATGAACCGGTATTCGGTCATGCTGACGCCGAAGAGCGTCACATCCCGCAGTCCCTCGGAGATCACATCCAGCACCACAGCCCCGAAGACCGCCCCCAGCGGCAGCCCGGAGCCCCCCACTACGACATAGGTCAGCATCTCCACCGCCCGGTTGAAGTCGAAGTTGCCGGGGGCGATGGCGAAGGTGGTATGGGCCGATAGTCCGCCCGCCAGCCCCGCCAGGAAGGCGCCTTGGGCGAAGGCCAACACCTTGTAGTAGGTGGTGTTGATCCCCATGGCGCCGGCGGCCACCTCGTCGGTCCGGATGGCAGCAAAGGCTTGTCCCACCCGGCTCCGGCCCTGCCGCAGCACGAAGAAGAAGGCGAGCAGCAGGATCAGGAGCATCAGCAGAAATACGGTAAGGCTGGCCAACTGTGAGAACTTCAGCCCCATCGGTGCCTCATCCATGGCGTGCGAGAAGGCTTTCTGCACCATCATGTTGATGTTGGGAATATTGTTCAGCCCCATGGCGCCGCCGGTGATGGTAAGATTCTGCGCCACCACCATCACCGACTGGGAGAAGCCCAGGGTAGCCACGGCCAGGTAGACGCCCCGCAGCCGGAGACCGGCATAGCCCAACGGCACCGCCACCAAGGCCGCCAGCAGCGCTCCGGCCGGAATGCTCAGCCAGACCGGCAGCCCGCCCCGCAGGGCGAGAAGCGCAGCCGCGTATGCGCCGATGGCCATGAATCCGGCGTTGCCAAGGGTGAGCTGGCCTGTAGAGTAGACCAGGTAGACGGAGAGACCCAGCAGACCATGGAGGCAGATCAGGGTCAGGATTTGGAGGTAATAGTTGTTGAGGATTGCCGCCATGGTCAGGACCTCCCTGTTACGGCGCTCTGGTTGCCGAAAAGGCCGCCCGGCCGCACCACCAGGACAAGGAAGAGGAAACCAAAGGCGATCGCATCCCGGTAGCTGGAGCCGCCGTAGGCGACGGTCAGCGCCTCCAGGACACCGACCAGCAGGCCACCGACCACAGCGCCTTTCACGTTGCCGAGGCCGCCGAGTATGATCACCGCCAGCCCCTTCAGGCCGTAGGCGAGCCCCATGGTCGCCGACACGGAGACAAAGGAGATGCCGACCAGCAGGCCGGCCGCACCGCCAAGGGCTGACGCCGCCAGCACTACGGCCAGCACCACCGCCGAGACGTTGACGCCCAGCAGCGCCGCCGTCTCCTGGTTCTCCGACACGGCACGCACCGCCCGGCCCAGGCGGGTCCTGGTCAGCGCCCACTGGAGCAGCAGCATCAGCAGAATCGAGACCGCCAACACCACCAGTTCAGTGGTGGTCACCATCAGCGGGCCGAGGTGAAGCACCCCATCGGCCAGAGGCACCCGCAGGGAGAGCGACTCGGCACCGGCCACCCGGATCATCAGATTCTCGATCACCATGCCCAGGCCAATGGTCGAGATCAGCGGCGCCAGGTTCGAAGCGCCCTTGCGCCGCAGCGGCCGCAACGCCGTCACCTCCAGCACAAGGCCGGCCACGGCCGCGCCCAGCATCGCCCCCAGCAGCGCCGGCACGATGCCCAGGTGCAGGTGTGCTACCACGTAGTAGCCCACCATGCCGCCTACCATGAAGAGTTCGCCATGGGCCATGTTGATGATCTCAAGCACACCAAAGATCAGGGTATAACCAACGGCAATGAGGGCGTACGTGCCGCCCTGCGTGATGCCATTCACCAACTGCTGTAAGAACACCGGGCCCGGCCCCCTGTTATAAAGCGGTATAGGTCAGGGCGGTGGGGAGTCTCCCCACCGCCCCTTTTGGACGGAGCACCCTAGTGCTTGAACTCGGCGTACTGCCCGTTCTTGATCTGCAGAATGAAGGGCTGCATCACCGGGTTCCGCTTCTCATCGAAGGAGAACTTGCCGGTCACGCCTTCGAAGTTCTTGATGCCGGCCAGGGCGTCGCGCACCTTATCCCGGTTGCTGCCGCCCTGCTTCATGGCTTCGGCCAGCAGGTAGAGGCCGTCGTATGCCTGAGCCGCAAACTGGTCCGGCGCCATGTTGGCCTTGGCCGTGTAATCGGCCACAAACTTCTTCACCTTCGCATCGTCACGCCCCGGGTACCAGACCGAGCCGACGACGGCGCCCTCGGCCGCATCCTTGGCGATCTCGGCCAGCTTCGGCGAGTTGAAACCGTTGCCGCCGATGAACGGACCGGTGTAGCCGGCCTTGCGGGCCTGCACCATGAAGAGCGCCGCCGACTGGTACAGGGTGGAGAGGACGATGCCGTCCGGCTTCGCCGCCAGCGCCTTGGTGATCTGGGCGTTGAAGTCCTGATCCTTCACGCTGAAGCTGTCCTCGGCCACGACCTGGACGTTCTGCTTCTGGAGCTGCTCCTTGAAGATCTTGGCGCCATTGACGGAGATCACGTCATCCTGCGCCCAGAGCAGTGCGACTTTCTTGACGCCGAAACCCTGAATGGCGCTCTGCACCGTGGTAGGCAGCACGCCCGATTCCGGCAGCGAGTTGCGGAAAACGTAATTGCCGATATCGGTAATCCCGTCGGCGGTGGTGGAGACGCCCAGGATCGGCACCCCACTCTGATTGGCGATCGGACCCACCGCCTGCATCTCGGTGGAGAGGGTCGGCCCAATGATCGCCGTCACCTCGTCCTTGTCGATCAGCTTGCGTGCCGCGTTGATCGCCTGATCCTTGTCACCCTTGCTGTCCTCATAGATCACGTCCAGCGGCCGGCCGTTAATGCCGCCGCCAGCGTTGATCTCTGTCACGGCCAGTTCGACACCCGCCTTCTGCGCGATGCCGTAGGCCGCACTGGGGCCAGAGAGGATGAAGACGGCACCCAGCTTGATCGGTTGCTTGGAACTGCTGCTTGCCTGCGCCTTGTTGTCGGTGCCGGCGGTCGACTGTGCGCCGCCGCAGCCGAAAAGGAGCCCAGCGCTAAGTGAAAGAACGACTGCGAGCGCTGCCATACGTTTGAAACCCATGGTGCCACCTCCTTTGCCCCTGTTCATGGTTCACCGTCCAGTTCCTTCCTGGCCGATGTTGGCCTAACTATTACTACACCAGATCCTATAATCCCTTCCTAATACCAGGTACCAAAAAGATAAAATTTCGCAGAGCCATGGAAAAAGCTGCGGCGAACCGCAGCTTTTCCGCGTCAGTGTCCCGAAGGCCGGGCAGGCTCCACGTTGATGTTCCGGCCGTGGATCGAGGCACTCCGCATGGCCTCCATCACCTGTGCCCCCACGTCCCGGGGCACCTCCACGAAGGTAAAGGCATCGTGGATGTCGATGGCGCCGATCAGGCCGCCGGGAATATCCGCCTCCCGAGCGATCGTCCGGACGAAGTCGGCCGGACTCACCCGATCTCTGGAACCGATGTTGAAGAAGAGCCGTACATAGCCGGGTTCGGCGCCGGTCTCCGGGAACTGGCCCGTGGGCGCTGCCCGGCGGGGGGCCTCCTCGGCGACTGAGCCGCCGCGGCTCTCCATCATGGTCGCCAGCAGGGCCGCCACCAGCCGCTGCGGGTCGTGCTCCTCCAACAGCCGGCCCGCCATTTCGGCGTACTGCAGGGCGGGGTTCGGCTGGTTGACCATGGTGCCGATGCGCTCCTCCATCAGTTCCTGCGCCCGTTCGGCCACATCGGTGGCGGTGGGCACGTTGCGGCGGGGAATCCGCCCCTTCGTCTGCCGCTCGATGAACTTGAGCTGCCGGAACTCCCGGGGATGAATCAGGGTGAAGGCGGTGCCCTCGCGCCCGGCCCGCCCGGTCCGGCCGATGCGGTGCACATGCGCCTCCGGCGACTGGGCGATGTCGTAGTTGATCACGTGGGTCACGTTCTCCACGTCCAGGCCCCGGGCCGCCACGTCGGTGGCCACCAGCAATTCGATCTGCCCTTCCTTGAAGCGGGCGAGGGTGCGGTTGCGCTGGGCCTGGTTGAGATCGCCGTGAATCGCCTCGGCCATATAGCCGCGCGCCTGCAGCGCCGAGGAGACTTCGTCGCAGCTGCGCTTGGTCCGGCAGAAGATGATCGCCCGGGCAATCGCCTCGTGGTCGATGATCCGGGTGAGCGCATCGATCCGGTCCCGCTCCCGGATCTCAAAATAGGCCTGCTCAATGGTGGCGGCGGTCAATTCCTTGGCGGCGATGGTGACTCGCACCGGCTCATTCATGTAGCGCCGGGTCAGCCGCAGGATCGGATCGGGCATGGTAGCCGAGAAGCAGACCGTCTGCCGCTCCTCGGGCAGGTGTCGGATAATCGTCTCGATGTCGTCGATGAAGCCCATGTCCAGCATCTCATCCGACTCATCCAGCACAAGGGTATGCACCTGATCCAGTTTGATCGTGCCCCGGTTGATATGGTCCAGCAGCCGGCCCGGCGTGCCGATCACCAGCGAAACCCCGGCCCGCAGTGCCCGGATCTGCCGGTCGATGGGGCTGCCGCCATAGACAGCCAACTCCCGCACGTTCATGTACTTGCCGATCCGCCCAATCTCCTCGGCCACCTGCAGGGCCAACTCCCGGGTCGGCGCCAGCACCAGCCCCTGCGGCCGCTGCACGTCCGGCTTCAACCGCTGGAGCAGCGGAATGGCGTAGGCGGCCGTCTTCCCTGTCCCTGTCTGCGCCTGCCCAATCAGGTCCTTGCCCTCCAGCAAGAGCGGTATCGCCTCCGCCTGAATCGGCGAAGGCTCCTCAAATCCCATCTCGTCCAGCGACTTCAAGATCGCCTCATGAATCGGCATGGCGGCGAAGCCTGCACCGGTATCGCCGATCCGGTGTTCATCCGCCCGTACATCCGGTAAGGTATCGATGATCATAACGCTTTGCCTCCCCGTGTGGCATTCCGTGTGCAGGATGCCCGCAGATTGGCCCAAGCATGCCCCGGAGCGCTCGAATACCGGCGGGTCGGAACCCGTTGGGAATTCTTGCGGCATAGCATTTCGTTTACTGATCGTTTAGGATGTACGTTACGGCAGATTACAGGAGGAACAAAGCGATGTCCAGCGGTAAAAGCAATGCCCCGGCCTGGCGCACGGCGGTCGCCCCATATGAGCACTCGGACCTGTGGCAAAGCCTCTGGGCTTTGGCCAACACGCTGCTCCCGTTCCTGGCGCTCTGGTACCTGATGCTCCGCAGCCTTACCCTTTCGTATTGGATCACCCTCGCCCTGGCACTGCCGGCGGCAGGGCTTTATGTGCGGCTCTTCACCATCTTCCACGACTGCGGCCATGGCTCGTTCTTCAAGGCCCGCTGGGCCAACGACCTGGTCGGCTTCCTCACCGGCATCCTGACCATGGTGCCCTACTACCAGTGGCGGCACGACCACAACGTCCATCACGCCACCACCGGCAATCTGGACAAGCGCGGGATTGGCGATATCGACACCTTGACCGTCGAAGAGTACCGGGCGCTGCCCCGGCTGCGCCGACTCCAGTACCGCCTCTACCGCCACCCGGCAATCCTGCTGCTGCTCGGCCCGCTGGTGAAGTTCGGGCTAATCGAGCGCTTCGTCACGGGAACCGGCGGGAAGAAGGAGCGGTACAGCGTCTACATCACCAACGCAGCCGTGCTGGCCATCGTGGCCCTGGTGATCTGGCAGGTCGGCCTGAAGGCTTTCCTGCTGGTTCACCTGCCGATCATGTGGATCGGCGGCGCGTCCGGCATCGGTCTCTTCTACGTCCAGCACCAGTTTGAAGGCACGGTCTGGGCCCGCCAGGGCAAGTGGCAGTTCGCCGACGCCGCCCTGCACGGCAGCTCCTTCCTGCGCCTCCCCCGGGTTCTGGACTGGTTCACCGGCAGCATCGGCTACCACCACATTCACCACCTGAGCCCCCGCATCCCCAACTACCGCCTCGCCCGGTGCCACAAGGAAAACCCCATGTTCCAGCTGAAAGCGATCACCTTCGCCCAGGCGGCCCAGTCCTTCTCCCTCGGCCTGTGGGACGAAGCCCAGCAGCGCCTGGTGGGATTCCGGAAGGTCGTATGACAAAAGCGCTCCCTCACAACGAGGGAGC
>JBLNEM010000186.1:0-7167 GCA_050262655.1 Mycobacterium leprae | reverse complement strand
ATCAGGGCCAGCTTCGCCTTCTTGCGGTCCACCATCCGGCGGATCCGCAGGTCCATGACCGGAGCGGTCTCAGCGGGATCGGTGTCGACCACGATGATCGCGCCGGCGTCAGAGAGATCGGCCTGGCGGCCCGGGAAGGCGCCCAGAGAGGCAACCTGCTGGCCGCTGGTGCGATGATCGATGTTGTTGGTGCCCAGCGTGACACGGGCGAACTTCTGCAGCAGGTAAGCTTCCTCGTTGGTCAGCTTGCCGCCACCGATGACGCCCAGACCCTTGCCGCCCACAGTGGCCTTCACGGCCTTGAACTGCTCGGCGATGGCGGTCAGCGCTTCCTTCCAGGAAACCGGCACCAGCTGGCCATCCTTCTTCATGAGGGGCTCGGTGATGCGGTCATCCTGATGGACGAACTTGTAGTTGAACCGACCACGGTCGCACATCCAGCCCTGATCCACCGCGGCATTGTCGCGGGCCTCAAGGCGCAGCAGCTTGCCGTGACGGAACTCCTCGCTCACGTTGCAGCCCACCGAGCAGCCGTGGCAGATCGAATCGACCTTGGCCAAGTCCCACGGACGGGCCTGGAAGCGATAGGTCTCGCTGGTCAGGGCGCCGACGGGGCAGAGCTCGATGGTGTTGCCGCTGAAGTAGGAGTCATACGGCTGCTCTTCCAGGGTGGTAATCAGGTTGAAGTGGGCCCGCTCCTCGATGATCAGGTTGCCTTCGGTGGCAATCTGGTCGTCGAAGCGGACGCAACGGCGGCAGAGAATGCAGCGCTCGTTGTCCAGCACGATGAAGTTGCCCAACTCAACGGTCTTGGGCTTCTGCACCTTGGCTTCCTGCAGACGGCTGGTCGAAGGGCCATGCTTCAGGGTCAGGTCCTGCAGATCGCACTCGCCGCCCTTATCGCAGACCGGGCAGTCCAGCGGGTGGTTCAGCAGCAGGAACTCCAAAGCGCCCTTGCGCAGGTCGTCGACCTGGGCCACCTGGGTGTGGATCACCATGCCGTCGTTCATGACGGGGGTGACGCAGGCAGCCTGGGGCTTCGGCATCTTCTCAATCTGCACCAGGCACATACGGCAGACGCCGGCCGGGTCCAGCTTGGGGTGATAGCAGAAGACCGGAATCTCGATGCCAGCCATCTTGGCCGCTTCGACAAGGTTGGTGCCCTTGGGCACCGTAACGGTGCGGCCATCAATCGTTACTGTGACCATCTGCTGCTGCTCGGCCATCAGGACCGCACCTCCTTTGCTCTCTGAATGTAGCGTTCGATCTCTTCCGGGAAGAGCTTCAGCAGCGAGGACGGCATGAAGGTTGCGGCGTCGGAGAGCACGCAAATCGTGGTACCTGCCATCTGCGTCCGCATATCGCTGATGATCTGCAGATCGGTGTCGTTGCCCTTGCCGTCCAGAACACGCTCAAAGGTCCGCTCCAGCCAGTGGGTGCCTTCACGGCAGTTGGTGCACTGACCGCAGGACTCGTGGGCGTAGAACTTGGTCCAGTAAGAGGCCACTTCCACCAGGTCCACCGTGTCGTCGTAGACGAGAACGGCGGCGGTACCCAGCATGGAGCCAGCCGCTGCGACGCCTTCGAAGTCCATGTGGATGTCGAGGTGTTGGGGCCCAAGCAGCGGCGAGGAAGAGCCGCCAGGCTGGGCCGCCTTGAAGGTCCGGCCGGGCTTCATGCCACCGGCGATCTCGATCACCTCACGGAGGGTGATGCCGATCGGCAGCTCATAGTTGCCGGGCTTCTGGACGCAGCCGGAGACGGTGAACAGCTTCGGGCCGCAGGACTTGGGGTTCTCCGGATTGGCCGTGATCCCCAGGAACCACTCGGCGCCGTTCTTGATGATGTGGGGGACGTTCGAGAGCGTCTCCACGTTGTTGATGATGGTCGGCATGCCGTACAGACCCACCACCGCCGGGAACGGCGGCTTCACGCGGGGCTCGCCACGGCGGCCTTCGAGGGAGTTCAGCAGAGCCGACTCCTCGCCGCAGACGTAAGCGCCGGCGCCACGATGCACGGTGATCTCCTGGCAGTAGCTGGTGCCCAGGATGTTCTGGCCCAGGTAACCCTTGGCCCGGGCATCCTCGATCGCCTTGACCAGGATCTCGGCGCCACGCTTGAACTCACCGCGGATATAGATAAAGGACTGGCTGATCCGGTTCGCATAGGCCGCAATCAGGATGCCTTCAATCAACTGGTGCGGGTTGGCATAGACAAGGGTGCGGTTATTGCAGGTGCCGGGCTCCGACTCGTCACAGTTGACGGTCAGGTAGCGGGGACGGCCGTCGTTGGGGAGGAAGCCCCACTTAACGCCCGCCGGGAAGCCGGCGCCGCCACGACCACGCAGGTTGGCCTTCTTGACCTCGTCGATCACCTGCTGTGGCTCCATGGTCGTCAAGGCCTTCCGCAGCCCCTGATAACCACCCTGCGCCTCGTACACATCGATGTTGGTCAGCTCGACCGTACCGATGCCCTTAGTAAGCACAGGCTCAAACTGCATAGGAATGTAGCCTCCTTCGCTTCAGGGGATGCGGTTAGTTGCCTTCCGCCTTGGTTTCGGCTTCAGCCGCAGGGGCCGGCGCCTCGGCAGGAGCCTCTTCGGTCTTGTGTCCGCAAGCGCAGCCGCAGGCCTCGAAGCCCTTCCACTCGTCCTGGTTCTCGCCGTTCATGAGGGGCAGCTTCTCCAGGAAGGCCTCGGGGCCTTCGCCTCTACGGAGTGCCGCCACGAGGGCGTCAAACTTCTCCGGCGTCATCTTCACGGCATACTCGGTGTTGACGTGCATCACCGGGGCCAGGTCACAGGCCGCCAGGCACTCGCCGGTCACCTCGAGGGTGATCAGGCCGTCCGCAGTGGTCTCGCCGTTCTTGATGCCGTAAGTCTTCTCAATATGCTCTACCAGCTGCTTGCCGCCGCCCAACAGGTGGCAGGCCATGTTGCCGCAGATGGTAAAGAGGTACTTGCCGATCGGATGCCGGTGGTACATGGCGTAGAAGGAGCAGACGGAGCTTACGTAGGCGGTCGAAACGCCGCAGATCTCAGCGATCGCTTCGAAGTCGGAGACCGTCACGTAGTGGCCTTCCCGCTCCCGCATGGACAGGTGAAGCAGCGGCAGAATTGCGGACCGCTCCTGCCCGTCCGGATAACGACGGATGATCTCCTCCACCTCGGCCTTGCAGGTTTCGGGCCAGGTGGGCGGCAGAATCTCCTTGATCGAAACGGTCTTGCCAGTCGAAGACATTAGCGGTCCACCTCCCCGAACACCGGGTCAATACCGGCGATAATGTTGACCATGTCGGCGATGAAATGGCCGGGCAGCATGGCCGTGAGTGCGTGCACAGCGTAGTAGCTGGGCGGACGGACCCGGACGCGCACGGCATGGTTGCTGCCGTCGGAGACGATGTAGAAGCCGAGTTCACCACGGGGCGACTCTACCGCATGGTAAGTCTCGCCGGCCGGCACGTCGATGCCGTGCTGCACCAGCTTGAAGTGGTGGATCAGGGCCTCCATCGACTCCCGCACGTCCGATTTCTTCGGCAGCGAGATCTTGCCGTCCTGAATCTTGTGCGGGCCGTCGGGCAGGTTGTCCAGGCCCTGACGAATGATCTTGAAGGACTCCCAGATCTCGTCAAAGCGAATCGCCGCCCGAGACCAGATGTCGCCGTCGGTGTAGACCGGCACCTTGAAGTCGTAGTTCTCGTAACCGCAGTACGGATAGTACTTACGAATGTCGTAATCGCTGCCATGGACCCGCAGGTTGTGGCCGGTGAGGCCAAGGCCGAGGGCCTGATCCAGGGTCAGCTTGCCGATGCCCCGGGTACGGTCGATGAAGATCGGGTTGCCCAGAACGACGTCCTTCAGCTCCTGAATCAGCTTCCGGTCGTTCTTCAGGAAGTTCTCGACCATCTCGCTGAAGTTGTCCGGCAGGTCCTGGGCGAGGCCGCCAACCCGAATGTAGCTCGGGTTCATGCGGTTGCCACAGGTCGCTTCGAAGATGTCAAGGATATGCTCGCGGATCTCAAAGGCCCAGAAGATCGGGTTCGCGGCGCCGGTATCCAGACCGCCGGTGCCCAGGAAGACCAGGTGGGAGGCGATGCGCTGCAGCTCGGCCAGAATGACGCGGGCGACAGTGGCGCGCTCCGGGATCCGGTCGGTAATGCCCATCGCCTTTTCCACGGTCAGGACATAGCCCAGGTTGTTGCCGATGGAGTTCAGGTAGTCCATCCGGTCGATAACCGTATTGGCCTGCTGCCAGTTCAGGAACTCGGCCTGCTTCTCAATGCCGGTATGCAGGAAGCCATTCTCAGGCCTGGCGTGCTTGATGATCTCGCCCTCAAGCTGCAACACAACCCGCAGGACGCCGTGGGTCGCAGGATGGTGCGGCCCGATAGATAGGGTCATAAGCTCCTGCTTCTCTTCGGTGCGTTCGATCTCGGCCATACTCACCCTACTTTCCTTCCTTGGGCTCCTCGTCGACGAACGGATGGTACCGGTTCTCGTCGGCGGGCATCTCCAGGTTGATAAGGCCACGGGGGCCACGGATCGGGTAATCACGCCGGAGCGGATGGCCTTCCCAGTCTTCCGGATTCATCACCCGGTGCAGGTCGGGATGGCCCTTGAAATGGATGCCCATCAGGTCCCAAACCTCACATTCGGCTGCGATGGCCATCGGCCACAGATCAGAGAGGCTGGCCACCTGATCCTTCTCGGTGCACTTCACCCGGACCCGGATCATGCCCAGGGCCGGCAGCTGCCGGAAGTGGTAGACCACTTCGAACCGGGGTGTCCGGTTGGGGTAATAGTCGGCGGCGGTCAGGTCCACCAGCATGTTGAAGCCGTGGTCCCGGAGCCACTTCGCAACCGCCAGACTCTCGTTCACATCCACGTAAACCTGCGGGATCAGGTCGTTGCCAGCGGGGATCTGTTCGGACTTGCCGGCGAAAGCCTCCAGCAGCGCAGGTACGATCTCGGTGTTCACCTTTTCACGGGCCGCTGCGGCCCGCTCAATCATGGTCGTATCAGCCATGGCGTTCGATGATGCCCCCCTTCGGGTCACGCTTGGCGATCCGCTCGCGCAGCTTCTGGATGGCGTAGATGACCGCATCAGGCGCAGGCGGGCAACCGGGCACATAGACATCTACCGGCAGCACGTTGTCGACACCCTGCACAATCGCGTAGTTGTCGAACACACCGCCGGAAGAGGCGCAGGCGCCCATGGCGACTACCCACTTGGGCTCCGCCATCTGCTCATAGACCTGCCGGGCCACCGGGATCATCTTGTTGGACAGACGACCGGAAATAATCATAAGGTCAGCCTGGCGAGGCGAGGCGCGGAAGGCCTCAGAGCCGAACCGGGCAATATCGTAACGAGGGGTAACCAGGTTCATCATCTCGATTGCGCAGCAGGCCAGACCGAAGGTCATCGGCCAGACCGAGTTAGACTGTGCCCACCGAAGGAAGTCGTCGACCGTGGTGGTCACAAAGCCGCCGTCGTCGCGGAACTGGTTGTCCATTGGAGTGCTCATCGCCAGTTAAAGCCTCCCTTCTTCCAGACATAGGCGTAACCAACGCCCAGGACGATGATGAAGGCGATCATCTCCCACAGGCCAAAGGCACCCAAACTCCGCAGGTTCACCGCCCAAGGGTAGAACGAGGCCGCTTCAACGTCGAAAATGACGAACAGCATGGCGACCAGGTAGAACTTGACCGGGAACCGCCCCATGAGCGGACCGGTGGGATGGCCGGACTCGTACGGCAGGTACTTGAACGGCTCGGGTTTCTTTCGCCCGAACGTCGTGCCCGCGACACTCATACCCGCTGCAAGGACCAGCGCTACCCCCAGGTAAATGAGTAAGGGCAGATAGGGATGCATCGGACAGCCTCCTTTGGGCCACAATGGTTTTTAGCGGGAACCCCCGCTTGAAGCCGAAAACAGGTGGAACCGCAGAACAGAGGGTCCGTCGGAACGTGACTCGTTCAAGACACCAAAAGAGCCTCTCAGGCGAAGGCTCTACTGCCTCCCCCCCCCGAGAGGGTGCTTCTGTGGTCCTAAAGACACCTATACAGTATACCAAGTTGGTTATCTAGATGTCATCAGGATTGTGAATAGGTTCGCATGGAATTACAGGGAGCGTCCCTGTTTCTTTTCGTTTATCTACCTGTCTCGTAGGCATCCATACAATTCGTCACTGTTATGGACGCGATCAAATCATATCATAAAAAGAGCCGTTCATGGTGTAATCCATAAGCGGCTCTTTTCTCACATTTAGAACATCCTGCCACGGGTCACCCACTGCAGCAGCGGCTGCATGCCACGGTACATATGGTCGAACAACGAGGCTTTGCCTACCGACTGCGCCGCGACCAATTCCGCTTCAGCCACGATTTGGCCATTCCGCCGGACAATGACTTTTCCCAGCCGCTGCCCCTTCCGCACCGGGGCCCATACGCTGTCGGGCCCCTGGACTTCGACCGGAAGCCCGGACTGGCTCCGGGGAAGCACCACCGGCATGTCGGCGGTCAGCACCAGCGGTACGGCTAACTGCTTGCCATCTTTTACCGGCAGCAGTCGGACCCGCTCGCCTTTCTGCCCCATGTAAGTTAGCCGGAACTGGCCGAAGCCCCATTCCAACAGCCGCTGTGAGTCGCTCCAGCGGTTCCCCGCATGCAGGATGACCGCCACCAGCTTCTGCTCATCCCGGGTGGCGCTGGCCACCAGGCAGCGGCCGGCTGCGGCCGTGGTACCGGTCTTGACGCCGTCGGCGCCTTCCAGCATGTGCAGGAGCCGGTTCGTGTTGTGCAGCAGCACCCGCTTATCCAGCTGCTCATAGGTGAGCGGTATCTCCCGGGTGGCTACAATATCGGCAAAGGTCTCGTTCAACAGCGCGTACCGGGCGATCAGCGCCAGGTCGTGGGCGGTGGTGTAGTGATCGGGCTGGGTCAGTCCGTGCGGGTTCATGAAGTGGCTGTTGGTCGCCCCGATCGCCTTCGCCTTGGTGTTCATCAACGTAGCGAACTGCTCAACCGAGCCGCTGATATGCTCGGCAATCGCGACCGCTGCATCGTTGCCGGAACGGAGCAGCAGGACGTACAGCAGGTCATGCAGCGAATAGAACTCGCCGGCCCGTATGTGCATGCGGGAGCCGATGGTGCTGGCGGCCCGGGGAGAG
>JBLNEM010000185.1:0-2585 GCA_050262655.1 Mycobacterium leprae | reverse complement strand
GGCGCCCGAACGGCGTCACAGACCCGCCGGCTGCGGGGCGCGCAACGTCGTTCCCGGGGTGCTGCGGGGGCGCTCAGTTCGTTTTACTGCTTTTCAACACCCGAGCAGTCCTGCTGGCAAGACCCTGCGCTGCCGCCCACAAAGCCCCGCACGCAAAGCCCCGCGCTGCCGCACGCGAAACCCTGCGCTGCCGCACGCGAAACCCTGCGCTGCCGCATGGAAAACCCCGCACTGGCGCAATCTGGCGGTTGCATCTGATCGACGCTTGTAGTATCATCATATCTCGCAGCCCGTTCTTGCACGGCTGCTGAAACATGGGGCTATAGCTCAGCTGGGAGAGCGCTTGAATGGCATTCAAGAGGTCAGGGGTTCGATTCCCCTTAGCTCCACCAATCCACTGGTGATCTGGCGGCAACGCGTCAGGTCCGGAAGGAAGCAGCGCACCGTCAGGTCGCCAGGTGGATACTAGACAAATATAGGCGAAACAAGCCCGATACCGGATGGTATCGGGCGTTTTTCATTTCACCCACGAAAGCGGCAGGCCGACGCTTGCAGGCTGGGCGCTGGAGTCGTTCTCTCGGCTCTTCGCCGCCAGCGGAGGGGGGCGGGGGTGACGTCGGGTGTGGGGGTGGTCACGATGACTGAAAGGTGGAGGAGGCTACGGTCCAGCAGCGCCACGATCTCGCCCGCTGCATTCTGCTGGGCGGCGGTGGTCTCACCGCCGGCGACATGGGCCGCCAGCAACCGCACATCCATTTCGGGTGCCGCCCCCGGGACCGGCAGGAACAGGGTGAAGGTCTGCTCCGTGTCCACCTGCTCTACTGGGTGAGGGTCAGCCGCCAGGGGCACCAGGCAGCCGACGCGAAGACGGCCGGTCAGGATCACGCCGTCGTACAGCACGGTACTGTCATCCACCAGGATGCTCTTTGTGGTCAGCAGGAGCCGGGTTGCAGGGCGCGGCAAGGGGATTCGGCTGACCAGCAGGTGCTCCTGCGTGCCGAATCCGACCACCGAGCGGGGCATCGAGTCCTCCGTTAAGTAAGTCCCGGGAGCGACGGTGCGCTCGCCGGGGGTAAGCATCAACCGTTGAACGTGGGGGCCCGGCCAATGCCTGTGACGCCCACGATGAACAACAGGGTCGGGCCGATCCAGGTGTCCGGCGCTGCACCGCGGCGGGGAGCAGGAATCAGGCCGGTACCGCCGACCGCCAGGCCGGTGGAGCGCGGCGTGGGCAGTGTAAAGTTCGGGGTGGTGCCCGTGGTAGTGCCGTTGAGTGTCGTGCCGGTGCCCGTGGTGGCAGTGGTCCCCATCGTAGTGCCCAGGGTGCCGGTGGTCATGGTCGTGGTGCCGGTGGTGCCGGAGGCAATGACAACGTCACGCACAACCTTCAGGCCGATCAAGACGATGGACTTGTCAATAAGGGCCTTGAAGGCGCCGTTCGGGCAGATGTCAGTCGGCTCTTCCTTCTCGCCCTCGACAAACGCCTGCAGCACTTCTACCCGGTCGCCCGGCAACGCACCGGGGACTTCGATAAAGCCGTTGAAGGCGATGTCAACATCCAGGTCGAGAATCGGGCCGTGAATCGTCTCGGTGATGCCCTTGCAAGCATGCACGCTGCCAGGAGGCAGGAAGCCGGCCTCAGCGTGTTTATACATGATATCCTTGCGGAGCCGTCCGTCGAAGATGACCTTGTCGAATACGACGAGGACATTATCGATGATCACGGTCTTCAGGATCTGCTTGATCTCCTCGGCATAATGGGGCAGCGGGATGACCTCGCAGACTAACTTCTGAGTGCTGCCTACACCAATGACCGTTGCGACCTCGGTCGCGGTTGGCGGGGTACCGTTTGGCATAACATAACCTCCAGCGCCGTTTGATATAGCGGTCTGGTCCATTACTAGGCTATTCCGGTTACCCGTTGGGGGCTACAGCTGCCAATTCTTTTCGGTTTCCGAAAGGTTTTTGGCAGGAGTAGACCCAGCCCATGGCAAATGTTGAATAGCCCAACATCCCCAGTAGAAAGAGTTGATGCGCGTGAGCAAGGTTCTGAACCAGCGCTGGGATCTGGACAGCCTCTTCCCCGGTGGAAGCGAGTCCAGTGAATATGCCGCGTATCTCGACCAGTTGGAGACCGATATTGCAGCGTTCCGTAAGCAGGTACAGGCTGCCAGGACCCCGGCGAGTCCGGCCGAGGTCGGGGCATGGATCGGGCTCCTGGACACCTTCCAGGAGATCGCCCGTCGTCAGCGGGATGCAGGCGCCTTTGTCGGCTGCCTGAACGCCCAGAATATGAAGGACGACAAGGCGAAGCTGCTGGGGGGCCGCCTGAAGCAGATGAGCGCCGCGTTCTCGTCCGTACTGAACCTACTGGATGCGCAGTTGGTGGCCATGAGCGAGCCGGTCTGGAAGGCGCTTTTGGCTGATCCCCGCTGCAAGGAGATTGGCTTCAACCTCGCTGAACGTCGCAGCCGCGCCGCTGAAAAGATGGGCCCGGAGCGTGAGTCTCTGGCCGGCGATCTGGCAGTCGATGGCTATCACGCCTGGGGCGATCTGTACAACGTTCTGATCGGGCGGACCCATAT
>JBLNEM010000184.1:0-7774 GCA_050262655.1 Mycobacterium leprae | reverse complement strand
GCCTTCACCTCGGCATAGCTGGGGAACTCGCTGAAGTTGACGGTGATCCCCGCCTTGGCAGCCGCGTCCTGAATCGCCGCCTTGCTGGTGGAGCCCTGCGCCACGCCGACAGTCTTGCCGTTCAGATCCTTCAGCGAGGCCGGGCCACCGTTCTTGACCAGCAGCCCCACCGGATCCTGATAGTAGGGCGTGGAGAAGTTCCAGCTCTTCTTCCGGGCGTCGGTGACCGTAAAGGTGGCGACGACCACATCCAGCTGGTCGCTGTCGAGTGCGGGGCCACGGGTCTTGGCATTCACCGCCTGGAGCTCAATCTTGTCCGGGCTGCCCAGCAGCTTGTTGGCGATCGCCCGGGCCACATCCACCTCGAAGCCGTCGATCTTGCCGGTGGCCGGGTCCTTGTAGCCAAACTTGGGTACATCCTCCTTGACGCCGACCCGCAGCACGCCCCGGCTCTGAATCGTCTTGATCTCGTTGCCGGCGGAACTGGCGGAACCACAGCCAACCAAAATGGCCGCAGAGAGAACGGCGGCCATCACCATGCCCATTACACGCTTCATGCTTGAAATGCCCTCCCGGTGTTGTGTGTTAGTGCCGCAGAATGCGGCTCAGGAACTGCTGGGTCCGTTCATGGGTGGGGTTCGTGAAGAAATGCTCGGGATTGCCGGTCTCCAGGATCTCCCCATCCGCCATGAAGATGACCTCGTCAGCCACCCGGCGGGCAAAGCCCATTTCGTGTGTCACCACCACCATGGTGGTGCCCTCCTCGGCCAGACTCACCATGACGTCCAGTACTTCCTGGATCATCTCCGGGTCCAGGGCGGAAGTGGGTTCATCAAAGAGCATGACGCTCGGCTTCATGTTGAGCGTCCGGGCAATGGCCACCCGCTGCTGCTGACCGCCGGACAACTGTCCGGGGTATGCGGTGGCCTTGTGCTCCATGCCGACACGCTTCAGGTAGGCCATGCCGCTCTCCTCTGCCTCGGTCTGCGAGACCCCTTTGATCAGGATCGGCGCCATGGTCACGTTCTCCAACACGGTCTTGTGCGGATACAGGTGAAAATGCTGGAACACCATGCCGATCGACTGGCGTGCTTTGGTTACAGGGGCCCCCGGGGCCGTCAGATCGACGCCATCCACCAGAACCCTGCCGCTGCTAGGGCGTTCCAACAGGTTAATACACCGGATCAGTGTGCTTTTGCCGGAGCCGCTCGGGCCAATGAGGACCAGTTTTTTGCCTGCCTCCACCTTAAGGTCGACGTCTTTCAGTACGTGCAAGTGTCCGAAGTGCTTGTTGATCTTCTCCAACTGGATCATGTGCCGTCGCTACCCTCCCCGGTATGTTGTTATAACAGGACGTTCCTTTTCGGGCGGGCGGCTCGCTTCTCCTTCTTGTCATGTAAGGTAATATATGTAGATTTGCCTAATTACATCCACAGCATGAGGTCCGCCTCCTCCCGGAGACGGACCTGTCCTTTCAATTGACGAGGCTGGCCACCTGCGATATGATAGGAACACACGTTCGCTTTAAGAGGGGGTTTTCAGATGCAATCCGGTTACCTGCCACCCCGTGATGGCGTGCGGCTCGCCTATGTCGATTTCGGCGGCGTCGGGCCTTCGGTCCTCCTGCTTCACGGCCTGTATGGGCGGGCCACTACTTGGAGCAGGGTGGCCCGGTGGCTCACTCCCCATTTCCATGTCGTGGCACTTGACCAGCGCGGCCACGGACAGAGCGACAAGCCCGACAACGCCTATCAGCGGCAGTTCTTTGTCGATGACGCCCGCTTTGCCATCGATCAGTTGGGGCTGGGGAACACCATCATCATCGGACACTCGATGGGTGCACTGAATGGTTGGGTGCTGGCAGCCCAACACCCGGAGTTAGTGACCGGTCTGGTCTTGGAAGATATGAGCGCCGGGGCGACGCACTCGGGTTCAGCTGCGGAGACAGAAACGTGGCTGCGCCAGTGGCCTGTGCCGTTTGGCAGCCTGGCCGACGTCCGTGAATACTTCGGCGCCATTCGTCCGGGGTTGGCCGATTACTTCATCGAAGTGATGGCAGAGACCGAGGACGGCTATCGCCCTTTGTTCCGGTCCGAGCATATGATCCAGGCCGCAGCCGGCATCTTTGGGCGCGACTGGTGGACAGAACTGGACCGGGTGACATGCCCGACGCTTGTAGTGAAGGGTGCGCTCAGCGACAGCCCGAGGGCAGACCTGCAGGAAATGTCCCGCCGTCTCGCACAAGGTACATACGTGGAAATTGAGGGCGCTTGCCATACCGTGTCCTTTGATCAACCGGCTGGCTATCGGCAGGCCGTTGAGCCGTTCCTCCGGAGCTTGAAATGACTTCTACGGTGACATGTGGTGTGTGAGATCCGCCCGTTTATTGGTTCACTCAGCAGGAAATAAGGCCCACATATGGGGAATAGGCAGTGCTGACCTACTCGGCTGCAAGGAGTGACCCGCGTGAAGCGGCGCCTGTCTATCGCCCCGGGGCGGCACCGGTCCTGGCTCAGACTCCTGCCGGTGCTGCTGCTGATCCTGCTGGCTTTCCTGCTCGATCTTCATACAGGCTGGCCGATTCCGGGCCTGCGTTCGGCATATGTAAGCTGGGACCCCGTCCAGATGGGCAACATCCTGGGCGTGTTGGCCCAGGTGATCGGTCTGATGATGACCATTCTGGTGACGGGCATCTTTGTGGCTGTTCAGTTCCTGGGCGACCGGGTGCCCCCTTCGGTGCTGCAGCGGTTCATCTGGGGCCGAAGCAGCACGTTCCCGGTCTATAACCTTGGCCTGCTGCTGCTGTATGATATTGCGCTGTTCTGCCTCACAGGGCGCAACCTGAACGGCGGCCCCTTTGTGCCGGTGGTCGGGCTGGTCCTCCTCCTGGTCACCATATTGCTGAGCTGGCGGGGCTTCCTGGCCGGCCTCACCGGCAGCGTCCGTGCGCTCAACGTCCATCGGATTATCGCCGAACTCGGTGAGACCGCGGTGAGGGCCGAGGCTACCGGTGATAGCGCCCTGCTGCGCGAGAGCCTCACCGACCTCTACCAGGCGGCCCTCTTTGCGACCCGCCACGGTCAGAGCGACACGGCCCGGCTGGCGTTCCAGACCTTTGCCCACACGGCAATGGCCCCGGGCATCAAGGTCGAGCCCGACAGTTTCTTGCTCACCGCTCCCCACGAGCTGTTGGAGGCCGCCATGCAGAGCCGCGATACCACGCTGTTCGGCGTCACATTGCAGCGGATGGCGGTGAGCCTCACCGAGCTGCCGCCCCCGTTACGGGAGGCCATGAGCGAAGAGTTCTGGGCCCTGACGAAGCACCGCACGATCTCTGCCGACCCGGTGTTTGGCAACGAACTCCTGGCGGCTGCCACGCAGCTGACCGATAGCGCCATGAAGAGCCGCGATGGGGCCCTGTTCAATCTGGGGCTCGGCGTCATCCGCACCATCTGGCTCACCTGTGCGTTCGACGAGCCCAGCCGCCATGCGGTGCTGCGCTCTCTCTCCAGCCTCTGCCGTCACGCGATCAAGGCGACGCTCCCCATCAAACTCCGCCGCCCGCTGACCAGCCTCTATCTCGACTGTGGCTTCGGTCTGATTCGGACAGGGAACGAAGCGGTCTACGAAGCCTGGTTGACCGGTTTTTCCGCCATTGCCCGCACGGCCGGCAATGAGAAGCAGTTGGCGCTGCTGGAGGAACTGGTACTCGGCCTGAAAGGGCTGTACGAAAGCGGCTTCAGCCACCACTTCGATCTCCTGCTCCGCACGCTGCCCACCGCCCTTCTCGACATCCTGCGCAAACTGCCGGCCGCCGACGGCCTGAAGCTGGCGGCCGCCTTCGATGAGCCGGTCACACTGGCCCTACGGTCCGGCGATGAGCTCGCCCTGGGTACGCTGGCCGAGTTCCTCTGGTGGCTGTACGAGACCGGCAACAGCAGCGGCGAATGGGAACAGGCCGAAAAAGCCCTGCGCATGGCCAGCCGTTATCCGCTGAGCGCGTCCGATGCCACGAATCGCATCACCGCCCTTTTCGATCGGGCCGTGGAAGCGGCCCTACAGGATGAGACCGAACGGGCAGGCGGCGCTCAGCTCCAGGCGCTGCTTCATGCGCTGTTGGAATGGGTGAAACTGAACAGCCGCTCCATTGACCCCGAGGCGCTGGACGACGTGGTCCGGATCGTCGACCGGCTGCTCCAGTCCGGCAGCCTGACCAGCCGCTCCCAATCGGAGTTCATTGGCTTCTGCTGCCGATCCGATCTGGACAACGGCGTGCGCCGTCTCCTCTTCCAGAAGCTGAACCTCTTTATCCGGGAGGTGCGCGACTGGGACGTGCTGCAGGACGCGCAGAAGGAGTACCGGGCGCTAGGCATTCGGGCCATTGAGGAGCGGGATGAGCCGCTGGTGCAGTTGATCTTCACCTACCTGGGTTGGCTCTCCTATGGCATGATCACGGCCCGGCGTAAGACAGCCGACAAGGTGGAGCTGGCCGGCCAGGTGCTGCAGACCTGCCTGATCTTGAACCGCCACGCCCGCCACTGTGGCCTCTCCCGTTCCACCCTGGTCTTTCTCTCCTCGCCGTTCGTCCTGGTGGGAGCCGTCTGCGAGTTGCTGGAGGGCCACGAGCGCAAGGAGTTGCTCCAGCTGGTGCTGGATGCCACGGTCCAACTGGACGATCCGGAATGCCTGGAGGCCGGCCTCTTTGGGCGGATGTACTACTTCCAGCCGGACGAGTTGAGACGTCAGGGGGAGGCGCCCTACCGGAAGTTCATGGCCCACGCACTCGAAGCCGCCGCCAAGCGAGAGGCTGCGGCCACCAGCGAAACGGCAGACGATGCCACGTGATTGAGCAAGGGCTGGACTCCTGGTGGAGTCCAGCCCACATGCTGTTGACAAACGCATAGCGTGGCATAGTCCCTTCCCGCCTGGGTACCGTGCCGGGTAGGGCGTTTGGCCGAACCTGGCCGATGTTCGGGGCGCCAAGGGTGATTCGTGACGGTGAATGGGGGGAAACGCAGGTTTGAACACTGGTCGAGGCGCGAGGCTTGCCCAAAATTGCGTTTTCAAGAGGAGAATGCCCGCCTCGGACCGGGATTCGGGGGCTTGCGGCCCCACAACCTACGGTGGGGAGTACCAAAAATACGGGTGGGGGTAAGAAAGCGGCGGAACGCGGAGGGGAAAATGCAATTTTGACGCGGGCTGGCGCCCTGACTCATGTCCAAAACTGCGGTTCAGGCGTTGGGCCAACCAACGGTGTCCGACTCAACGACGATGGCGAGGGTGCAGGGCGTCCCAAACTCGGTTCGGGTTGAAGAGTCGGGTCGAGTACAGGAATGCAGCCGAGGGCCACGATGGCCCTCGGCTGCATAAGTGCGCGCCACTGTCGTCCCGGAACCATCTCAGACGCTGTCGCCCGCCCGAATCTGCCGGGCCAGATCCCTGGTCTCCGGCATGGGCTCCTCCCCCAACTCCCGCCTCAGCACCTCGGCACACCGCCGGAAGGTGCGCAGTGCCACCGCCCGGTCGCCCCGGCGGGCATGGGCGCGCATCAACAGCCGGTAGGCGGTCTCCCGAATCGGATCCGCCGCCAGTACCCGGTTGGCCCGCAGCACGGTTTCGTCAAGCCGGCCCTCCGCCAGCATGGCTTCACCCATGCGGAGCAGCAGTTCCAGATACTGCTCCCGCAGCCCTTCCCGTTCGTCGATCGCCCAGTCTTCGTAGAGGTCATCGGCCAGGAAGTCGCCGCCGTACGCCGCCTCCGCCAGCAGCCATTCCGAAAGTGCCGACCCTTCTTGGCGCCGCTGCCACCACCAGTTTCCCTTTTCCAGATGGCGGGTGAAACGGTCCACATCGACCTCCAGGGGTACCGCAGGGTTCAGCAGGTAACCCCTCCCCCGCCGCAGGATGACCGAGGGACCGCCTGGCGGATCCAGCAACTTGCGGAGGGCGGAAAGGGTTACCTCCAACGTGCGGTCGCCGGCCTCGGGATCGGCCTCAGGCCAGATGGCATCCAGGATCTGCTCCCGTGCGGTCGGTCTGCCCCGGTGGGCTGCCAGGAGCTTGAACAGCGAGATCGCCTTCTGGGAGCGCGCTGCGCTCAGGTCCACCTCCCGGCCCGCCTGCACCACCCGGAAGGTGCCTAGCAACTGAAGGTCCATGGACTGCGCCTCGGCCACACGGCCTGCGGCGGCCACCAGGGCCGCAGCCGCCGGAACCTGCTGCAAAAGAGCCGTCAGCCCGACTGGGGTGGCCCGGTGAATCAGCCCGGCCACCGCGTCGGGGAGGATGGCATGCTCCACCGCCACTCTGAGGTTGCTGGCCGTGGTCGGCAACTCCAGCGCCAGGAGGTGGAGGTGTCGCCACCGGGAACCCTGGTCCAGGGCGGCCGTCAGATGAGCCGTCACCGCCTTGCTGCTTCCCACCCGGTCGGCGGCGAGGGCAAGGTACCAGTGGCCAAGGGCCGACCATCGCCAGGCATGGTTCTGCTCCAGGAGGTGAACCACCGCCTCCAGGGCCTGCGCGGCCTGCTCGTCTCCCAACATGACCCCGGCGATGCGCACGTGAAGCTCAATCATGTCCCGGTAGGCGGCATTCTGAAGGCCGTGGCTCAGGGTCTGAGCCTCTGCGGCCGCGTCGGCCGCCAGCGCAAACTGCCCCCGACGCCGATAGAGCGTGGACAGGGAGAGCTGCGTGCGGGCCATGCCGAAGGTGTCCCGGACCTGCTGCTTCAGGATCAAGGCTTTACGGTACAGTTCCAGAGCGGTATCGGCGTCATCCCGGTCCCGGTAGACGTCGCCCAGGTCCGACAGGGCATAGGCCTGCATGATGGTGGTGCCCAGCCGGTTCGAAAGCTCCAACCCCTGGTCCAGCACGGCCTGCGCTTCGGCCAGCATGCCCAGTTGTTGATAGACGATGCCCAGGCTGTCCAGGGTGTAGGCCCTGGACATGGATCCCTTCTGACTCTGCTTCAGTTCCAGCGCCCGCTCCAGCCAGTAGCGGGCCCCCGCCGGATCGCCACGGTCCAGGTACTGGTGGCCCAGATTGTGGGCGACCCGTGCCAGACCGTTCTTGTCATTCCGTTCCTGGAAGAAGGCCAGAGCCTCCAAGAGGAAGGCTACAGAGCCGCTGGCATCCGTGGCCAGAAGCCGCTCCGCCTCCTGTGACGACACGTCCAGAAGGCGTACGGCCCGCAGGGGCCCATTACCCTTCGGCAGCCATTGCAGCGCCGTGCTGAAAACCCGCCTGGACAGGTCCATCCGCCCGACCGACGCATAGATCATCCCCGCGGTTGGTAGGACCGCCATCAGAGCGGCCCGAGCCTCTTCGGCCCGGGGGCCGTTCAGTTCCCGCGTCCAGTAATCGGCTACCTCCTCCAGCAGCACCAGCGCGGCGGTCTGCCGGCGTTCCAACGAGTGCAGCCAGGAGCGAGCCCACTTCACTTCGGGGGCCTGATCCCACGGCCTGGGCAGGGCATCGATCCATTCGGCGAGATCCCGGAGCGACACGTCATCCTCCCCGTCGATGGCGCGCTTCACCGCGAACAGCAGCGAGCGGATCACCATCTGGTAGTCGCCGGCCGCCAGCAGCGCGGGGACCTCGCGGACAGGAGGCGGCTGAACGTCTGGAATAAGATCGATCGCCAGTGGTTCCTTCATGCCGGCGTTCCCCCAGGACAGGATAATGACAATATTATACCACTCGAATGTTGAGAGTACGTTAATGAATTCCGCAGAAGTAGTTGCCGAGCGCGACGAAGCCCCCTCCGCATGAGGGG
>JBLNEM010000183.1:0-3999 GCA_050262655.1 Mycobacterium leprae | reverse complement strand
CCTTTGGCATCCAGGGCAGGCATGATGCCGCCGGTGCGGGTCAGCTGCTCCGGCTGGCCACGCCCCGTCAGCGGAGCCCGCCAGAGGTTATAGTCTGCCCCCCGTTCGGTGCGGCGGCCGGCGCCGAAGATCGCCTGCTTGCCGTCACGGGTGATCACCAGCCCACCCGCCAGCATCTCCCAATCGGCGGAGACCCCCAGCACCTGGCGGCTCTTGCGGCTGACCACTGTCACCTGCATCAGACGCTGGGCCGTGGTGTAATAGAGGCTCTTGCCATCCGGCGACCACGCCACATGGCCGATGCTGACGTTTTCGACCGCCAACTGCTGCTCCTTGCCCGACGCAAGCTCCAGCAACCGCACCTCGGCCTTTCCCCCCTCCCGGGCATGGCGCACATAGGCGATCTGCTCACTGCCCGGGCGCCAGGCGGGAACCGCATCCCAGTCAGTCTCGGGCTTTGTCACCGGCTGTGCGTCCGTCCCACCGACGCTCATCACCCAGATTCGGCCGTCCCGCATGAAGGCGATCTGGCTGCCGTCGGTGGCGAAAGCGCCGAACCCGTCGAGCGACTTGCCCTCTGTCAGGGAGTGCAGCGTTGTAGCCGGAACAACCGCCGGCAGCGCCACCTCCGCCGCCACCGTCCCTTCGGCCTCCCCAGCGGTGAACCAGGCGAAGCCAGCAAACAGTACCGCAAGAATGGCCGTATAGGCTTGTCGCCGCAACCGTATGTACCAGGCCGTTCTCAAACAGCGCCCCCCTCTCTTGCGCGTTTGGTCCGCGAGAAATGGCTATTCGATAGCCAACCCTGGTAGACTAGCCCGACAACCGTGGAAGACTAAGGACATGCCAAACATCGCACATCTCTATTACGAAGAGTCGGGACAGGGGCCTTCCGTGATCTTCATCCACTGTCCGGCCCTCAGCCATGTTTACTGGTCCCCTGTGATCGACCGAATGAAGTCCGCCTGTCGCTGCATTGCGTTGGACCTCCGCGGCCATGGCCGCAGCGGCCTGGGGGAACGCCCGTGGCACTTCGCTGACATTGCCGCCGACCTCCACCTGCTCACCCGCACCCTGGGCCTGGATCATCCTGTACTGGTGGGCTACTCGGCCGGCGGCTCCATCGCCATGGAGGCGGCGCTGCAGGAGCCGACGCTCTATGGCGGGCTGGTGCTGGTCAGTGCGTTTTCGGAGGGGTCCGGCCTCTTCTTCCGCGCCAAGGTAGGGTTGGGCCTCAGCCTGGTCAAGCTCGGCCTCACCCGGTACATTGGCCCGGACATCATCCGCACCAACAGCTGCGGCCCCGACCACATCCGGGCCATGCTGCCCGACGCCCAGAGCGTCCGCCCGACCGCCCTGGCCTCCTATCTGCGCGAGACACTGCACTACCGCTGCACCAACCAGCTGCGTCAGATCGATCTTCCGGTGCTGCTGGTCTACGGCGGCAGCGACGAGGTGATGCATCGATTTTACAAGACCCTGCAGCGAGGCTTCCGCCACGCCCGGGCTCACTTCTTCCCCAAGACCGATCATCGGGTGCCCACTCGCCATCCGGTGGAGTTTGGCGAGGCAGTAACTCAGTTCATACTTGAAATAAATCGCCCGCCGGTGTAACTTTACCGGCGGGCCACTTGTCTTATCAGAAGGAATCACAGCGGAGCCGGCCCGCTGCCGCGGAGGTGAGGTCCCTGTTTCCCGTCAACCTGGTGCGTGACACCGCCGAACTGTATGCCCAGTACAGCCACGTGGTCTATGCCTACCTGCTGCGCCTCTCCGGCTCGCCGGAGGTAGCGTCGGATTTGCTGCAGGAGAGCTTCATCCGAGCGTTCCGAGGCGCTGCCGGCTACCGCGGGGAGTCTCCGCCGGCTGCCTGGCTCTGCGCCATCGCCCGCAATCTCTTCAGCGACTACATACGAAGGGCCGGTCGTGAACGAGCCCACCGAACCGAAGTGATCTGGGAGCAGCTTGCGGCTGCCGACGAGGAGCCTGAATCGGCCGCCCTGCGGCACGAGATCAGGGACCGGATCGAGGCGACCATGGCCGCCCTACCTGAGCAGCAGCGCATGGCCTTGCTGCTGCGGGATGCGGACGGCCTCTCCTACGAGACCATCGCCGAAATCCTGGGACTGTCGTTGGCGAACGTCAAGGTCACCATCCATCGCGCCCGGCTTCGTTTCCGGGAGCGTTATCAGGCCGATAAGGAGTGAGGAACGTGTCGATTCCCAAGGAACTGCCCTGCCACCTGGCGCAGGATCTCTTGATACCCTATGTAGCCGGCGATGTAAGCACGGAGACCAGGGAGTGGCTCGAGGAACACCTACGCTCGTGCAACGCCTGCCGCGCCGCCTACGAGGCCACGAACCGCTCTGCCGATGCGGTATCCGCGCCGCCGCCCGCTCCGGTGGGCGACCCCGGCCGGCGGGTGCTGGGGCGGATGCGGCGGAATATCTTCGTGGTGGTCGCTGCCGTGTTAGTGGCCGTGGGCCTGGGTGGTGGTGCCCTCTTCTGGGGGATCCAAGCCCTCCGCAACGTCGCAGGCATGCCGGCCTATCATCCGGCGCCGGTGGATGGGATCCAGCCCATCGATGTGGTGCAGAAGCTGGACCTGAGCGACCTGGGCATGAACAAGCAGTTGGCGGAGGGCCGGGCCATTAGGGTCAACCCGCCCGCCAAGGCGCAGCAGTCGTTGGTCATCCAATCACCCCAGATCATGATCATGCCAGGGGTCCTGCTCGCCGGCTCTCCCGGTCAAGCCGACGCGGGCGTCCAGCAGGAAGCCTTCTTCCTCTTCAATGGCCAACCGGTTCTCGTCTATGCCTTCCGTGCCGACACTGCGAAGGCGGCACACGATGCACTGCAGAAGTGGCATGGCACATTCCACGTCTTCATCGCCGAGTTCCAGTTCGACCGCCCGGACGAGTCGGCGATGCGCTTCCGGTCTGGCGATTGGAGCTACTATGCGTGGTCACGGGGCAACTGGGCCTTCGTGATCGAGGTACCGGCGTCTCTGCCGGACCAGGCCACGGTGCGAGACCAGGTGCGGGACCGGCTGATCCGTACGATTCAGGAACTGAACGGAGCGAAAGGGCCCTGAGATACGGTATGCACGGCCGGTGCCCCACCTCTTGTGATGGGGCGCCGGCCCCTTTCTTCTACCTCCGTCTTGACATTTGTATCGACGCATGTCAATATATCGAATAGAAGGGACTACCAAGCGGTGATAAGGAGGAATGCAGGATGTCACCAGATTCGGAGCAGATGGTTGGGTTCTTTCAGGCCCTGGCGGACGTGACCCGGCTGAAGATGATCGGGATGCTGGCACAGGGCGAGAAAAGCGTCGAAGAGCTTGCGGCCAGCCTGGACGTAAAGCAGCCCACGATCTCCCACCACCTGGCGAAGCTTCGCACCCAGGGGCTGGTTAAAATGCGCCGGGAAGGCCAAAATCACTACTACACGCTGGATGAAGAGGCGGTGCGGGCCCTGGCGCAGCAGGTGCTCTCGCCCGGCGAACTGGCCAAACTGGCGCCGGTGGAAGAGGGCGAAGCCTGGGAGCGGAAGGTACTGCAGAGCTTCTTCGAACCGGACGGGCGGCTGAAGGAGATTCCGGCGCAGCGGAAGAAGCGCGACGTGATCCTGCGCCACCTGGTACTTGAGTTCGAGCCGGAGCGGCGCTACCCCGAGGCGGAAGTGAACCGCGTGCTGAAGCAGCACCATGACGATGTGGCGACGCTGCGGCGGGAGTTCATCATGACGGGGTTGATGGGCCGCGAGAACGGGGTGTACTGGCGCGTGTGACGACGTGGGAGTACCCTACGCCGGCGGGCCCGTGCTGCCCCGGGCGCCTGATCTTCGGAGCCCGCGGCGCCGGTCTCCGAAGGGCGCCCGAACGGCATCACGGACCCGCCGGCTTCGGGGACGCTCAGCTTCGTTTTCTGGATTGGAATCCAAGACACCCTGGTGAACCTCGGGTTCAGGCGGGGCGCCCGAACGGTATCACGG
>JBLNEM010000182.1:0-3135 GCA_050262655.1 Mycobacterium leprae | reverse complement strand
GCACATTGCGGCGGCTGTGGACGCCGGCCTGGTTCACGGCCGGAACGACGGCTCCTTCGATGCCGGTGCGAACGTGACCCGTGTGGAAGCGAGCATCATGATGGCCCGTGCCCTGAAGGCCGCCGGTCTGGACGTGACTCCCGTCGGCGTCTCCTTCTCTGACTCGATCCCGGCCTGGGCTGCCCCGGAGATCCTGGCCGCCGCCCGGTATCACCTGGTGACCGGTTACCCCGACGGCTCCTTCCAGGGTGGCAAGAGCCTCACCCGTGCCGAAGCTGCCACCATCCTGGCTCGGCTCCAGGCCCTCGGCGCTCAGCAGTAGGACCCATTCCATCTGAACAGACCGCCCGCCCGGTGCAATCCGGGCGGGCGGCTTTTTGCGTGTACGGCGAGGCTCAAGGCGCAGGGAATCCCGAAAGTAACGCCGAACTAAACGCTTCACCTAGTTAACTAACGTTGCAAGTATGGCGCTAGCTGGGTTTTGCCGAAATACGGGCCGGCCTGTCGGCCCTTTCTGTTTGGAGGCGAGACGATGGAGGGCGAAGGTGCCCTGGTACGGGCGCTTGCCATAGATCGTGTCTACGGCCGCGGCCATGCGGCGGTTCATGCGCTGGCGGATGTGAGCTTGACCGTCCGGCGCTCTGAACTGACCGTGCTGCGGGGGCGGTCGGGCAGCGGCAAGACAACCCTGCTGAACATTCGGGGCGGCCTCGACCGCCCCACGGCCGGGCAGATCTTCCTGGACGAGGTGGAACTGACCGCCCTGTCTGACGCAGACCTGACTCGAGTGCGGCGGGAGCGGATCGGGTACGTTTTTCAGTCGTTCGGGCTGATGCCATTGCTTTCTGCCCTGGAAAACGTGGAACTGGTGCTGCGCATCATCGGATTGCCAGACAAAGAGCGGCGGGAACGTGCCGAACGTTGGCTGGAGTACATGGGCCTGAAAGAGCGGATGAAGCACCGGCCGTTCGAGATGTCGGGCGGTGAACAGCAGCGGACGGCTCTGGCCCGAGCGCTGGCCGCAGAACCCGCCCTCATATTGGCGGACGAGCCCACAGGCGAATTGGACAGCAAGAACGCCGCCCAGGTGGTCGCACTACTACAGCGGGTCACGCGGGAGACAGGGGTGGCGGTCTGCATGACCACCCACGATCCCTCGGTGGTTGCCATGGCCGATGTGGTCTATGCGCTGGCAGACGGACGGTTGGTACAGGAGGAGCAGAAATGAACCAGACACGCATGCCGAAGAGCCTGCTGACAACCGCCCTGCTCATGGCGGCAGTCAGCTTGACCGCTGGTTGCAGCCTGTTGCCCAAGGAGGTAGAGGAGGCCCCGCCCAAGCTGGAGGCGCCGGTTCAGGCGGAGAAGCCGACCTATAAGGTGGTGCGGGGGAACATCAACGACCAGGTGAAGCTACTGGCCCGCCTCGCTTCCGCCCATGAGGCCGATCTGGCTTTCAAGAATAACGGCCGCCTGAAGGCGGTCTATGTCCGGGGCGGCGACAGCGTCAAGCAGGGGCAGGTGCTGGCCGAGACCTTCTCCGACGACGCCGACTACCAGGCCGCACAGGCCGAGATCGACTACCAGAAGGCGCTGCTGAACCTGGAGGACGCCAAGCAGAAGGCGGAATACAGTTCCACCGATGCCGTCCAACGGGATGTGCAGCGCAGGCAACTGGATCTGGACGCGGCGCAGTTGGCGAAGGAGAAGTGGGAGGGCGCCGTCCAGGCCAGCCGGCTGGTTGCGCCGTTCGACGGATACATCACCGCCGTGAACATCAAGGCCGGCGATTCGGTCACGGCCTACAACCCGGTGATCAGCATGGCGGACCCGCGGGACCTGACCGTCACCGCCACGGTGGATGACAGCCAACTGCCCAAGCTGGGCGTGGGCCAACGGGTGCAATTGGACTTCACCGAGGAGCCCAACGCCGGGATGGGAACGCTGGTTGAACTCCCGGATCCCAACGCTGCCCCCACCGTGCCGCCCAAGCCAAAGCAGGTGAAGATCAAGCCGGACACCATCACCGATAAGGAGAAGATGGGTCTGGTGGGGAACGCCATCGTGATCCTGCAGGAGAAGAAAAACGTGCTCTTGCTGGACAACGCCGCCATTCGCAAGTATACGTCCCGCACCTACGTGCTGCTGCAGAACCCCCGCCGTGAGGTCGATGTGCAACTGGGCGTTGAAGGCGCCACCCAGACCGAGATCGTGAAGGGGCTCCAGGAAGGCGACGTGGTGATCGGGCGATGAAGGCGAAGATCAGTCACTTCCTGCTCCTGCTGTGGTCCACGGTGCCGGTGGCCGTGCGCCGCCTGATGGCGAACCGCCGGATGGCGGCGGGCATGCTGCTGGGCATTACCGTGGCGGTGGCCGCGGCCTCCAGCGTGCCGGTCTTCACCGACGGGGCGCTGCAGCGAGTGCTGCAGATCGACCTGACCAAAGTCGATCGGAAGCTGCCGGCTGCCGTGCACCTGGCTTACTTCACCGACGATAAGCATCCGGTGACGGTGGCGCAGTATCAGGCGGCCGATCGGATCGCCCGGCAAGATGGCCCCAAGCTGATTGGGCTGCCGCTCAACCCCTTTGTCCGCTTCGGCAGTCTGGACGTGACCGATGCGGTGCCGGTCGACCCGCTGAAGGTCAATCCCGACACGGATCGCTGGATCAACCTGGGCTTCCAGACGGACCTGGAGAAGCACATCAAGCTGATCGACGGCCGTCTGCCCAAGGACGGGAAGGCCGGCGACACCTACGAGGCGCTGGTGGAGGACGTCTTCCTGGAGAAGCAGGACATCACCGTCGGCTGCCAGCTTTGGGTGCCGGTGAACCGGGATAAGGATGCGCCCAAGGTGAAGGTGACGATTGTCGGCGCCTTCCGGCGGGCGAATCCAGACGAACCGTACTGGTATCTGGGCTCTGCCTTTGAGAAAGTGATCTTCCTGACCGAACCCACCTTCGTCAACACCCTGCTGGCGGAGGACGGGGTCCGGCCTGGCCAGTTCTCCTGGTACTATGGCATCGCCAACAACTCGGTGCGGGTGGATGATGTCCCCCGTCTGCTGAATGGCCTTGACCAATTGGAGGCACGGGCGGGGCAGGCCCTGCCCGGGACCAAGCTGTTCGACGGTCCAA
>JBLNEM010000181.1:0-16131 GCA_050262655.1 Mycobacterium leprae | reverse complement strand
GGCACACCGATCAGCAGGCCCAGCAGCAGCACCAGCAGGACGGTCTCCCGGTACTGGGCGATGGCCTGGTCCACCTGCGTCAGTAGGAAGCCGACCGATACGACGCCGATCACCTGGTCCCGGTCATTGAGGATCGGTACCTTGCCACGGATCGACCGGCCCAGGGAACCGTCGGCCACGGAGACATAGTCCCGGCCCTCGACCAGGGCGCCGTCGTTGTCGCCGCCTACCATGGGTAAACCGATTTTGGTGGGATCCGGGTGAGAGTACCGGATACCGTCGGTGTTCCCCACGACCACAAAGGTGGCGCCGGTCGCCTGCCGGATCGATTCGGCCAGCGGCTGGATGGTCCTGGACGGCTCCGGTTCGTCCATCGCATCCCGGATCTGCGGGTTGCGGGCGACGGCCTGGGCGACGTCAAGCGCATCTTCGCCGAACTGGTTTACCAGCGTGTCCTGCAGGATCTTCAGGAACAGCCCGCCGGTCAGCACAACGATCACGGTAACCAACGCCATGGTGGCCAGGATGAAGCGAGTTCGGAGGCGCATGGCCCTTCACCGCCCACAAAATGGTTACCCTTATTCTATCGAAAATATAACTAGATGTCACTTTGTGCTGAAATATTTATGATGACGTGAGTAAACCGGCGTGATGGAACGAAACCGGGCAGAGACGGGCGAATCTCCGTTGCGCAAGGGCGGTAGTGAGCGAGGGCAGGTCCCGCCCCTCACTTGGACGAATCATATTCCGGAGGAAGTGATCACGATGGAGTTGAACCGCTGCCCGTGGGGAGAG
This sequence comes from Mycobacterium leprae, assembly GCA_050262655.1. Taxonomy (GTDB): domain Bacteria; phylum Bacillota; class Sulfobacillia; order Symbiobacteriales; family Symbiobacteriaceae; genus DASXVX01. The sequence continues at coordinate 15,336 of JBLNEM010000181.1, read as the reverse complement.
CATGAACGGATGCGGGCTTATCACGATGCGGAGTGGGGGGTGCCGGTCCACGATGACCGGACCTTCTTTGAGTTCCTGGTGCTGGAAGGGGCGCAGGCCGGGCTGAGTTGGGCGACCATTCTCCAGCGGCGTGAGGGGTACCGCCGTGCCTTTGCTAACTTTGAACCGGCAGTGGTAGCTGCTTTCGATGAAGAGCGCCTGGCGGCTCTGATGAGCGACCCGGGGATCATCCGCAACCGGCTGAAGATCCAATCGGCGGTCACAAACGCCCGGGCGTTCTTGCAGGTTCAGGCGGAGTTCGGCAGCTTCGACGCCTACATCTGGCGGTTCGTCGGGGGCAGCCCCCGGGTTAACGCCTGGCGGGCGCAGGGGGAAGTGCCGGCGCAGACGGCGGAGTCCGATGCGATGAGCAAGGACCTGCAAAAGCGTGGGTTCAAGTTCGTCGGCTCCACGATCTGCTACGCCTTCATGCAGGCGACGGGCCTGGTGGACGATCACCTGGTCGACTGCTTCTGTCACACGAAATAACGCAAAAGCCCCGCTGCGTGCGCCGCAGCAGGGCTTTCCGTTTAGTCCGGAACCGTTCCGTCAATCATTGCTACCACCACGTTATGTGAAGGATGGTAGCAGGACGATGCCGCTGTGCGTGCGGAAGAATCGGGTGGGGTTTTGGCGGAAAATCCGGGGATTTACGCAGGACCAGGTTGGGCGGAAAATCCACGTGACTGGGCGAACCATCAGCAGTTGGGAACTGGATATCACATGCCCGACAAAGGAGCAGGCTGACGCCCTGGCCAGAGTACTCGGCGTGAGCGTCCGGGAGCTATTCCCCTACGAACTTTTCTAGACGGGCGTGCATACCTCTTGGGCTGCCCCATATGTATCAATGAGAAGCCGACCTCGGTGAAATGACACAGGCATCCAGGAAGGGGGCGACCCAATGCGGCGCCTGAAAAGAGTACCCGTCTTGTTCTTGGCAGGTATGGTGGCGGGCCTCAGTGTGGCCTTGTGGATCGTTGTACGCCTACTGGCTTAACGTACCTATAAACCACAACGGGAGTGCCTGATGGGCACTCCCGTTGTGCTGTTACTGCTTCAGCCTCGGGTCCAGGGCCTCACGCAGGCCGTCGCCCAACATGTAGAGCGACAGGGTGGTCAGGCTGGCCAGCAGGCCGGGGAAGGTGACGATCCAGGCGGCGTTGCGCAGGTAGCTCTGACCGTCCAGGATCATGTTACCCCAACTGGGGGTGGGGGGCTGGATGCCGAGGCCCAGGTAGGAGAGGGTGGCCTCGGTCAGGATGGCGCCGGAGATATTCAGGGTGGCTGAGACGATGATCGGGCCCATGACGTTCGGCAGGATGTGTTTGAAGATGATCCGCAGGTCACGGCTGCCCAGCGCTTCGGCCGCCTCGACAAAATCTCGTTCCCTGGCGCTCAGGAACTCGCCTCGGACCAGCCGGGCCGGTCCGGGCCAGCCCAGGAGGCCGACCACGCCGACGATCAGGTAGATCTCCGTCCCCTTGGGCATGATCGGGCCGAAGACGGCAACCACGGTGATCATCAGCAGCAAGGAGGGCATCGAGAGGAAGATGTCGACGATGCGCATCAGAATGTTATCGATCCAGCCGCCGTAGTAACCGGCGATGGCGCCGATCAGGATGCCCAGCAGCAGCGAGAGACCGGCGGCACCGACGCCTACTTCCAGGGAGACACGGGCGCCGTAGACGGCCCGGGTGAACACATCACGACCCAGGTTATCGCCGCCGAAGATCAACATCTTGCCGGCCGCGTTGTAGGTGAAGGGGTGGGCAAACTTGCTGTTCAGGTCGGGCTTGGTGGGATCGAAGGAACTGAGCAAGGGGGCGAAAATGGCCGTCAGCACCACGATGACGAGCACGAACAGACCGATCACCGCAGGCTTCCGCTTGCGCAGCCGCTTCCAGACGATCTTGCCCATGCTTTCATAATCGGACTTCAGACCATCATACTTTTGTTCCACTGCAACGTCAGCCATGTTCACACCTCCCTAGCTATACCGGATGCGGGGATCCACCAGGCCGTAGGTCACGTCGGCCAACATGTTGCCGAGCACGACCATGATGGAGAGCATCAGGTTGATGGCGATAATGGTGGGGTAGTCGCGACCGTTGACCGCATCCAGGGTGAGCCGCCCCATGCCGGGCAGGGCGAAGACTCGCTCGGTCACGACGGCGCCGCCCACCAGCCAGGGGAGGGTGAGTCCGGCACAAGTGACCACCGGAATCAGGGCGTTGCGCAGGGCGTGCTTGAAAATGGCCACCCGCTCCGACACGCCCTTGGAACGGGCCGTGCGCACGAAGTCGGCCCGCAGGGTCTCCAGCAGGCCGGAGCGGACGTAGCGGCTCAGGGCGGCCACGTCATGCAGGGCCAGCATGAAGACCGGCAGGATCAGGTGCGATAGGATATCAAAGATCGATCCATCGCCGTAAGTCTGCCACCCGCTGGTCGGCACCAGCTTCCACTTCACGGCGAAGAGGAGGACGGCCATCAGGGAGATCCAGAAGACCGGCACCGAGACGAATAAGGCCGAAAGGCCGCTGATGATCCAGTCAATCCAGGTATTGTTCTTGACCGCTGCCAGTACGCCGAGGAGGATCGCCAACACATAGGCGACCACCAGGGAGGAGAGGGCCAGGGTCAGGGTATAGGGCAGCGCCTCGGAGATTTTCTTGATCACCGGCCGCTTATCGACAAAGGAGTTGCCGAAGTCACCGGTAGCGGCACGGCTGACCCAGTCCAGATAGCGGATGGGCAGCGGCTTGTCCAACCCGAGGTCATGACGGACCTTGGCAATATCTTCTTTTGTGGGGTTGCTGCTGCGGTCCATATAGAGCAGCGCCGGATCACCGGGAGCCATATTTACGATAAAGAAGCTGATGATGGTAATGCCAATCAGGACCGGAATGGCCTGCAGCAGGCGGCGGACGAAGTACTTGCCCACCCGGTGGCGCCCCCTTTCTTTTCGTCGAAAAGGGGGTGCCGGCCGGGAATGACCCCGGCAGGCACCCTCTCAGTTGAAGTACGAATTCTAGAGACTACTTGGCGGGCTGGATCCACCACTTCTCGATGTTCCACTGGATACCCACCGGGGTGCCGGCGATCGGACCCTGGACCCGCTTGTTGATGCCGATGATGGCGTTGGGGAACCAGAGCCAGAGGTAGGGCTGGTCGTCGGCGAGGATCTGCTGGATCTGGCTGTAGATCGCCTTACGCTTGGTCTGATCCAGCTCCAGCCGGCCCTGCTTCTCGAGGTCATCGACCTGCTTGTTGCTGTAGCTGATATCGTTGAAGGAACCGTCGGTAGCCCAGATCGAGTAGGAGTCGGGCTCGCTGCCCAGCGACCAACCGAGGAGGTAGGCCGGGGGCTGCTTGCGGTTCGGGTTGCCGGCATCGGAGAGGTCGAGGATGGTGGGCTGGTCGGTGCCCTTCAGGTTAGCCTCGACACCGACTTCCTTCCAGGCAGCCTGGACGACCTGAGCGGCCTCGGCGTCAGCCTTGTTGCTGGTGACGAAGTAGAGATCGAAGGAGAAGCGCTTGCCGTCCTTGGCCCGGACACCGTCTGCCCCGAGCTTCCAGCCGGCGGCGTCGAGGAGCTGAGCGGCCTTGGCCTTATCGAAGCCGTACTTGGTTACGTTGGCGTTGTAGTCCCAACGGGTCGGGGTACCATGGCTCCAGGCGGCAAGGGCGTGGCCGTTGAACAGCTTCTTGACCAGGTTCTCCTTGTCGATGGCGTAAGCCAGAGCCTGGCGCACGTTCTTGTCCTGGAACAGCGGGTTCTTCATGTCGAAGGCGATGTGGCGGTAGCTGGTGGTCGCATACTCGTACTGGGCGACCGAGGTGACGTCGTTCTTGAAGTGATCGAGCTGCTCGACCTGGATGTCGGCCTGATCGATCTCACCCTTCTCCAGGGCCGCCATGGCGGTGTTGGAGTCCGGGAAGACCCGGAAGACGTACTGGTCGATGTGCGGACGGCCACCCCAGAAAGTGTCGTTGGCCTTCAGGGCAATGTGGTCGTTGGTCTTCCACTCGGCGAACTTGAAGCGGCCGGTGCCGACCGGGTTCCGGTTGAAGGCGGCGTCCTTCATAGCGGCGCCAACCTGGTCCTTCAGGAGATGCTCGGGGATGATGCCACGGAGGGCGATGTTCGCCATGGCCGGGGCGAAGGGCTGGTCGAAGAGGAAGACGACGGTGTACTTGTCCGGGGTCTGGATGGCGTCAGAGGCCTTCCAGGCTTCCCAGGCGGCGACCTGCTGCTTCGTGGCTTCGGCCTTGTCGGTCACGTTCTTGGTGATATCCTTATACTGTGCACGGAGGGGGGTTACACCCTTGATGGCGGTCAGGCCGCTGGCCCGGACGCCGGTGTAGGTCGGGTGCAGGATCGCCGCGAAGGTGAACTTCACGTCGGCGCTGGTGAACTCAACGCCGTCCTGCCACTTCACGTCGTTGCGCAGCTTGAAGGTCCACTTCTTGCCACCGTCTTCGACGGTGGGCAGGGCGGTGGCGAGCCAGGGGACGTAGTTCATCTTGTCGTCCTGGTTGAGCAGGCTGTCGAAGATGAGGGCGTTCAGGTTGTTCGAAACCTGGTCCTGGTTCAGGATCGGGTTCAGATACGTGGCATCAACGGTCGAGGCCATCGTATAGGTGCCACCGTTGACCGGCTGCCCATTCCCAGCGGCGCTGGTAGCGGTGTTGCTCTTGCCACCGCAGGCAGTAAGGAGCACTGAAATGACTACCAGCAAAGCGACCAGCGAAAACAAACGACGCTTCATCCAGAAACCATCCCCCTCATGTATGCATTCCAGTGCATATTTATACGGTGATAATACATGCTTTTGCAGGCAATCGCAAGTACTTTAGTTGAAAAAAGGCCTAAAGATTCGCGGGCACAGCTAACTCTGCAAACTGCATCCGTGGTGGGACGTCTTTCAAGCCTACTGCGACATGCAATTCAGGCCTGTGCGTCGCCCTGAAAAGAAGCACCGCCGGACGGCACGGTCCGGCGGCCACTTCGGCTGTGGATGCAAGGCTTTCCCTACCGGTTCATCCCAAGAGCCGCGAGCACTTCAGCGGTATTGGCGTGATGGATGGCGCATAGCGCTGCTACCTCTGCGGCCAGGGCAGACTGCATGCGTTGGGCGGTGTCATGCGCGTACTTGACCAACTCCGCCTCCTCCCAGTTCAGCAGGAGCAGCGGGGCAGTCAGGTTGTGATAGATACCCGCCACGGCCAGGGCTGCTTCTTCGTCCGGGCTGCCCAGGACGAGGCGCGTCGGGTGGAAGAAGCTCTGCACCGCAGCCCCTGGGACGAGGAACTCCGGGTTGGCGACGACCGGCAGGCGGCGGTCGAGGTACTCCCATACCAGGCGGCTGGTGCCGGGAGCCAGATAGCCGCACAACACAACGATGGGGGCGTGTTCATCCATGGAGTGCGCCCCAAAAGCTTGCGCGTTCAGGTCGTCCAGCAGGTGTTTGAGCGGACCCAGATCGGGTACGCCGTTTTCTGCGGGTGGGGCATTTACACAGACAAAGAGCGCCCGCACTCGTCGGGCTGCTACATCCAGTCGTTCGGTTAATTGCAGGCGGTTTCCCAGGTGTTTCTGCAGCAGTTCCGGCAGACTGGGCTCACAGATCGGGCACCGACCGGCGCACAGGGCGGCCCGTTTGGCCGGATCTGCCTCTACCAGTTGGACTCGGTGGCCCATCTCACAAAAGCAGGCAGCCGAGGTCAGTCCTACATAGCCCGCCCCGGCAATGGCAAGATCTGCTTCTGCACTCATTTCAGCACCACCCGATGAGAATCACAGGTGCCTGCACTCTGAGTCTATGATCGGCGGTTGCCATAATGTGTCGCCTGCCCTAAACCATTACCGGTGTCACCGGTCAAGACGGAGCAAGGTATTGGCAGAAGCGTGGCGACATAAGTGCCCTCACCCGCATACGCTGGTGTGGGGACTGGTGCGGCCCACTGGAGCCGCTATTCCCTGGGGAGGAAGCTCAGTGTCGGAAAGCCGGCTCCAAGAGATCTTCGCACGCTCAGTCGTGGGCAGGGCCGAGCACCGTATGCACTGGCGTCATACGGTCCCGGCCGAGGGCATTACTGGTGTTCTCGGGGTCCACATTACGGACGCCCGAGTAGAGGCCAAAGAAGAGCACGGCCATGCTGCGATCTCGATCGTAATTGACGCTGATGTCTGGTGTGGCAACCAGCGGAACACCAAAATCCTGCGGGTCTCCTGCCCCAACACCGACCTCGTGGACATCCGAACCCACGGTCACGTGCTAGGCGATACAAACCTGAGGGCCGAACTGATACGGCGTCCCAGGGCCACCGGCGTACGTGTGGCGGAAGGTGAGATCGTCATCTCCCTGGAGGCCGATATCGAGGTGGAGATGACCGCCCTGGCCCGCCTGTGGGTCAAAGTCTACGACGTTGAGGAGACGACCATCGAAGACGCCACAGAGAGCACCGAGTCGACGCACAGCACCACTGGCACCCGCACCACGGGCATCACTTACACGGATACCGCCACGGAGACTGAAACTTTCACTGACACATTCACCGACACTACGGACACGACCGATGTCAGCGAGTGAGACTGTGGGCAGAGGCATCGGCGAAAGGGAGGGCTGAGTTGCCCTCCCTTTCGCATATTCCGTTGGTGTTTTATCGCGACCATGACGAACAAAGCATGGACTTCTTACGTATAGAGCATTGAGATGGATCTGCCGAGGTGTCGCCTATGGAGATGGAGACGGTCTTTCGGGATGTGGAACTCCGGCTGAAGGCGCTGGACGAATACCATCGGCTGGAGCGCATGATCCTGACGACTCAGGAGCAGCTGCGGATCGCAAAGGAGCGGGCTGCACAGGCCGAAAGCGGCAGCAGTTGGGAGCAGAAGTACCTGAAAGAGGCCACGGACGCCAGCACCCGACTGATGACGCTGCAGGACGCCTTGTATGAGGCGGAACAGGAGATTCGGCGGACGGCTTACCTATTGCACGTGCTGTCGTGAAGCGTCCCCCTGGGGTGAGTTCCCGGGGGCCAAACGCTTGTCTCGGGAAGCCAAATAACGGCACTAAAGGATATTTAGGGTAGGGGAATAAGGAGCGATGGGCAGATGAACAATCCTTCCGAACCGGGTGAGGACCTGAAGGAGCGGCTGCGGCGGGTTCTGGCCGATAACCCCGAGCCGCCGCAAGTCTGGTCACCGTTCACAGCGGATGAGCCGATGGGTGAGGAACAGACCGAGGCGGCTGCCATGACGGAGGTTGGCGCGACAGCCGAGGCGAAGCTGGAGCCCTATGAACCGGTCGCTACCGGCAAGCCGGAGGCGGCGGTGGAACCGGAGGCTGAGGCGGAGCCGGAGTGCCGGCTGGAAGAGGAGTCCCATCAGGCGGCTCACCTAAGGGTCCCGGGGCCCAATGAGTATGCGCGGCTGCTTCACCAGCGATTGCACGCCATCCGCGTGATCCAGGAGCGGGAGCCGGAGCAGTTATGTGCGGGCCGAAGGGTACGAGAGTTGTCGAAGGCGTTGGCGGAAACGCCGGGCGACTCCGTCCACTATCGGGCGATGCTGCACTGCCTCCGGGAGGTTCACGAGGAGTGGCTTCGCCTGGAGGAGGAGATCGCTGCGGCGAACCATATCATTCGCTCGACCCAGTGGCTGGTCGAACTGCTGGCCGAACCGCCGAGACGGGGCGGCGGAGACTAGGACAAGAAAAGCCGCGGGCCCCGTAGCTCGGGCCCGCGGCTTCCGTATGAACGTTTACTATAGGGCTGCCAGCACACCTTTGATCAGGTTCTGGAACCGTGGTTTCGTGCGGTTCGCAGTCGCCAGCACCTGTTCATGGGTCAGGTGGATGGGGCTGTCCGGCAGGGCCATGTCGGTGATGCAGGCAATGCCCAGTACCTTCATGCCCATGTGGGCGGCGGTCATCACTTCAGGCACGGTGGACATGCCCACCGCGTCACTGCCGAGCCGCTGCAGCATGCGGAGTTCAGCGCTGGTGTTGTAGGCCGGACCGGAGATGGGGGAGTATACGCCTTCCTTGAGGCTGAAGCCCAGCTTCTCGGCGATTCCCTTCGCCAACTGCCGCAGGGCAGGGGTATAGGCGTCCACCATGGCGGGGAAGCGGGGCCCAAGTTCATCCTCATTTTCGCCGCGGAGCGGGTCGACGCCCATCATGTTGATGTGGTCGGCGATCAGCATCAGGTCCCCGGCGGCAAAGGACGGATTCAGCCCACCGCAGGCGCAGGTCACGATCACCGTTTCGCAGCCCAGAGCCTTCATCACCCGGGTCGGGAAGGTAACCTGGCCCATCGTGTAACCTTCATAGTAGTGGATGCGGCCCTGCATGGCCACCACCGGCTGCCCCATCAGGGTACCGATCACGAGACGACCCGCATGACCGGGCGCCGTACTGACCGGGAAATGGGGAATCTCGGCATAGGGAATGCGGACGGCGTTTTCCACCTGCTCGGCCAGTTCACCCAGGCCCGAGCCAAGAATCAGCCCGACCTTCGGGGCTACCCCGCCCCGGGCCAGGATCGCCTCTTTTGCCTCCGTTATCTGCTTCAGCAAGTCAGACAAATGGGAGCACCTCGCCTCTCTCGAGTTTCAGTACCAACATTTCGGTATAGGCACGGCTCTTCCTGCCAAGGTAAGTGTGCGCCAAGAGAGCGTCTGACAGTCCCGCGTTTGAGGCTGCGAGGAAAACTTTTGTCTTATACCTTTACAAAGTTGACTGGATCGGAAGGAAGTCCCCGTAGGAGACGCCGAATATGAACCACCAGACACCGCCGCTGTTGCCATGGTGGTTCTGCCCGACCGCCCGTCTGTTGAGCTGCAAAGGTACGCATACTACAAGCATCCTGCGGAGTGACGATGGGTGTCGGCAGGGATCCCGGCCATCCTCGGGTGAGCTACTCGCAAGGAGGCGACAGGTCGTGTGGCAGGTCATCTATATTGCTGGGAGCAAAGCGGTGGCGGAACAGCTGCGCGACGCCCTTGCTGCGGAAGGAATTCTGGTCAGCCTGAGGCCGGTTGGGGCCGACGGTGAGAACGTTCCTTTCGAACTCTTGGTTCCACATGGTGAGGCCCGGGAGGCGAACGAGCTTCTCAATCTCTCCCTGGGCCGTTTGCGCTATAGTAAGAAGTAACTGGGGCATAAGGAGTCGATCCAGATGAGGAAAATCGGGGTGCTGACGAGCGGCGGTGACGCCCCGGGCATGAACGCGGCGATCCGTGCCGTGGTCCGGCGGGGACTCTCTTTGGGCATGCAGGTCATCGGAGTCCGGCGCGGTTACGCCGGGCTCATTTGTGGTGATTTTGTGCCGTTGGGCCTCAACTCGGTGGGGGATATCGTCCACCGCGGCGGCACGGTGCTGCATTCGGCCCGCAGTGAGGAGTTCAAGACACCGGAAGGGCAGAAGGCTGCCATCCAGCAGGCGCTGGGCGAAGGGATGGACGGCCTGGTTGTCATCGGCGGCGACGGCAGCTTCCGCGGCGCCTTGAAATTGACCGAACAGGGCCTGCCGGCGGTAGGCGTGCCGGGTACCATTGACAACGACATTTACGGCACGGATCTGACCATCGGGTTCGATACCGCGGTCAACACCTGTCTGGATGCGATTCGCAAGATCCGCGACACGGCCACCTCTCACGACCGGACCTTTGTGCTGGAAGTGATGGGCCGTGACAGCGGGTGGATTGCGCTGGCGGCGGGCCTTGCCGGCGGCGCCGAGTCGATCCTGGTGCCCGAGTACCCGCTCTCCGTCGAAGAGGTGATCAGCCGGCTGAAGCGTGGCGCCGAGCGCGGCAAGAGCCACTCGCTGATCGTCGTGGCGGAAGGCGTGGGCAGCGGCATGAAGCTGGGCGAAGTGATCAAGCAGCAGACCGGCTTCGATACCAGGGTCACGGTGCTGGGCCATATCCAGCGCGGTGGTGCGCCTTCGCCGGTCGATGCGATGCTGGCGGCCCGGTTGGGGGCCAGGGCGGCGGAACTGCTGTACGAAGGCAAGGGCGGTCTCTTTGTCGGTCAGGTGAACAACGAAGTTGTAACGCCGCCGCTGGAGAACGTGCTGGGGAAGAAGCGTGAGCTGCCGCGTGAACTCGTGGAGCTCGCTGAACAGTTAGCGATATAGGGGGATAGCGCCGGTGCGAAGGACAAAGATTGTTGCCACCATAGGTCCTGCCAGTGAGAAGTTGGAAGTGCTGACGAAGTTGATTGAGGCCGGCATGAATGTGGCCCGGCTCAACTTCAGCCATGGTTCCCAGGAGGAGCATCAGCAGCGGATTGAAACCATTCGTCAGGCTGCGGCTGCTACGGGGAAGCGGGTCGGTATCATGATCGACCTGAAGGGCCCCGAGATTCGCCTGGGGACCTTTGAAAACGGGAAGATCATGTTGACCGAGGGCAGCACGTTCACCCTGAACACTGTGCAGTGTGTGGGTAACCAGGAGCGGGTTTGGGTCCAGTACCCCGGCATCGTGCATGACGTGCCGGTGGGCGGCTACCTGCTGCTGGACGACGGCAACATTACCCTGCAGGCCACGGCCGTTGGCGATACGGAGATTACCACCAAGGTGATTGTAGGCGGGCCGCTTTCGGACCGGAAGAAGGTCAACCTTCCCGGGGTGAAGGTCTCGCTGCCGGCTCTGGCGCAGAAGGATATTGACGATATTCGCTTCGGTGTTCGGATGGGTGTCGACTTTGTGGCCGGCTCCTTCATCCGGAAGGCCGAGGACGTGATCGAGATCCGCCGGGTGATTGAAGAGGCCGGCGGCAACCTGTCGATCATCTCGAAGGTCGAGAGCCAGGAAGGCTTCGACAACCTGGAGGATATTCTCCAGCTCTCCAACGGGCTGATGGTGGCCCGTGGCGACCTGGGCGTCGAAGTGCCCACCGAAGAGGTCCCGCTGATGCAGAAGCGGATGATCGCTCGGGCCAACGAACTGGGCAAGCCGGTCATTACCGCCACGCAGATGCTGGAGTCGATGGTGACCAAGCCCCGTCCAACCCGGGCCGAGGCGTCCGACGTGGCCAACGCCATCATGGACGGCACCGATGCGATCATGCTGTCGGCGGAGAGCGCTGCGGGCCAGTATCCGGTGGAGTCCGTCCGGACCATGGCCACCATTGCGGCCCGGACCGAAGCAGCCCTGGATTATCGCGATATCTTGAATCGGAAGCGGGAGTCCGGTAAGCTGAACACGGTGACCGAGGCGATCTCTCACGCCACCGTCACCACGGCCACCGATCTGGGCGCTGCGGCGATCGTGTCGGCTACCCGTTCGGGCTTCACCGCCCGCATGGTCAGCAAGTACAAGCCGGAAGCTCCGATCATCGCCGTCACCTCCTACGAGGCTGTGGCCCGCAAGCTGCAGCTGGTCTGGGGCGTGAACACGGTGGTCAAGGAGGAGACGGCGGACACCGACTCCATGATCGACCGTGCCGTGGAGGGCGCACTGGAGTCCGGACTCATCCGCAACGGCGATCTCATAGTGATCACAGCCGGCGTGCCGGCAGGGATTCAGGGCACCACCAACCTGATCAAGGTGCAGACTGTGGCCGAAACGCTGGTGCGCGGCACCGGCATCGGGCGGCAGCCGGCCTTCGGTCCGGCCCGGGTGGTGAACGGCCCGGCCGACGTGAGCAAGGTTCAGCCTGGCGATATTCTGGTGGCCCGCACCACGGGTGCCGAGTTGATCCCGGCGATGGAACGTTGTGCCGGCATTATTACCGAAGAGGGCGGGCTGACGTCGCATGCAGCCGTCGCCGGCCTCTCGCTGGGCAAGCCGGTGATCGTCGGCGCCCAGGGGGCCATGGAACGCATCCAGGACGGCGCGACCGTCACCATGGATGTCCACCGCGGTCTGGTGCTGTTTGGTGAGGCGACCGTCCGATAGGGGGACTGCTTCATGCTTGCCGCCACTGTACGGGTCCGTTATGCTGATACCGACGCGATGGGTGTTGCTTACCACGCCAACTATCTGGTCTGGTTCGAAGTGGGCCGCACCGAGTTGATGCGCTCCTGGGGCGTGCCGTATGCGGACTTCGAGAAGCGGGGCATCTTCGTCCCGGTGGTAGAAGCCAACGTGCGGTTCCTGGCCTCCGGCCGTTACGACGACCTGCTCCAGGTCGAGACCAGCGTAAGCGAACTCTCGCCGGCCCGGGTCAAGTTCCACTATCGGGTCGTGCGGAGCAGCGACGGACGGCTGCTGTGCGAGGGGGACACCCTGCATGGCTTTGTGTCGCCTGCCGGCCGGCCCATGGCGTTGGCGAAGGTGGCGCCGGACCTGTACCAGATGCTGCAAACGAAGTCCCAGGAAGGATAAAGCGGCATTTTTGCCGTACCCTGTAGGAGTGCACCTGTCGTCTTAAGAGACAGGTGCACTTTTGCGTCTTGACGAAAATAGAGCCGGAAAGACTAGAGAGACCGGCCTATACTTCTCCGGGGGAGGATTTGGACGATGGCTGTGACGCGCGAACAGGTGCTGGACGCACTCAAGGTAGTAAACGATCCCGAACTGCACAAGAGCATCGTTGAACTGGACATGGTGAAGGAGATTGAGATCGAGGGCGGTCATGTCTCCGTCACCGTCAACCTGACCGTGGTCGGCTGCCCGCTGAAGGCACGGTTCGAGCACGACGTGGAGGAGGCCCTCATGAAGCTCCCCGGCGTGGAGCGGGTGACGACCAACTTCGGCACCATGAACGATGAGGAGCGTGCTGCCGTTGCCGCCAAGGTGCGGGGTGGCAGCGAGCAGCCCTATGCTGCCGCCCAGGTTGCCGCAGCGCAGTTGGCGGCCCGCACCACCATCATCGGCATCGCCAGTGGCAAGGGTGGCGTGGGCAAGTCGACCACCACGGTCAACCTCGCCGTTGCCCTGACCAAGCTGGGCTACCAGGTCGGCATCATCGACGCGGACATTTATGGCTTCTCGATCCCTCGGATGATGGGCAACATGTCCCGACCCGAAGCGCTGGATGAGAACACCCTGCTGCCGATCTGGGCGCACGGGGTGCGGTTCATCTCGGCGGGTTCGCTGGTGCCGGAAGGCCAGGCGATTATCTGGCGTGGCCCGATGCTGGGCAAGATGATCGAGCAGTTCCTGACCAACGTGCAGTGGGGCAAGCTGGACTACCTGCTGATCGACCTGCCGCCCGGAACCGGCGACGTGGCGCTTTCGGTGGCGCAGATGCTGCCCTCGGCCGATATGGTGATCGTCACCACGCCGCAGGCGGCGGCTGCTCAGGTGGCGAGCCGGGTAGGCGCCATGGCGGCGAAGACCAACCAGCGGATCCTGGGCGTCATCGAAAACATGGCTTACTTCATCTGCGACAACTGCAACAAGGAGCACGAGATCTTCGGCAAGGGCGGCGCTCAGGCGCTGGCGGCCAACATGAACTGCGACGTGCTGGCCCGTGTCCCCCTGGTGGGCGAGGTGCGGCTGGGCGGCGATGTGGGCGACCCGGTTGTGGTGGAGAACGAGAACAACCCGGCAGCCCAGGCATACCTGGAAGCGGCCCGCAAGCTGGCGGAGATCGCACCGCCCAAGGCGTAATCGAGGTAGAACAGAGAAAGGCCGTCCGGGCAGGGGCGGCCTTTCGTGCATTGGGCGTATAGATGGAGTGGGGGGATGATCGGGATGTTGCCGTTATCGGGTCAACTAGCGCTGTCGCCGCTCAGCGCCTCTGCGGTGAACGTGGCTGCCCTCAGCCCGGCCACTCCCGGGGCTGCGCCGGGGTCGGTGCTGCCCTCGGCGGCGGCTACGCAGGCGGCGGTTGCTGCGCCCTTCAGTCTGGCGCTGCCGCCGCTTACCATTTCGCCTGCGGGTATGGCAGCAGCGGGCGTCGCACCGGCGGGTGCCGCAGCCCTGCCGGCGCTGGGGGCAGCCTTAGGGACTCAGGGGCAGGCGGTGTCGGCACTGCAGTCGCTCACGGGTATCGCCCCGGCGGTGGCTGGCGCACCCACGGTAGCGGCCGCTCCGGCACCGACGCTGGAGCAGCTGGTCACGCAATTGGGCGCCCTTGGGTTGCCGACGTTCTGCCTGAACCCGTGGACCTACGCAGTGCTGGCCGGGTTCGCCAGCGGCTCCTTCGGGAAGCCCTTCGCTTGCGGGATCTAGCAGGCGATTCGCCCTGCAGCCGGGGTGGACGTTGGCCGGTGGAAGGGCTATTTTATGTATAGAGCACGGCAGGTCTCGCCCTGAGAATGGAGGGGTGCCCGTGGCGAAAGTACCAGTGTTGGCCCGGCGGATCGCTCCGGAGAGCCGGATCGTCCAGTTGCGGATCAGCGGCGGCCCCATGATGGTGAATGCCTATCTGGTGGAGAGCGGCGAGGAGCGCATTCTGGTAGATACGGGAGTCGGAAAAGCGCCGGAAGCCGTATTGGCGGCGATCCGGGAGGCCTGCGGCGGCGATCCGACGGCGATCGTGCTGACCCATGGCCACTCGGATCACGCCGGCAGCGTGGCCTTCCTGGCGGAGGCCACGGGGGCGCGGGTCTATGCACATCCCGCTGAGATTCCCTTCCTGACCGGGCAGCGGGCCTACGGGGAATTGAACCAATCCTTCTTCTACATCCAGTCGAAGCGGCCGAAGGCATGGGTCACCGGCCCGGTGCAGCCGCTCCAGGACGGAGAGCGGGTCGGTCCGCTGGTGGCGGTTCATACGCCGGGGCATACCCCCGGGCATCTGGTGCTCTGGTTGGAGGAGGAGAGGACGGCGCTTTCCGGCGATATCCTGCGGGAGAGCGGCGGCAAGGTCAACACGGCTCCCGGCCTCTTCACCGCCGACGTGAAGCAGAACCGGGAATCGATCCGGCGCCTGGCAGCGGCGATCCCGGAGGTAGAGCGGCTCTGCCCGGCGCATGGGGAACCGATTCTACAGGGGGCTGGCGAGGGGATTCGGCGGTTCCTGGGGCAGTGATGATAAGGCGCCAGAAGCGTAGGCTTCTGGCGCCTTCTGCTAACGTTTGGGGGAACGGCGCCGCCACCAGAGGGCGGCGCTGCTGGCTGCCACGGCCAGGGCGGCAAGGCCGCCGGCCCAGAGGAGCCAGCCATTCTGCGGCACAGCAGGGGAGGCCGGTGCGGCCGGGGCCGGTTCAGCCGCTGGTTGTGGGGTGGCGGGGGCGCTCCCTGCCGGATCGGGTGCCGGCGGCGTGTATGCCACTACCCGCTTCAGCGCCTCTGCCATCAGGGGCTGAGTGTACTTGGCGGCCAGGAGCGGTTCGGGTCCGGTCCCGGTGTTATCCTCTACCCATTTTCGAGCGGCAGCCTCGTTCATGAAGCGC
>JBLNEM010000180.1:0-3386 GCA_050262655.1 Mycobacterium leprae | reverse complement strand
GCGAGGTGGTCAAAATCCGACAAACTGATGCGTTTGCGGCCTCGCCCTGTGGCCAGCGGCTCATCCGACTCGGGCGGAAAGGCCGCCCACGCCCCGGAGATCGAGCCCGGACGCCCTACTCCAACCGAAAGCCAAGCCGGGCCAGGATTTCCCGATACTCCCGGCTGGTGTAGTAGCCGTCGTGTGCGTCGCTCAGGCGCCTGGCGGTATGCTCCAACCACCCGTAAAACTCCGTGTCGGCCCCGTCTCGGCTGTCCGCCGTAGCGACCCGCCGCCCGGCGTAGGCCCCGCTCTCGGCCATGGTGCGGTCGTATGCCGCCAGGCCTTCCTCTTGTGCGGAGAGCGAGTAGTACTCGTGATGCAGCATCACCGACAGCGGAAGCCGGGGTTTCAGCGGCGGCACCTGCTTCGGATACCCAATGCCCAGGCCGACCAGGGCGAATACCCCCGGCGGCAGGCGCAGCGCATCTGCCACGGCCTCCGGGGTGGCGCGGAGGGCGCCGCACATACAGGTGCCCAGCCCCATCGATTCGGCCGCCACCGCGGTATTCTCGGCGGCCAGTGCCGCATCGACGGCACCGGTCAGAAACATGTTCAGGGTGTTGGCATGGAACGGACGCTCCCGAATCTCACACACCCTTTGCAGCCGACGGATATCCACGCAGAACACGAGAAACAGCGGGCACTCCTTGAAGAAGGCATACTCCCCACACAGGTCGATGACCTCAGCCTTGTGCCCGGGGTCGGTGAGGGCGATCATGCTGTAACTGTGCAGGTTTGAAGAGGTGGCAGCGGACTGCGCCGCCACGGCCAGCGCTTCCAGCGTACCGTCCGGTAGTGGGCGATCGCCGTCGAAACTGCGCACGGACCGATGTGCGGCCATCGTCTCCAACACCGGATTCAGGAGCGGATCCAGGCGTTCCAGCCCCAGCATTGCGTAACGGTTTGCGGTCTCAGCCATCTACAGGACCTCCTGGATCCAGCTCATCCTCTCCCCCAGCAGACGGGTTTGAGACGGCGTAGTCTCAGCGATCACCTGGCCGTTCTTCACCACCGTGGTGGGTACGGCCAGGCGGCGGATCGCTTCCCACTTGTCGGGAGCGTCCACCAGGATCAGGTCGGCGGGTTTCCCTTCCGCCAGCCCGTACCGATCCTCGACGCCCAAGGTTCTGGCGCCGTGGGTGGTCACCATGTCGAAGCAGGCCATCACTTCGCTGCGGCCCGTCATCTGGCAGACATGCACGGCCATGTGGGCGGGCTGCAGCATGTTGCCGGTACCCAGGCTGTACCACGGGTCCATGATGTCGTCGTAGCCGAGGCTGACGTTCAGCCCGTTCTGCCACAACTCCTTGACCCGGGTGACGCCGCGGCGCTTCGGGTAGGTGTCCATGCGGCCCTGGAGGGTGATATTCACCAGCGGGTTGGCCACGAAGTTGATGCCCGATTTGCGGATGAAGCCCATCAGCTTGAAGGCGTAGGCGTTGTCGTAGCTGCCGAAGGCCGTGGTGTGGCTGGCGGTCACCCTGCTGCCCATCCCCGACCTGATCGCCTCCGCCACTACCACCTCGAGGAAGCGGGAGTTGGGGTCGTCGATCTCGTCGCAGTGGATGTCGATCAACCGGTCGTACTTCTGGGCCAACTGGAAGGCAACCTTGACCGACTCGACGCCGTACTCCCGGGTGAACTCATAGTGCGGAATGGCCCCCACGCCGTCGGCACCCAGCCGCATCGCCTCTTCCATCAGCTCGACGCCGGACGGGTAGGAGAGAATCCCCTCCTGCGGGAAGGCGACGATCTGCAGGTCGACCAGATCCTTCACCTGCTCCTTGACCGATAGCATCGCCTTCAGGGCGGTCAGTTCGGGGTCGGTCACGTCCACGTGGGTCCTCACGTGCAGCACACCCTGTGCGGCCTGCCACCGCAGCAGGGTCGTGGCCCGCCGCCTCACGTCTTCTCGGGTCAGGCTCTGCTTGCGCAGGGCCCAGGTCTGAATACCTTCGAACAGCGTGCCGCTCTCGTTCCACTTCGGCTCGCCTGCGGTCAGTGTAGTGTCCAGGTGCACATGCGACTCCACATAGGGGGCGGAGAGCATCCGACCCTCGGCTTCGATCACCCGGGCAGCCGGGGCGGTTATGTTCGCCGCAACAGCCGCGATCCTGGTGCCGTCGATGGCCACGTCGATCAACTGGTCGTTCAGACGCGCCTGCTTGATCAGAAGGCTATACATGGTTCTCTTCCTCCCGTCGAGCCTCCCGGAGTGCCGTTCAGTTCGTATCGGATCGTAGCATGGTTTCCAAATTGGTACAACCCTTGATGAAGCCTGACTTGTTGCGTGTCAATTATACAACAGGAATGTCCCATCAGCGATCCATCTATGTTAAATCGATAATTCGGGTTTGAACATCAATGCCTATCGTGTAAGATTGTCATTGGATACCCATATCGATTCATGGGAGGGCTACAAGTGAAAAGGGTAGAACGGTCCTGGCTGCGCTATGCGATGGGTGTGGTGGCACCGCTGCTCCTGTTCTGCCTGATCCCCGTGCTCACGTTCCAGCGCGGTTCGGCGTGGCAGTTCGACGCCTCGTTCACGGCCTGGGTGCACAGGGTCTCGCCGGCCTCGTGGGGGCCATTCATGAAATGGGTCTCCACCTACTCCTATCACAACGCTCACTTCTACCTGATCGGCATCGTAGCCGTACTCTTTCTCCTGTTCCGCCGCAGTCTCGCCGCCCCTCTGGCCCTGCTGGCGGTACGATGGGGGGCGGACACCGCACAAAACTGGCTGAAGAACATCTATGACCGGCCCCGGCCCGTGTTGGACTGGGTGGCCAAACAATCGTCCGGTTTCTCCTATCCCAGCGGCAGCACTACCGTCGGGGCCGCCTTCTGCGTCATGCTCTGCTATCTCCTCTCCACCCTGATCACCGACCGCCGCTACCGCCTGGCCGTGCAGATACTCGGCTGGTACGGTGCGGTGCTAATCGCCTACAGCCGGGTCTACCTCGGCAACCACTGGCTGACCGACACGATGGGGGCGCTGTGCGTGGCGGCCGCCCTCAGCACGGCGGTCACCTGGCTATTCCACTCCGCCTGGCTGCCACAGTTGATGATGCCCCTACAGGAAGCCCCCCTACGGCAAGCGGCCGCTAGTAAGCAGCCAAAAGAACGCTGAAGCAGAAAGCCGGAGGCCATCGCCTCCGGCCTTTTCATGCCATGCAGCCCTGGGAATGTAAGTCAAAGTACCCACCATTGGTGACCACCGTCACATCTGCCTCCCCCTCGGGTGCGGTCTAATAGGGTCACCGACCAAGACGAAAGGGGTCAAGCAGATGACAACGGAACGAAGCCTTGGCAACCACGTGGCCGTTACGGCCTTTCAACTA
>JBLNEM010000179.1:0-3699 GCA_050262655.1 Mycobacterium leprae | reverse complement strand
GAGGCCATGGGCCAAAGGGTGAAGGTGAAAAGCAGCACCGCCGAAGGCAGGAGGAGCAGATAAGGCCCCCAGTTAAATCTGGGGGCCTTCTGCTTAGGCCTGGGGAGCGGCGGCGCTGCGGTTAAGGTCGGCTGCGCCATGCAAACCCCTCCGCATTACTTCTTGAACGGGGTCAGGATCGCGGTGGCATCCTTCTGGGCCTGATCCAGCGCGGTCTTGGTATCCTTGCTGCCGGTGACGATGGCCTGGAGCTGATCGCCGAAGGCCTTCAGGACCTGCTGGTTCTGGTGGGTGGCCATCTCGCGATCGGCATACTGCATGGCGTCCAGCACGGTCTGGTAGCCATCAAACTTCTTCACGGCATCCTTCCAGGTCTGGGTATCCTGGGCGGACTTCCGGGTGGGGACGTAGCCGGTGGCCACGGACCAGGAGGCAACCCGGTTGGTGTCGGTGATGAAGCGGACAAACTTCCAGGCGGCGTCCTGCTTCTCCTTGGTGGTCTTCAGGATATAGACGTTGCCACCGCCGGTGGGCGAACCAAACTGCTTGCCGGCCGGGGCGGGGGCGACGCCGATCTTGCTGGCGTCCATCTTGCCGAGCAGGGCACCGATGCTGCCGGTGGTGTGGTACATCATGGCGACCTTGCCGGCGGTGAAGTCGTTGGGCACGTCGCCCCACTTGATGATGCCGGAGGGCATGATCTTCTCGGTCTTGGACAGGCCGGTGATGAAGTCCATCGCCCCGGCGACGGCCTGGTCATTCAGGTAGACCTCGGTGCCGTCGGCGTTGGCCACGTTCTTGCCGTTCTCGATGAAGAAGCTGGAGAAGGTCCAGTAGGGGTTGCCGTCGGAGGGAATCTCCACGCCCCAGACGCCGTCCTTGGTCAGCTTGTGGCCGTCGGCGACCAACTCCTGCCAGCTCTTCGGGGCGGCGGCAATGCCGTTGGCCTTGAACAGATCCTTGTTGTAGTAAAGGACGACCGTGGAGCGCTGGAACGGGATGCCGTAGGTCTGGCCACCAATCTTCGAGTTGCCCATAAAGGCGGGCAGGAAATCGCTGATATAGGTCTGACCATCGGCATCGGCCTTGAGATAGTCGTCGACGGGCACGACGGCCTTCATGTCGGTCAGGGTGAAGACGTCGGTGGCCTGCAGCACTACCACTTCAGGCGGGGTGCCACCCTGGACCAGGGTCTGCACCTTGGCCATGGTGTCCTGATAGTTGCCGGCAAAGACCGGGGTCACCTTGATGTTGGGGTTGGCGGTGTTGAAGTCTTTCACCATCGCTTCGATGGCGTTGGCCGGGCCGCCACCGACGGCTACCGGGAAGACGAACTGTAAGTCAACGGGCTTGGCGGCAGCAGCCGGGCTGGAAGCGGGTGCGGCGGACTGCTTGCTGGAGCAGGCGACGAGCAGGAACAGCGAAAGCAGCAGGACCAATGCGAGACCCTTACGCAGACGCATGGTTTTCCTCCCTGAGGCGATATGGTTGGGTGTATATGGGAACCATTTAGTAGTCTACCATGATAACTTGTCACCACGTTTTAACGATTTCGCGTCGGAATTCGACACAGTTCGCGTCGGAAAAGGGGGCCCATCGCTTTATTGTCCGGTCAGCCAGGGCACTTGGCATTTATCCATGGCGCGGCGAAGGAATTCGCAAGCGGTGGTGTAATTTACACACGAAGTTGATCGGTGGGCAGATGGATTGTCATCGCCGAAAAGGTGGATTTGCCTTGGGTGTTCTGTCGGAAGGGACCGCACGACTCGCTGTCGAGCGACTGGAAAGTATGATGGGTCCGGTTGTGCTGCAGTCCGGTGCGCCTCTGGCCCAGGAATTGGCGGGGTTGGCGCCGGACTCGTTGCTCTCGGTGGAGCCGGGGGAGGATGACCGGGTGGCCCTGTTGGATGGGTACGGGCGGCCTACGGGGATCCGGTTTGAGGGCGTGCCGCAGGGGCAGGAGTTGAACGTGTTGCTCGACGACATTGTGGCGGTCTCCCGGGGCAGCACCGCCCTGACGCCGCTGGGGCGGATGGAGGCACAGACGCTGCCGGAGGGGCTGTCGCTGTGGGTGCTCTCTACGCCGGCCTGTACCCGCTGTGCGCAGGCGGCGCGGTTGGCCCATGCAATCGCCCTGGAGAGCAAGGGCCGGCTCACCGCTACGGTGGTAGACGTGAGCGACCGCCCGGAGCTGATTACACGGTTTGGCGCCACCACGGTGCCCTGGTTTGTGGTGGAGGAGCGGGTGAGCTTTGCCGGGCCGCTGCCTGAGTTGGTGCTGTTACAGCGACTGGCGGGGGCGGCGGAAGATTAGCATGAAGCGTGGCGGGGGCGGTGGCGCCGGATTGTTAACCTGTGATACTATCTACCTATCGATTACGGGTGGGTGGAGGTGCCGCAGTGGAAAGCGCCGTGCAGAACCGTCCTTCGCTTCTCGACGTCGCCCGGTTCTGGGGCTGGGTCGGCACCGTCTCGTGGGGTGGCTTGTACGCCGTGCTACCGAAGATCAAGGCGCAGCTGGCGGAACGGGAGTGGGTATCATCGGTCGAGTTCGATACGATCATGGCCGCGGCGACCCTGGTGCCGGGGCCGAGCTTCGTTTCGCTCTCCGGACTGGTGGGCTACAAGGTGCGGGGGGCCGCCGGGTCGCTGGTGGCGATGATCTCGCTGATGCTGCCGCCGACCATTCTGGTGGCGGGGGCGTTGATCTTCCTGATTTCGGGTGACAACGGCACTGGGCCGCTGGCGGCGGTTACGCGGATCGTGACCATTGCGATGGCCGGGGTGATTCTGGGTAATGCCTGGAAGATCATGCGCGGGGCCAAGCTCCACTGGGCAGGGGTTCTGCTGCTGGTGGGCGTCGGCGCCGCGATCATGGCCGGGTTCTCGGTGATGTGGAGCGTCATTATTGCGTTGGTCATCGGCCGCTTCCTGATCGGGGGTGCCAAGGCATGACACTCTGGACGATCTTCATCACCATGGTGCAGGCCGGCCTTTCGGCCGTCGGCGGCGGCTGGGGCACGATTGCGGCGGCTCAGTCGGCCTGGGTGCATCCCGGGATGCTGACGCCCGAGCAGTTCGCCTGGGCGGTGAGCGTGGGGCAGATCACGCCGGGACCGTTCTCGGTGTTGGTGGTGGCCCTGGGGTATCAACTGCGGCACGTCGCCGGCGCAGTGGTGGCGCTGGCGGGCATTCTGCTGCCCACCTGGGTGGTCTGCGTCATCGCTGGACGGGGGCTGAAGCGGTATCAGCAGGCGCTGGCGCCGTTCGCCGGCAGCGTCCCCTGGATTCTCGCCGCGATGGCCGCGGCCTCTGGCATCCGCATGGTGCTGCCGATGGGTGTTCACCCGGTGGAACTGCTGGTGGGGGTGGGCGCCTTCCTGGCCGTGGCCTGGAAGCGGATCGAGCCGGTCTGGGTGCTGGCGGCCGCCGCGGCCATCGGCGGCGTGCTGGTGATGGGGCACTGGGCGTAGGCGTTGTTGCATTGTGCGGCGAAGGGCGCTGGCAGGGGGAGTCCCCTGTCAGCGCCCTTTCCGTTGCGGGGCTGGTGGTTATTGAGCGGGCTTCCGGGTCAGGAGGTAGGCGGCCAGTGCAATGCCCACGGCGGGTTCGACCCACAGAATGGCCCCGGGGCCAACCAGACGGCCTATGCTCAGCCAGGCAAGCTGCTCGAGGCAGAAGGCGGCCGCAATGAACAGC
>JBLNEM010000178.1:0-8833 GCA_050262655.1 Mycobacterium leprae | reverse complement strand
GCACGGCCACCGGCTCTGGTCGGAGTGCGGCAATGGTGAGGGGGTAGAAAAGCACCCGAATGGCCAGACGCAGGCAGATCCCCGCGGCCAACGCGAGCCAGTCACGGCTGAAAATCAGCGGGCCGGTTTGCGGCCGGAGGGTATGAAACAGCCAGCCACCAAGCCCTACGGCGGCGAAGGTTACAACGCCACGCACGATCGCCCGCTCAACCCGGTGCTCCTTCCACGCCCGGCGGAACAGGTGGTAAAGGGCGGTGCCCAAAGCGGAGCCCGCAGCGGCCACGAACGGATGGAGCAGCAGCATGGTGGCCACGTCGATCGCCATGGAGATGGAGACGTCGCCGCGGGTGCCGCGAATCGCCACCCGCCACGACTGGGCCGCAAAGACCACCAGCGCCAGGACCACGACCAGCGGCAGCCACGTGGCATGGGGATAGGGACTCATGCCATGGGCCGGGAAGAGAATGGGCAGCAGCAGAGCGGCGGTGGCGGTTACGGCGAGCGAGATGAAGGTTGTCAGGATAGTCTGCGGGCTGCGCATGTGGAATCACGACCTTCTGCGGGGAGTGAAAGTAGGCAGAGCGGGCGCCCCTATACCCGGGGCGTCCGCTCCCATTCTCTGGCCAACGCCACATCAGTGGGCGTGTTGCAGTTGAAGAAGAGGCGGTCAGGGTCGCCAAAGCGGCGAATCTCATCCTCGTTGACCGCACGCAACCGGACGGACTCATAGAAGGAGAGGAGCCGCAGTCGCCGGGCGTCCAGGTTTCCCTGGATGATCGGGAGGCAGGCCTGGCTGTATACGGCATGCATCGGTTCATACTCGCCGGCTACCTGGGGGACTACCACATCGTGCCCCGGCGCCAGCGCAATGAGATGCCGGACCAGCGCTTCATCCAGAAAGGGCATGTCACAGGCACAGAAAAAGGCATGTTCGAACCGGCTCATGCGCAGGCCGGCTTCCAGCCCTCCCAGCGGACCCAGCCCGGGGACGCGGTCCCCGGCGGTAGGCAGATCCAGGAACCCATATAAGTCGGGGCTGTTCGTCACGACCACGACCTGGGCGAACCATTCCCCCAGACGGTGAGCGATCCGACCGATCAGGGGTTCGCCGCCGAAATCCAGTAACGCCTTGTTCGTGCCCATCCGGCTGGACTGTCCGCCCGCCAGGATGACCCCGCAGGCGTTCAGTTTGTCTGCCATGTCGCGGTCACTCCTTTCCATGCGGTAGTGTCGATCAGCCAATCGCCGCTCTTGTCCTGGGCGTCAGTGCCGGGCAGGGTACTGGTAGTCAGGGCACCCCTGGCTTTGAACAAGGCCTGGGCCAGTTTCAGTTGGTCAGCCTCGGGGATGTTGGTGGTGACATATGTGCGGAGGATATCCACCAGTGCCGGAACTCGCGTCACATAGTAGGGGCTTGAGAGCTTATCTTTCAACGCTTTCAGGAACTGCTGCTGTCGGCTGACCCGAGCAATATCGCTATTCGTGACGCCGTCATAGCGCATGCGGACATATTTGAGGGCCTGGTCGCCAAGCATGACCTGGTGTCCGGCTGGAATGTCGATATACAGGTTCTGATAGGGATCACTGTACGTATAGTGTTTGTCCACGTCGATCTCCACGCCGCCGATCTGATCCACAATCTCCTGGAAGGCCTGGAAGTTCACCTTCAGGTAGTAGGGGCGGGGGATGTCCAGCAGTGTGCTGAGAACCTGGGTGGTCAGATCCGGCCCGCCGATGCTATAGGCAGCGTTGATCTTCGATTGTTTGCCGGTGTCGTACGTGATCCGCGTGTCACGGGGGATGCTGATCACGTCCAGCTTATTGGCCTTGGGGTCCAGGCGGACCAGCATCAGCGTGTCCGAACGGCCCACGTCATCCTTCCGTTCGTCTACGCCCATCACGGCCACATAGATCGGTTGTCCGCTCACAATCCGGGGTGCGTTGCCTTCGGCCTGGAGCGGCAGATGGCGCCAGGCCGACCAACCCCACCAGATGCCAAACGGCAGGAGCAGAATCAGGAGAAAGAGGAGACGGCGCATCCAGTACCGCACTCGGGATCGGCGTCGTTTCGCTTTGCGCACGGGGGTTGGAGCCTGCACAGTAACCCTCCTGGGTGGATGACCTAGTTTGCCGGAACGGCGCTCAGTGCCTTGCCGATCCAGGTGCGGACCTCTTCAGTCAGAGGGATGTGATCGAGATCGTTCAGGCCATACCAGCTCACATGAGCTACTTCGTTGTTGGCCACCGGCTTTATGGCTGCCGGGTCGACAGGGCGGGCGAAATAGATCAGGTCAATATGCTGATGATCCGGCCCGATGTTCTCCAGCTGAACGCCTTCCGGCCGGGCCAACTGGCGTGGGCCGGGAATGGGCGGCAGAGCTGGCTTCGACAGCAATTCCACGTCGATCCCGGTCTCTTCCCTGACTTCACGCACCGCCGCTTCGTCGGGCAACTCGCCTGGCTCGATGTGCCCGCCCGGTGGCAGCCACATGGAGAGTTTGCGGTGCCAGAGCATCAAGACCTTGCCGTCATGGATGACGAACGTGGCGACCGTGAAGTCGCGGCTAATCTGCGTCATGCTTTGTACAACTCCGGGTGTAAGAATGAGACCAGTGCGGCCGCAACCATAGCGGCGAACAGGTCCTCGCGCACGACGGCGCCATTTGTCAGAAAGCCAATGGCGCCGCCCTTTTTCTTCGTTTCATGGAGGCCAGTCAACTGGTCCATCAAGGGACCTACCTCACCGCCGCTGCGCACCGCACCACCTAGGGCCGGCGGCAGCAGGAACTCGGCGCCCCGGCCAAAGCTGACCCGGCCGTCCTCGTGGACGATGGCGCAGAAGCCGTTCATCCAGCATTCGTCGCCGCGGAAGGTGACGCCCCCTTCGAGCCCAATCCCCCAGTCTGCGCCGGTCGCAGCCATGGCGGCGAGGGCTCGGTTTTTCGCACCCAGGGCGGTCTCTTCCTCACCGATGGGCTGGGCCGACACGCCGCTGGCTACATCGACGCCCACGACCCGGACGTCCGGGAAGTTGAAGCCGAAAATACGGGTGACTGCGCCTATTTTGACGGGATTGGTTGAGCCAACGGCGGCGAGTGGCATGGCGGTGACTCCTTCTGTATGTGGTACGCGGCTTTTGCGGCTGGTGGCACATAGCATGTAGAGAGGTGAGTTGCTATGCTTCCGCCTCAGAACAGTGGCGCTACCAGCTTTGGCACCGGCCGGCCCATCACCTGGACGAACGCAGGCCGCCATCCGCAGCAGGTGCCGGTCCGTTCCATGCCAGGCCATAATCCAAGCCAGGGCGGTCAGGTTACCATACGGCCCGGGTCGCAGCCCTATACCGCACAACCTACCCCCAGGAAGGGCGGCTGATGCAAGAATCCGCGGTAACCGGTGCGGTTACCAATAAGGGTTCGGGGGGAGAGGCGAATCTCTCCCCTTTCCCGTTTCACCGGGCCCACGCCTCGTAGACGGCCTGGGAGACACGGGCCAGGGCGACGGAGGCTTCGTTATCGTGGTAGAAGCGGCGGTCCTGACAGTCCTTGGAGAACATGGACAGCACATACTGGACCCGGGGCGTGGTAATCAGGGCGACGTCGTTGCGGACGCCTCGGACCCAACCGCTTTTGGAGCAAATCTGGACGGTTGGCTTGTCGTCCTCGGAGTCAGTCTCCGGGATAAAGCGATTGGTCAGTTCTTTGTAATGCTGCCGCCGGAGGATGTCCAACATTTCGGTGCAACGGGACGGCGTGAGCACGGCCCTGGAAGCGACCAGGGCCATGAGGCGTGCCATTCCCCGTGGGGTAGCTTCGCCCATGGGAATGTGGGTTTCCAGCCCGATTTTGCGGTTCATTCGGACCCCTTCCACGCCCAGCTCAGCCATGGAACGGTTGACTGCGTCGGTGGTGCAAAGATCCACCAGCATGTTGGTGGCGGTGTTATCGCTGATGACCGTCATGAGCAGGGCGAGGTCGCGGACCGGCAACTGTAACCCCGGGGTCATGTCCTGCAGTATGCCGGAACCTTCGACAATGTTGGCGGTGGAGAGGGTGAGTCTCTGTTCCAGGCTCCAGCGGCCCTCCATGGCGCCGCGGAAGACTTCGTAGAGCAGGGGCAGCTTGATGGTGCTGGCCGGGTAGAAGCTCATGTCCGCCAGTCGCTCGTAGCGCTCATTGGTGGTGAGGTTGACAGCAGCAACGCCTAAAGTCCCGCTGAACCCGTGGGCAATGGCCTCTACACGGCTCTCCAGTGCCATGGCTCGACTCCCCCTTCACCAACAACTTTTCGGCAATGGGCAGAGTTAGTCCTGCCGCGTGGAGGGTTCTACCAGCCGGCCCAGATCCGCCTCATACCCAGATATTGACAAAAACCCTTTTGGGATATATAGTAAGAATTACCAGTAATGGATGGGACGGGTGGTGCGATCGGGTAGGTGCAAGGGGGGGATCCCGCTTGTCCAACGAACTGGCAAACACGGACCTCACCGCAACGCTGTTGGCTGATTTCCACTACCAGGATGCGCAGGCGCCGAAGTCGCTTGCGGCAGCTTTGCGCGAGCAGTTTCGGATCGACAGTAAAGGCGACAAATACATGCCCATCTTCTTCATGGTGGGGGCCACCAGCTCTACCGGTGATGCGTTAGGTCCCTTCATTGGCTGGTTTCTCAAACGGAAGGGCTTCGCCGGGGAGTATCTGGGTGACCTGAATGATCCGGTACATGCTACCAATATCAAAGAAAAAGTGAACGAGGCTTGGAACCGGGCCATGCGGCACAACAAGTTCCCGTACATAATCGCCGTGGATGCTGCCGTTGGGCGTCCAGGCCGGGTGACAGTGAACCGGGGGCCGTTGAAACCTGGTGCAGGCATGGGCAAGAGCCTGCCGGAAGTTGGTTCCGTTCACATCATGGGCGGTACTGCACACTTTCCGTTCATGATCTGGTTCACCGGGTTGGACCAGACGGTGGCGATGGCCGAAGTGATCGCCGATGGTCTGATCGCCTTCTACAACGATTGGGCGGCCACAGCGTTCGGCAACAATACCCCTGAACCCAAGGCGGGCTCCGCTTGAGCGGAGCCCTTCGCCATTGCGGCGATGCGACTCCGTTTCCTCAGCATCACTTGACTTGGGCCTTGAGGGAGGGCTTTACTGGAAGGCGGAGGTGCTGGAACGATGGGAGTCCCCACGATCAAGATCAACGCAGCAAGAGTGAATGAACATTTGGCGCACCTGCACCAGTTTGGCCTGACCGCAGATGGGGGCGTTACCCGTTACGCCTATACCCCGGCCGAGCAGTCGGCGACTGAACAGGTGGCCCGCTGGATGAACGAGGCCGGGCTCAGTGTCCGACGCGATGCCGTGGGGAATCTCTTTGGCCGGTTGGAGGGCAAGCGGCCGGGACCGGCGGTTCTGACCGGCTCTCATTTGGATAGCGTTCCACACGGCGGTCACTATGACGGGCCGTTAGGCGTGCTTGGGTCGCTGGAAGCGGTTCAGTCCATGCGGGAGCAGGGGTATGTGCCAGAACTGCCCATCGAGGTTGTGAGCCTGGTGGGGGAGGAAGGCAGCCGGTTTGCTCATGGTCTGTTGGGCTCCAGTGTGTTGACGGGCGAGTTCCCGCTGGAAGAGGCCGATCGGCTGCGTGACCGCGACGGGGTCACTCTGGCCGAGGCCGTGCGCCAGAACGGGATGGACCCGGCGCTGCTGCCGACGGCGCAGGTGAAGGCAGGAACCTATGCCGCCTACGTAGAGATGCACATCGAGCAGGCCGGGCTGCTGGAGTCCCACAACTTGCCGGTGGGAATCGTGACCGGTATCGCCGGCATGCATCAGCTGCAGGGCGTTATTCGTGGACGGGCTGAACACGCCGGCGCCTGCCCCATGGAACTGCGCCGCGACCCCATGCCGGCGGCGGCTGAGGTAATCCTGGCCGTGGAGCAGGCGGCCCGGGAGTCGAATCCGGCCACTCGGGCTACGGTCGGCTTTGTGCAGGCGCATCCGGGCGCGTCCAACGTGATCCCTGACGCCGTGGCGCTCAGCTTCGACATTCGTGATCTGGACGGAGCCCGGCGTGATGCCTGCATGGAGCGGATCAAGTCTGTCTTTGCCCAGGTATGTCAGCGCCGCGGCCTGACCGGCGAAATGGAGCTGCAGCATTCCTCCCGACCCACACTGTGTGACCCGCAGATCATGGGGGTCATGGAGAGCAGCGCCCGGCAGTTGGGGCTCGAGCCCTTCCGGCTGCCAAGCGGCGCGGTGCACGATGGCGCCAACGTGGCGGCCCTTTGCCCGGTGGGCATGATCTTCGTGCGGAGCCGCGACGGCCTATCCCATTGCCCGCAGGAGTTTAGCAGCCCCGAAGACATTGCCGCCGGGACCGCACTGCTGGCCCAGACCCTGGCCGTTCTGGCTGCACAAGGTGTATGAAATGTCGGTTAACTTTCGCACCGCCGCTTGACGCTATGCGGCGCGCAGGGTAGACTGATGGATAAATATCGACATGAACAGAGGGGACGCAGCCTTGTTTCAGGATGTAGAGCGGGTATTGATCGCCGAGGCAGAGGTGCAGAAGCGTATCCAGGAGATGGGTGCGGAAATCTCCCGGGATTACGAGGGGAAGGACCTGGTGGTAGTAGGTATCCTGAAGGGTGCCTCGCTCTTTACCTCTGACCTTTTCCGGGCCATTACCGTTCCGTGTGAGTTGGACTTTATGCGTATCTCCTCTTACGGCGCTTCCACCAAGAGCACCGGCGTTCACCGCGTGTTGCTTGATCTGGACTACACGCTGGAAGGGCGTCATGTGCTGATCGTCGAAGACATCGTCGACACCGGCCTGACCATTAAGTTCCTGAAGGAGTACCTCGGCACGCGCGGTCCGGCCTCGCTGCGGACGGCCTCCATGTTGGACAAACCTTCTCGCCGCAAAGTGAACGTGACCATCGACTACCGGGGGTTCGAGGTGCCAGATTACTTCGTGGTCGGCAACGGCCTGGACTACGCCGAGAAGTACCGCAACCTGCGGGATATCTGCATCCTGAAGCCGGAAGTGTACAGCAAGTAACCATAGAAGGCGGGTGTAGCCCGCCTTCTTTCCATAACATGCGACCATAACACCCTGCAACGGAAGACGGGCAGACCGGTCCTGTGAGGCCGGCGCCTGATTCGAGGAGGCATCATGGCGAACCAGACGGATCTGATCGTAGTTGTGGACTTCGGCGCCCAGTACGGGCAGTTGATTGCCCGCCGTGTTCGGGAGATGCATGTGTACTGCGAAATTTGGCCGCATACGGCGCCGGCCCAGCAGTACAAGGATCGTGGCGTTAAGGGCATCATCTTTTCGGGCGGCCCTGCCAGCGTTTATGGTGAGGGAGCCCCCCAGTGTGACCCGGCTATTTTCCAGTTGGGTATCCCGATCTTCGGCATCTGCTATGGCATGCAGTTGATGAGCCGCACACTGGGCGGCGACGTGCGCCGGGCGGAGAAGCGGGAATATGGCAAGGCCACGCTCCAGATTACCGACGAACAGCAGCCGCTGTTTGCGGGGATGGGCGCCAGCACCCAGGTGTGGATGAGCCATGGCGATTCGGTCCTGGCTGCTCCGCCGGGATTCCGCATCATCGGCTATACGGAGAATACGCCGACCGCCGCCATCGGCGACGACGAGCGGAAGCTCTACGGTGTGCAGTTTCATCCCGAAGTGGCCCACTCGCTGCAGGGCAAGCTGATGATGGAGAACTTCCTCTACCGCATCGTGGGCTGCAAGGGTGACTGGACGACCGCCTCGTTTATTGAGGATCAGGTCCGGGCCATTCGGGAGCGGGCGGCCGGCGGCAAGGTGCTCTGCGCCCTGTCCGGCGGTGTCGACTCCAGCGTGGCCGCGGTGCTGGTGCATAAGGCGATTGGTGACAACCTGACCTGCATGTTTGTCGATCACGGCCTGCTGCGGAAGGGTGAGGCGGAGCAGGTGGTGCGCACCTTCCGCGACCGGTTCCATATGCATCTGGTTCACGTGGATGCTTCCGAGCGCTTCCTGTCCAAACTGGTCGGGGTGACCGACCCGGAGCAGAAGCGGAAGATCATCGGCCGGGAGTTTATCTACGTCTTCCAGGAAGAGGCGAAAAAGCTAGGCCAGATGGACTTCCTGGTGCAGGGCACGCTGTACCCCGACGTGGTCGAGTCCGGCACCGCTACTGCGGCGGTCATCAAGAGCCACCACAACGTGGGCGGGCTGCCTGAGGACATGCAGTTCCAGTTGATCGAGCCCTTCCGTGAGCTCTTCAAGGACGAGGTGCGGGCGGTGGGCCGTGCGCTGGGCGTGCCGGAAGAGATCGTGGGCCGCCATCCGTTCCCCGGCCCGGGGTTGGCCATCCGGGTGCTGGGCGAGGTGACGCCGGACAAGTTGGCGATCCTCCGGGAAGCCGACGCCATCTACCTGGAGGAGATCCGCCAGGCCGGCCTCTACGACAAGATCTGGCAGGCCTTTGCAGCGCTGCCCAACATCCGCAGCGTGGGTGTCATGGGCGACGAGCGCACCTATGCCTACCCGATCATCCTGCGGGCCGTCACCTCAGAGGACGGCATGACCGCCGACTTCTACCGCTTCCCCTGGGAAGTGCTGGAGCGGATCACGACCCGCATCATCAACGAGGTGCCCCACGTGAACCGGGTGGCCTACGACATGACCTCGAAGCCGCCGGGGACTATTGAGTGGGAGTAAGCCTGCCATACGAGACAGCCCGCCGTGTTTCACGGCGGGCGTGGGTTGTGGAGTCAGGCCAGGGGTACCAGTTGCTTGAGATCCGTGAAGACCGGCGCCCGGTCCCGCG
This sequence comes from Mycobacterium leprae, assembly GCA_050262655.1. Taxonomy (GTDB): domain Bacteria; phylum Bacillota; class Sulfobacillia; order Symbiobacteriales; family Symbiobacteriaceae; genus DASXVX01. Next base: position 5 of record JBLNEM010000178.1, on the reverse strand, counting down.
GCGAC
>JBLNEM010000177.1:0-3352 GCA_050262655.1 Mycobacterium leprae | reverse complement strand
ACTCCCACGAAGTACCCCCGGCTCCGCGGGCTCCGAAGATCAGGCGCCCGTGGCAGCACAGGCCCGACGGCGGAGGGCACTCTCGCGTAGTGCCCCCCCGACGGCGGAGGGTACTCCCGCGCAGTGCCTACCAGCGAGCTACCTCTTCCCGCACATCCGCCGGCAGCGGCTCCTGCAGCAGGCGGGCCACCACCTGCCTGTCCGCGCCCCTCTGGCGCAGATAGGCAGAGAGCAGGTCCGCCTTGGGCGAGCGGCCCATCAGCCGGTAGGCCACCGCCCAGACCTCCGGGCTGCCCACCGGCACACCCTCCCAGGTCGAGACCGGAATGGTGGGCAGGTGGCAAACCCCGGCCTCGGTGCGGATGGCGAAACTGCCCATCAGATCGATTGAGACCCCCGCCACCGCAATGGCGAGTCGGTAGTCGGTGGCGTAGCGCTGCTCGCCATGAGCGGCGCGCACCCAGGGTAGATCCCCCAGAGCCGCCGCCACCACCGGCAGCGGACTGTCGGTCGTCAGGTCCCAGTCGTGGACTTCCGAGACCAACCCCAGGCTGTGGAGCAGCCCACTGCCGCCCAGGGCGAAGGGGATGCCGGCACGGCGCAGGGCATCGGCCACCGTAAGCAGGGGCGACAACGCTGGTATCACGGAAAAACCTCCCTTGGCACGTCGATAACGGTTCTGTCCACTCCTGCATAGGCTGGGAGGGGGTGTATGATCCATGCCCAACTATATTCCCTATTTCCCGCCTCCTCTCCTGGAGGACCTGCGCCGATGCCTGGTCGTGCCCTTCATCGGCGCCGGTTTCTCCCGCAATGCCCGGACCCCACCCGGCATCTCGGTGCCAGACTTCAACACAATCGGGATGGAACTGGCCGCCCAGATTCCCGGTTACACCTACAACGGCAACCCGGTGGATGCCACTTCCGAATATGAATTCGTCTATGGCCGGGCCCAACTGGTGCAGGAACTGAACCGGCTGCTGCTGATCGGGGTCGCCCAACCCGGTCTGGCGCACCTGGCCTTCGCCCGGCTGCCGTGGCGGCTGGTGATCACTACCAACTTCGACTACCTGCTGGAGGAAGCCTGGGATCGGCTCAACGTGATCAACCGCCCGGTGATGTTCGCCGACCAGTTGACGATCCCCACGCCCGATTGCGGCATCACCCTTCTGAAGATACACGGCGACACGAATCACCCCGAGCGCATGATCGTAACGGAGTACGACTATGATACGTTCCTCGATCGCTATGCGCTGATTGCCACCTATCTGGCCGCTCAACTGATCACCAAGACGGCCCTCTTCATCGGCTACAGCCTGGACGACTACGACTTCCGGCAGATCTGGGACACCATCGACGACCGGTTGGGCGGGATGCGCCGGCTGGCCTACACGATCCTGGTCGGTGCATCGCCGGAGATGATCTCCCGCTTCGAACGGCGGGGCGTCCGGGTGATCAACCTGCCGGGCAACCCGGCCAACTACAACCAGATTCTGGCCGACGTCTTCACCCAACTGCAGCCCTTCGTGCCCGATTGCTGCTGCGACTTCGAGATGCTGGACGGCGAAGGGGAGACGACCTCCGATCGTTGCTGCTAGAAAAGCCAAAAACCGGGGAAGGCAACAGCGCCCTCCCCGGTTCTTAGTTGTTCAGCCTGATCCAGACCCGGCAGAGCCGGGCGGCGATCTCCCGGCAGGTCTCGGCCGAGACGCAGTCCGGGTAGAACCAGCGGTCGAAGACCTCCTGGGCATGGGCGGCCAGCTGCTCCGGATCCGGCCCGATGGAAAGCAGCCCCTCCGCCAGGTCGGTCACCTCCGGATCATACTCGTCGTCGGGAGCGCCGAAGCCCATCAGGTGGACCGGGTCGACGTCGTTGACCGCGGTGCGGATGGCATCGAGCACTTCCGGCGCATCCTCCTCCAGCCGCTGCCGCGTCGCTTCGTATCTCTCCCGCAAAACCGAATCCCACCTTCCTGCTCGTCCTTATGACGAGTCGGCAGGTGGGAGGGTTGCGGCACTTATGCCTCTTCTTTCAGGTCCGTGCCGCAGTTTCCGCAGTGGCTCCACTCCACCTCGACGATGCGCCCGCACGAGGGGCAGACCGGTCGAAGGGCGTAACCGCATTTCACACAGTGGAGCAGACCCCTGGGGGCGGGGGCGCCGCAGCCGGGACAAACGTTAGGCGTGAACGAACCGTCCTGGGCGTAGCGAGAGATCAGCCAGACCGCCAGCGCCACCGGACCGGTCAGCAGGGAGAGCAGCAGCCAGGCCGGCGCCGCCTTGCTGGCCCGCTCCCGGGCGTCGGCGAAGACCCAGAGGGCCAGGGCGAGCCAGGCGATGAGAGCGGAGAGCTCGGCTGTCCAGATGGCAGCCCTCCAGACTGGCACGACATTGAACCTGTAGGCCATCCCCACTTCGTACGCCTGGCCGTCCGGCGCCAACACCACCTGACTGTTGATGAAACGGGTTCGGGCCAGCATCACGTCGGCCGGCTGGCCGACCAGTTCGGACGGGTATGCTGCGGCAATCTGGACATCCCGTGGTTGATCGCCGTCCTCTGGCATGCGTTGCACCTCCACCACGAAGGTCGCCACCCACCCCACTGTCCTGGGCGCACCCGCCAGCATCTGGTTGACCGTCGGCTGGAGACCATTCCGTCGGATGTATTCACTGACGCCCTCCAACTTTGCGTCCCACTTCGGCTGAAGGACGATGAACGCCACAGTCGAGAGTGCGGCCACCGCGCCACAGACGATCACGATATAGAGCAGCGCCTTCTTCAGTCGCATATTCCGTCATACTCCTTTTCGCAGCAAGATCGGGCAGAGTGCGAGCCCCACCACCGGCACGCTCCACAGCCACACGGCCGGCAGCCCTAAAAGCAAGGCCAGCGTGACAGTTGCCAGCAGCGTGCCGCCACCCGCCAGGACCAGCGGCCAATCGGCGTTGTCGTCACGGCGACTTCGAGGCTGCCCCGCCATCCGTCGCCGCACCGCTGCGGCCGTGTAGCGCAGATCCGGCGGCTCGGGCAGGCCGGCCTGCCGATCTCGCTGAAGCATCGCTTCGATCTCATGCACCGGAGGCCGCCTCCTCTGCCATCAACAACACTTTCAACCGCCGCAGCCCGTTATGAATCCGTGAGCGCACGGTGCCGATCGGACAGGCCAGCGCCTGGGCGATCTCCTCATAGGTCAGGTCGTGGTAGTACCGCAGGATCAAAGCGGAGCGCTGTTCCAGCGGCAGAAGCAGCAAGGCGGCCCGGACCCGCTCCTGCTCCATCCTGGCCATCACCAGTTGCTCGGCGCCTGAGTCAGGGCCCACCGTCACTTCATCCGCCTCGTCGGGCGGCGCT
>JBLNEM010000176.1:0-15052 GCA_050262655.1 Mycobacterium leprae | reverse complement strand
CCTCAGTGCAGACCATGACCTTGGAGGATTTGAACGCCTTCTTCAGGTCTGTGGAGGCCATCAGTGCAATGCACCCCAGCAACGACGTAGAGCTACAGCTGTTTGGCGGTGAGCCACTCTTGGCCGAAACCAAGGAACTCGTGGAAGCAGTGCTGGCCTATGCACAGCATAACGATTATCCGGTCAGCATCGTCTCAAATGGTAGCAACGTGAATCTGTACCTGCCCACGTTCTTGGCGAACAAAGACATCATAAGCCAGGTCGCCGTTACGCTGGACGGGCCGCCTCCCATACATAACCGACGCCGGATCGGCCGGAAAGAACGGGATACTTTCACGACAATCGTAAACGGGGTGGACACCCTTCTCGGCATAGGGATTCCCGTGAGCGTTGGCATGAACCTTGACGCCCAAAACGTCGATGCAGTGCCAGAACTGATCAAGTTCTTCATAGAGAAGGGCTGGACCGAGCACGATTCCTTCTACATCGAGCTACAAGCGGTTGACGACCGGACTCTGAAGGGAAACACCCCGCACCAAATGCTTGAGCATGATCTGGTGCGCAAACTCCAGGAGCACTGGCCACAGATCTCTGGCTTGGCCGACCGAATCGACTTGGGTGCCGTACTCATGGTCTTGCCTTACCTGGCCTCCGTCTTCGGGTTCTTGGATATGGACAAGTTGGTGATCGAAAGGCCTGTCCGTCGGTTTGGGCATTATTGTTGGGTGACCATAGACCAACTGACCTACTACTTCGGCCCAGACGGTCTGATCTATCTCTGTCCGGTTGCACTCGGCAATCCCGCTCTGTCTGTTGGGCGTTTTGCGCCGCATCTGGACTTACCTGCCGATGTGTCTAGTCGCTGGAAGGACAGAAACATGTTCACGATGGCGGAGTGCACCAGGTGCCGAATCGGACCGATGTGCGGCGGAGGCTGCGCCGTTACATCGCTGCTCAGGAACCCCAAAGAGATGTGCGCAGACTGTGGCAGTTCTCTTCAGGTTGTTGACGGCTTCGTGTCTGAGCTGATTGTACCCAAACTCAGGGACCAGTGCCGACAGGTCGTGCGGTAGTATCAGATTGCCCAGACGGTCGCTACTCCCGGAGTCAGGTGCGGCGGTTGGGAGGGATGGGGATGCGCCAACTGTTACGGAATCGGCCGTTCATGCTGTTCTGGACGGGCCAAAGCATATCGCGCATGGGCGATGTCTGTTCGGATTTAGCGCTGGGCTGGTTGGTGCTGGACCTGACCAACTCGGCTTATGCCCTCGGCATGGTCATGCTGCTCATGTCCTTACCTGAAGCACTCTTTGCATTGCTGGGTGGCGCCATTGTCGATCGGTATGACTTTCGGAAGGTGACGGCCTTCGCCGAAACCGTGGCCGGCGCTCTTACTGGGTCCCTCTGCCTACTGCTAGTGGTCCAGCACTTGGCACTATGGCACGTCTACGTCTATGCGCTGCTATTTGGCATCCTACAGGCGCTTAGCACTCCGATTCTCCTTACGGCTATGCCCAAGCTCGTCAGCGAAACGGAACTGCAGCCGGCCAACTCGCTCTTCAGTGCCAGCGAAAATCTATGGTTTGTGGTAGGTCCCCTGGTGGCAGGCATCATGCTTGCCAAGTGGGGCACCGCCCCCCTGATCGGGTTCGACGCCCTCTCTTTCCTGATTTCGGGCGCCTGCGTCTGGTCTATTCGCGGTCACTTCCCCAGCCATGTCGATACAGAAGAGCCGATATGGCGGTCTATCTCTCAAGTCTTTACATACGTCCGGTTTAAGCCAGTCATCCTCGGGCTGTTTCTCCTCCGCGCGATCGGCAACGTAGGGTCCGTTCCGTTCGACGTGTTACTAGTCGTCTGGGTGCGCCAGGTGCTTGAGAGAGGGCCTGAGGTTCTCGGTGTAATCACGACGGCTCTCAGTCTTGGCGCTATCCTTGGATCGCTCGCCGGGTTTCCGTTCAAGAAATGGCCCGCCGGGTCTCTTGTTCTGACGGCCAGTTCTGCACTTGGGGCGGTCATCGTCTGCTTCGCCTTCACCACCTGGTTGCCCCTCAACGTGGCATGGGTGTTCTTGGTCGGATACATCCTTGGGGCTCAGCAAGTCCTGATTGATGTCCTGTTCCAAACCAATACCGACCCCGCCATGCTGGGCCGAGTCTCCAGCTTAAGGGTGATCGCCAGCCGGGGCCTCTCCTCCGGCGCGGAAGGGGTCTGCGGCTTCCTGGCAGCACTGGTTGGCAGCCCCCCCGTTATGGTCGGAGGTGGATGCCTTCTGGCCTTGACCGGCCTCCTGCTCAGGTCAAACAACCAACTGCGCAACGCCCGGATCGAAGAAACGGAAAGCACCATTGCTTGATGGCTTGATACCCAAAACGCCCCGAGGGTTGGACACCCCCGGGGCGTTTTTGATCAGAACAGGCATCCCAACGGCTGGTCCCGTTCTCACTATCTCTGTTACTTTCTCACGTTCTCTGTTACGTTTCTCACGTTCTCCGTTACCATTCTCACGAACTAAGTAGACCTACAATCTTCGACCCTACTTCCGCTTCTCCAATTCGATGACAAGATCCCGCAGCTCGGCGGCCTTCTCAAACTCCAGCGCCTTGGCGGCCTCCTTCATCTCCTTCTTCAGCTTGTCGACCAGCTGCGGAATATCCTTCTTCGGCGTATCCAGCAGGTTGATCGGCGGCGCATCCTCCGCCGGCTTCACCGCCTGAATCACGTCACGGATCGGCTTGATGATCGTCTGCGGTGTAATGCCGTGGACCCGGTTGTACTCCTGCTGGATCGTGCGCCGGCGATCCGTCTCGCTGATCGCCTTGGTCATCGAGTCGGTCATCCGGTCGGCGTACATGATCACCTTGCCCTCGGCGTTACGAGCCGCACGACCGATCGTCTGGATCAGCGACCGCTCCGCCCGCAGGAAACCTTCCTTGTCGGCATCCAGGATCGCCACCAGCGATACCTCCGGCAGGTCGAGGCCCTCCCGCAACAGGTTGATGCCCACCAGCACGTCGAAGACGCCCAGGCGCAGATCCCGCACGATGTTCATGCGCTCGAAGGTCTCAATGTCCGAGTGCATGTAGCGGATCTTCACGCCCAGTTCCTTAAAGTACTCGGTCAGGTCCTCCGCCATCTTCTTGGTCAGCGTGGTCACCAGCACCCGCTGGTTCTTCGCCGCGCGGTCCTTGATCTCCGCATACAGGTCGTCGATCTGGCCCTTGATCGGCCGGACCTCGATCACCGGATCCAGCAGGCCGGTGGGCCGGACGATCTGCTCGGCGACGTTCACCGGCTTCACCCGCCCCATTTCGTACGGGCCCGGCGTGGCCGACACGTAGATCGCCTGGTTCACCCGCTGCTCGAACTCCCCGAACTTCAGCGGCCGGTTGTCGCCCGCCGACGGCAGGCGGAAGCCGAACTCGATCAGGTTATCCTTCCGGGCCTTGTCGCCGTTGTACATGGCGCCCACCTGCGGGATCGAGACATGGCTCTCGTCCACCACCAACAGGAAATCGTCCGGGAAGAAGTCCAGCAGCGTGTACGGCGCCTCGCCCGGTGCGCGGCCAGTCAGATGGCGGCTGTAGTTCTCGATGCCCGAGCAGAAGCCGATCTCCCGCAGCATCTCCAGGTCGTTGCGGGTGCGCATCTCCAGCCGCTGCGCCTCCAGCAGCTTCCCCTGTTCCCGTAGTACCTTCAGACGCTCCTCTAGCTCTGCCTCAATGCTGACCATGGCCGCTTCCCGCTTGTCATCCGTCACCACATAGTGGCTGGCCGGGTAGATCGCCACGTGGTTGGTGCTGCCGGTGATCTCGCCGGTGAACGGGTCGAACTCGCTGATCCGGTCGATCTCGTCGCCGAACCACTCGCAGCGGATCGCCCGGTCGGTCGAGCCCGCCGGGAAAATCTCCACCACGTCGCCCCGCACCCGGAACTTGTTGCGGACAAAGTTCATGTCGTTCCGCTCGTACTGGATGTCGACCAGCCGGCGCAGAATATGGTCCCGCTCCACCTGGTTGCCCACCCGCAGGGAGACCGCCAGGTCCTTATAGTCCGCCGGCGAACCCAGGCCGTATATGCAGGAGACCGACGCGACAATGATCACATCCCGCCGCTCGAACAGCGCCATGGTAGCCGAGTGGCGCAGCTTGTCGATCTCGTCGTTGATCATCGCGTCTTTTTCAATGAAAGTATCTGTTTGCGGAATGTATGCTTCGGGCTGATAATAGTCGTAGTAGCTGACGAAGTACTCCACGGCGTTGTTCGGGAAGAACTCCTTGAACTCCGCACAGAGCTGGGCGGCGAGGATCTTGTTGTGCGCCAGCACCAGGGTGGGCCGCTGCACCTTTTCGATCACGCCGGCAATGGTAAAGGTCTTACCGGTGCCGGTGGCGCCCAGCAGAATCTGCTCCCGAACGCCTTGCTCGACGCCGTCGGCCAGCGCCTCAATCGCCTTTGGCTGATCGCCTCTCGGCTGCATGTCAGAGACCAGTTGAAACTTGTGCACCGGTACACCTCCAGCTTTCATGGTATCATCCTATTATAGCATACCGAACGTCCGTACGGAGGGATAGGCATGGCTGATTCGATCATCCGCCCGATGCGGCCCTCAGATGCCGCCGACATGTATGAGCTCCGGACCCGGCCCAATGCCATGTGGGGCACCCTTCAACTGCCGACGATTCTCTACGCCGATGTAGCCGCCTCCTGTGCAGCACAGCCTGATAACCACAAGCTGGTGGCAGAGGTGGAGGGGAAGGCCGTCGGCAGCCTCTGGCTCAATGTGGGCGCCGCCCGTCTGCGTCACACCGGCTACATAGGGATGTGCGTCCACGACCAGTACCAGGGTAGGGGTCTGGGCAAGGCGCTGATGGCCGCCGCACTGGACCTGGCCGACAACTGGCTCGGCCTGGAGCGCGTCGTGCTGGACGTTTACCCGGACAATGAGCGGGCCGTCAATCTCTACCGCAAGTTCGGCTTTGTCGAAGAAGGCCGCTCCCCCGCCGCCTACCGTCGGGAAGGCCTCTATGTGGACGCACTCCACATGGCCCGCCTCCGTGGCCGTGCCGCCGCAGCCGCCGCCACCCCGCTCCCCGGCCTCCTCTCCACCCCCTGCCCCGCCGAGCCGCCGCTGCCCTCCCCGGCCGCCGTGGCCGCCCTGCCCTCCGCCTACCCCGTCTTCCAACCCCAGGCCTTCATGATCCGGGCCGCCCGGGTCGAGGACGCCCCTGCCATCCATGCGCTCTTCCTGCAGCCCGACGTGCTCCCCGGACTCAACCGCCTCCCTGCCCTTCAGGTCGATGCGGTGCAAAAGGAACTCAGCGGTCTCACCCGTACCCAGCACCTGACAGTGGCTGAGGCCAACGGACAGATCGTCGGTGCCGCCCTCCTGAATCAGCGTTTCGGCCGCCTGGCCAACAGCGCTGCGGTTTCCTATCTCGCCGTATCTGACGAGTGGCACGACCGCGGCGTGGATACCGCCCTCCTCCAGTTCCTGATCGGCCTCGCCGATGACTGGCTGGGGGTGCGCCGGCTCACCATCGAGGCGCCGGCCGACGCCCGCGCCCTCTTGGAGCTGACCTGGGCCCACGGCTTCCGGCTGGAGGCCGTGCACCGGGCGGCCATGATCAAACAGGCGGGCTTTGTAGATGTTTGTCTGCTCGCCCGGGAGGGTAGGCTCTAGGGTATGAACGTGAACGCTTTCTGGCCCGACCCGCCCGACTGGCGGCGCTGGCGCCACGTCACCAAACTCGATCCGGACCGCCCCCTTAAGGCTGAGGCCCTCAAGCTGGTCTACGCCAGCGGCACCGACGCTATCATGGTCGGCGGCTCCTCCGGCGTCACCCGCTCGGCCGTCGCCACACTCCTGCGCCAACTCGCAGACTCCCCGTTACCGGTGGCGCTGGAAGTCTCCACGCCGGAGTCGGTGATGCCCGGGCCCGCCCTCTTCCTCATCCCTGTGGTGCTGAACAGCCGCAGCGGCGACTGGCTGACCGGCAACCAGAGCCAGGTGCTGGCCGAACTGCTGCCCACCTTCGGCTCCTTCATCCCGTGGTCCCTGCTGCTGCCCGAAGCCTACCTGGTGCTCAATCCGGAGGCCACCGTGGCCCGGCTGACGGACGCCCAGGCCACGCTGGACAGCAAAACAGCCGCCGGATACGCCGCCTTTGCCGGGCGGGTCCTGCGACTGCCTCTGCTCTATGTGGAGTACAGCGGCACCTTCGGCGACATGAGCCTGCTCCAGTCTGTCCGCAGCGCCGCCGGCGATGCCCACATCATCTATGGCGGCGGCATCACCACTGCCGCTCAGGCGGAGGCGGCCGGACGCCTCGCCGACACCGTCGTGGTCGGCAACCTGATCTATCACGACCCGAACCGGCTGCGTGAAACGGTCGAAGCCATAAGCAAAGGGGGACGCTGAATGCGTCCCCCTCTTTCATGCCTTGCGGATCCTTACTGCTCGTTGACCCACCAACGATAGATGAAGGAAGCGCCGGAACCCGGGAAGTTAACGACGCCGCCCTTAACCTTGGTGGAGACCATGTCGGTGTACTTGTTGGAGTACACGAGGATGGCCGGGCAGTCGTCCTGGAAGACCTTCTGGAAGTCGGCATAGATCGCCTTACGCTTGGCCTGGTCGGTCTCCTTGCGGCCGTCGACCAGAAGCTTGTCGGCCTGCGGGTTGGCCCAACGACCACGGTTGAAGCCCTTCACCTGGGTGCTGTGCCACAGGTCGAACTGGTCGGGGTCGAGGCCGAGGCTCATGCCGGAGAAGCTGATATCGAACTTGCCGGGCTTCACGAAGTTGTCCATGAGGGCGTTGAAGTCCATGAGCTGGACGTCGAGGTCAACGCCGATGTCCTTCCAGTTCTTCTTCGCGATCTGGGCAAGGCCTTCGATCAGGGAGCTGCCGGAGGAGCCGTAGAAGCTCAGCTTCATGGGCTTGCCGTCCTTCTCACGGATGCCGTTGGCGCCCAACTTCCAGCCAGCCTGGTCGAGGAGGGCCTTCGCCTTGGCCTGATCGAAGGCATACGGCTTGATGGAGGAGTCATAAGCCCAGGAGACAGGAGGAATCGGGCCAACCGGGATGACGGCACGGCCGTCCATAACGCCGGTGATGATCGACTGACGGTCCAGACCGTAGGTCAGAGCCTGACGGACCAGCTTGTCAGAGAGGATCGGAGAGGTCACGTTGAACTGCATGTAGCCGAAGCCGTTGCGGTCGTAGTTGATGGAGACCAGCTTGTTGGCGGCATCCTTCTGCAGACGGCCGACTTCGCCAGGCAGCGGGGTGTCGAGGTCGATTTCGCCGTTCTCAAGAGCAGCCACCGCGGTGGTGTCATCGGGGATGACCTTGAAGCGCAGGGTGTCGATGAACGGAGCGCCGTTCCAATCCTTGCTCCGGAACCAGTTCTCGTTCCGCTTCAGCAGAACATACTGGCTGCGCTTGTACTCGACGAACTTGTAGGGGCCTGTGCCGTTCGGCTGCATGGTGACAGGGCTCTTCTCCATGTCCTTGATAGCAGTGCCCTTGAACTGCTTGCTATCGAGGATGCCGTAGTTGATGTCGGTCAGGATCGGAGCATAGGGCTCCTTCAACTCGATCACGACGGTGTAGTCGTCCTTCTTCGTGATCGACTTCAGGGCGCTCAGGTCACGGGGACCCGTGTAGTCCTTGTCCATGATGGCGCCGAGGGTGAAGACGACGTCATCGGCGGTGAAGGGATCGCCGTTGTGGAACTTGACGTCCTTGCGCAGTTCGATGGTCCAGATCAAGCCGTCCGGGCTGGCGGTCCACTTGGTGGCCAGGTTCGGGGTGGGCTCGAACTTCTCGTTGAACTCGAACAGGCCCGAGTAAACCTGGCCATAGATGGCGCTGCCATAGGCGGTGCTGGACAGGATCGGGTTGAAGTTGTCCGGGTCCTTCGACAGGCGCAGGTTCAACTCGCCACCAACGGCGGGCTTCTTGGCCACGACGGGCGTGGTGCCCTTGTCGGACGGCTTCGTGGTGTCGGTCTTGGTCGAGCAAGCCGACAGCACCGTGGCGACCATGAGGAACAGGGCCAGAATCACAGATACTTTACGCGCACGGGTCATGTGTTCTCCCCCTTTGACATGCCCTCGAGGGGCGTCTCTATAAAACGGCCCTGTCGACAAAATAGGTCGGGCAGGGTCCCACCAAAGTGGCTATTGGCGCACCTATGCATAGAGACTCAAAATACCGTCGAGTAATCTACGAAAGCTATTTCTACTTAAAACGAAGATTACCTTCAACACGACTAACCGAAAACAAAAAAAGCACTCTACTGGCGGCATAATCACCAGATGCAGAATGCTTACGAGGGCCCTATAGAAAAAAGCACCCGTACCTGAGTACGGGTGCTTCGCTGTTTACCGCTTCATCTTCGGGTCCAGCGCATCACGCAGGCCATCACCAACGTAGTTGAACGCCATCACGGTGATCAGAATCGGCACGCCTGGCCAAACGGCCACCCACGGCGCCTGCCGCAGGTACTGACGCCCAACCGACAGCATCTGACCCCAGGAAGACTGGGGCGGCTGCGTACCGAGACCCAGGAAGGACAGGGAAGACTCGGTCAGAATGGCGCCGCCGATCTTCAGCGTGGCCGACACGATGATCGGTCCAACCGCGTTGGGCAGAATGTGCCGGAAGATCAGCCGGCGGTCCGTGGCGCCCAAAGCCCGAGAGGCTTCCGTGAAATCACGTTGCCGCAAGCTCAGGAACTGACCACGCACAATCATGGCCACGTTGGTCCAGGACGTAAGGCCGATGATGATCATGACGTTACGCGTGCTGGGACCCAGAACGGCCACGATCGTGATCAGCAGGAAGAGCACCGGAATGATATCAAACGCTTCGGCCACACGCATCAGGAAGATATCAAGCCAGGAGCCGCCGTAGAAACCGGCGATCGAACCCACGACCGTACCGATCGAAACCGAGACGCCCATGGCGATGAAACCGACCGACAGCGAGACCCGGCTCGACCAGATCATCCGGGAGAGCACGTCACGGCCCAGGTTATCGGTGCCCATGGGGTGTGCCCAGTTAGGCCGGATATAGTGCTGGGTCACATCAATGAAGTCCTGCGGCTGTTTGGCCAGCCACGGGGCAAGAATCGCAACCGCATACAACAAAGCCAGAATCACCAGGCCGACCACGGCCGCCTTATTGCGGAAGAAGCGACGGACAATCGCCTTGAGCTGGCTCTCTTCCTTGGCGGCTACGAGCGAGGCGTCCTGGACTTCCACGTTCTGCTTTTCAGGAGTTCCCATTCTGCCTCACCCCCTAGTCGTACTTGATGCGCGGATCGACGAACACATAAGCGACGTCGACCAGCAGGAAGCCAATCAGCAACAGCACCGAGCCCATCAGCAGCGTAGCCATTACGACCGGATAGTCACGGGCTACAACTGCCTCGTAGCTGACACGGCCCAGGCCCGGCCAGGAGAAGATGGTCTCCGTAATCGTGGCGCCGCTGACCAGAGCGGCCAGAATGCCACCAGAGATGGTGACGATCGGCAGCAGTGCGTTGCGCATGGCATGCTTGTAAACGACCACCCGCTCCGACACGCCCTTGGCCCGTGCCGTCCGAACGTAATCTTCTTTCAGCACTTCCAACATGCTGCCCCGCATGTAGCGGGTCAGGCCCGTCAGGCTGCCGAACGTCATCACGATGACCGGCATCAGTGCGTACTTCGCCCGGTCGAGGAAGACGGTGACAAAGCCAGTGTTGCTGAGGTCCATACCGGCCGTAGAAATGCCGTTGGTAGGAATAAGATGATTAGAGTGCATGGCCAGTCCGTAGATCAGCAGCATGGCCACCCAGTAGCTAGGTGCTGCCTGGCCGACAAACGCGACACTGGTCACCGCATAGTCGAACTTTGAGTATTGTTTTACAGCCGATATGACGCCTAGTGGGATGGCAATCAGGTAGGACAGGAGCAATGTAATAAAGCTCAGTTCCAGGGTGTTCGGCAGCGCATCGCCGATGATCTCCTTCACCGTACGGCCAGTCTGGACGTACGAATCACCGAGATCGCCCCGCGCTACGTTCCCCAGCCAGCGCAGATACTGGATGTACACGGGATCATTCAGGCCCCACTTCTCACGAAGTGCGTCCATCTTCTCCAGGTTGATGGATGAGTCCTGCTTATCCGAGCTCAGCAGCATCTCTTCCGGACCGCCTGGCGCCAACTGCATGATCGTGAACGAGATTAGGGTAGCCAGAATTAATACAGGGAGCATATTTATTATTCGTCTGATCAGAAAACGGGTCATCCAGCTTCACCACCCCTACCAGGATTGAACTAAAGGATGGGGGCGCCCGGGGGCGCCCCCTTCCAGATCACACGAGTCCAGGCAGCTTACTGCTCGTTGATCCACCAGCGGTAGATGAACGAAGCGCCGGCGCCCGGGAAGTTGACGACGCCACCCTTAACCTTGGTGGAGACCATGTCGGTGTACTTGTTGGCGTACACGAGAATGGCGGGGCAGTCGTCCTGGAAGACCTTCTGGAAGTCGGAGTAGATCGCCTTCCGCTTCGCCTGATCGGTCTCCTTGCGGCCGTCAACCAGAAGCTTGTCGGCCTGCGGGTTGGCCCAACGGCCACGGTTGAAGCCCTTGACCTGGGTGCTGTGCCACAGGTCATACTGGTCGGGGTCGAGGCTGAGGCTCATGCCGGAGAAGCTCACATCGAACTTGCCGGGCTTCACGAAGTTGTCCATCATGGCGTTGAAGTCCATCAGCTGGACGTCGAGGTCAACGCCGATATCCTTCCAGTTCTTCTTGGCGATCTGGGCGATGCCGTCGATCAGAGAGCTGCCCGAGGAGCCATAGAAGGTGATCTTGAAGGGCTTGCCGTCCTTCTCACGGACGCCGTTGGCGCCCATCTTCCAACCAGCCTGGTCGAGCAGCTGCCCGGCCTTAGCCTTGTCGTAGGCATACGGCTTGATGGAGGAGTCATAGGCCCAGGACACAGGCGGGATCGGGCCGGCGGGGATCACAGCGCGGCCGTCCATGACGCCGGCGATGATCGACTGACGGTCCAGACCGTAGGTCAGAGCCTGACGGACCAGCTTGTCAGAGAGGATCGGGGAGGTCACGTTGAACTGCATATAGCCGAAGCCGTTACGCTCGTAGTTCAGCGGGACCAGCTTGTCCTTGTCGTCCTTCTCCAGGCGGCTGATTTCGTTGGGCAGCGGGGTGTCCAGATCGATTTCGCCGTTCTCCAGCGAGGCGACAGCGGTGGTGTCGTCCGGGATCACCTTGAAGCGCAGGGTCTTGATGAACGGAGCGCCGTTGCGATCCTTGCTCATGAACCAGTCGGGGTTGCGCTCCAGCAGAACATACTGGCTACGCTTGTACTCCACGAACTTGTAAGGACCAGCACCAACCGGGCTCATGGTGGTCGGGTTCTTGTCCATCTCCTTGATGGAGGTGTTGGCGAACAGCTTGTGGTCCAGGATGCCGTAGTTGATGTCGCTCAGGATCGGAGCGAACGGCTCCTTCAGCGTCACGATGACGGTGTTGTCGTCCTTCTTGGTGATCGACTTCACGGCATCGAGGCTGCGGGGACCCTGGTAATCCTTGTCCATAATGGCGCCGAGGGTGAAGACGACGTCATCGGCGTTCAGGGGATCACCGTTGGTGAACTTGATGCCCTGCTTCAGGTTGATGGTCCAGACCAGGCCGTCGGCGCTGGCAGACCACTTGTCGGCGATATAGGGCGTCGGCTCAAACTTCTCGTTGAACTCGAACAGGGTGGCGTAGACCTGACCGTAGACGGCGCTGCCGTAGGCAGTGCTGGACAGGATCGGGTTGAAGTTATCCGGGTCCTTGGCCAGACGGAGATTCAACTCACCGCCGACCGCAGGCTTCTTGGGACCTGCATTCGTGGTGGAACCGGAACCATTGTTTGCCGCGGGCTTTGCGCCACAGGCAGACAGAATCACGCTGGCAATGACGAGCAGTGCCAGCAGCGCGGACCACTTGCGTCGAGACATGTGTTCTCCCCCTATCGTTGTTTCGGCCCAATATTCAGGGCCTTTTCTGTGGAAAGGTACATCGACCGAATATGAGACGTCGAATTTGCGGGGGGAGTTCAGTAAAACTTTAGCCCCAAACGATAGTCGAAATTGCGCCGTCGCTTAAGGCTCTTGTGTACCAATGGCGGTGGGGTTTCCCCTCCGCCATGGATGTTCAGCTAGCAGTCCCGAGCGCAGTCGTGCGGCACCCGCGGCGGGCACGCCGGGACGCTCTTGCACTGCGCCGGCAGGCAGAGCCCCATCGACGGGACCAACAACTTCACCTTGGCCTTGGTCTCCAGCACGACGCAGAAGTCGAAGGCACAGGTTACAATGTGGTGATGGCGATCGAAGAAGCAACAGCAGTTCCCTGTCACCTGACATTCCACATCCGTTCCTTCAGGCGCACAAAGGACTGCCTGCTTTAAGAATACGACCTTCTGGTGGATGGTCCTGCAAATTCTCTCATCATATTCATCAATTACTTTGATTCGGATGGGGACTTCCACTGCTACGCAGACTATGAATTTGCCGGGTTTGCCTTCCACCGGACGCCGTTTACCCACTTCGCGGCAGAGAATCTCGGACTCCTCGATCTCGCACTCCACCCTGACATGTTTCAGATCATGCGGCACCAAGTCGGGGAATTCCCGCTCCACATGGTGCTCCTGAAAGCAGAAATCGAAGACCTTCTTCGCCTCGATGCAGACTACGTCATGGTGATGGCCCTCATGACACGGGTGCTCCAACATCTGGGGCAGTTGCTCGGAGGCCCCGGACGGCTGCCCGAACGGTTCCGTATGCACGCTGCTAATCCCCCTTTGAGCTGGCGCGACTCACGACCGCCACCGTGGCAGTATGGTCTGATGTTATGGTATGTGGCAGCGAAACCGTTGGTCAACATAATGCAAAGCAAGAGCGGGCGTCCCCCCGTGGGCGCCCGCTCATTCGCAATCACAAAGGGCGCCGACTGGTCGACGCCCTTCCTTACATCCGCTCAGGGATCTGGCGGCATGGTCATGGACGGTCCGCACGATTCGGGCGAAACCGGCCCCATGCCTGGCGCCGTGCCAGTCGGCGATACGCGGCACTGCTGCGGTACCACCGTGCCGAAGCTCGGTACCAGAATTTTGACCGGCGCCGAACTGGTAACCACAACCATCAACTGAATGGTGCAGCACACATTAGGCTCTGACACACCTGCGGCCACAGCGGTAGCCGGAGGCGGCGGCTGCACGGTGCAGATGCAGGTGCCGTTCACATCGCAGGTGACATCGGTCCCCGTGGGGGCGCATAGCACGACCCGCTTCGGGAACGCAATGGTCCGGGTCACCGTAATCGGCGTCGTGGCCATAGCCGTCGGCAGAATGGTAATGGTCAGGTCCAACGTCACCTGTAGGGATACGAGGGCAAGCCCGGTCTGATCAGGCAGCGGCTCCCGGCCGAGAATCTCGTTACAGGTCACATTAGTGATCTGGCAGTTGGTCACGCTGGCGCCGACACCCAACCCGGGCACGAAGAAACAGCGCTCCAACTGATCTTCCTGGAAGCAGTAATCAAAGGTCTTCCTCGCCTCTATCACCACGATCTCACTGGGTGGAGGGCACGCGCCGCCGCGTACCGGCCCCGGAACAATGGGATTCTGCCCTCCGGACATGGGCGGTAAGTACTCAGTCACTTTTGAAACCCTCCCTGTGCAGGGGTTGCCTCAGGTAGACTCATCTTGCATCAGGGTATGAAATGGCTGGAACGGGGGTGACTGAATCACCTCCCTGATTCGGCTGCATAGCATGTCACGACCTTCCTCATACGCACCACCAATGACAGGAGGGACAAGACTTGTGCAGCCTTAAGGTCGTGTTGGGCCTGGAGCAGGTAGCCGCAATCGATCCGGCAGACCTGCCCACACTGGCAACCCTGTGCGCGCAGATGCAGGTTCGAACCTATATGGATCAGGCGAACAGCACATTTTATGTCGAATCACCCCTGGCCGGCAAACGTCTGGTTGTGGTCGCCGCACCAGCCGACTCACCGGGGACAACGGCGTTAGCCACCGCAGCGGCAGAGCGAACCGGCGAGCAACTCACAGCAGCGGGAGCCATCGTCGCCATACTGTCAGAAGGCGCCCCCCTGCCGGATTGCGATCTGGTCGTGCGCCTCAGCCCGGGCAGCCTGGCCACCGACGGCGTCTCGGTTACATACAGTTGGATGGGTCACCGCGAAAGCCGAAAACTGGCGGTCTGTCTGGCCGAAGCGATCGCCCGCCACACCGCAATGGTCGACCTGGGCAGCCGGGTCTCCCTCTCCGGCGCCAGGCACCGCGGCCTCCCCGTTGCGCTGATCCTGACCGGCCAGCCGCGCTCCCGGCAGGAGAGAGAGCGCCTGCCCGGGACAATAGCGGACGGCATCTTCGAGGCGTTGGCCCAGTTCTGGGCGGTGCCCCTTCTGGCGCAGATTCGTGAGGCGCTGCAGTCCATCCCCGTCCCCATCGCACCCCCGACGGCACCCCCACCCCCCACTCCCGCCTCGAGCCCCGATCCCGCACCGAACCCTGACCCCATACCGGCACCCGACCCGAATCCTGATCCGGTCTGTGTGACCGTGCTTGACCTGGTGCCCCCCACCCAACCGGCGATCGAGGAGGATATGCCCATGGCCCACGTGTCGCATTGTGCCGACGACGAACCCCTGCTTGCCTGGCCGCCGACCCATCAGATCCTGGGCATCGATCCTCCCTCATCCGATGACGATGACCCCCGCCCGGTGCCCGCCCCCGCACCCGATCCCATGGCTGACCCCGCGCCCGTGCCCATCGCTGACCCCGCGCCCGACCCCATCGCCGACCCCGCGCCGGTCGCCGACCGGCCCACCCCGGCCGAGCCCGTTCTAACGGCGCACGTGCTAGCCTCCTCCGCCCTGGCCCGCGGGCCCCCCCCCCCCCCCCCCCCCCCCCCCCCCCGCGGGGGGGTTGACCCCCCACAACCAGCCCCCCCCCAGAACCGAC